>NZ_JBSFYP010000031.1:0-78188 GCF_053599835.1 Micromonospora sp. NPDC005163
GCTCGTACGACGAGCCCCCGACCGGCCAGGTCGGCGACCGCGCGCCAGCGGGCGCCGAGGAGCCGCGGGTGTGGCTCACCGACGCCGGTCACGCCGTGCAGGGTCGCGTCTCCGACGCCGTCGCGGGCATCACCGCCCGGCTGTACGCGGACCTCCCGGCCGACGACTCCAGCGCCGCCGCCCGGGTCCTCACCCTGGTCACCCAGCGCGCGAACGCCGAACTGGCAGCGATCCCGGGCGTCGCCGCGACGGTCGGTCAGAAGTAGTCGAGCAGCTGCGCCGGGCCTCCGGCGCCCAGCAGATCCAGGGCGTCCGGGTCGGCGCCGGCGGCGTGCAGCAGGCCCGCCTCGGCGACCGACCGGGCGCGGGCGGCGCCGGCGTAGAGCAGCGCGAAGCCGCGCACGTCCAGCCGCAGGTCCGCCTCGCCACCGATCCGGGTCAGCTCACCGGCGCCGTCGGCGACGCTCAACCGCCAGGTGCCGGCGTTCCAGTCGGCGACGGCGTCGGCGAGGGTGAACTCGACGGCGCCGCGGGCGTGGGCCGGCCAACCACGCATGCGGACCGCCCGGGCCACGTCCACCGGCCGGTGCATCCACAGGTTCCGTTCGTGCTCGCGGACCAACTCCAGCGGCAGGTGGACGCTCACGGCGTCGCCGTCGAGCGGGCACAGTCGCAGGGTCGGTGCGACGCTGGCCCAGCTGCCGAGCACGCCGACGAGTTCCCGGGCGGCCTCGGCGGTGGTCGCCAGGGCCTCGTCGACGGTCAGCACCGAGTCGGCGCCGTAGCCACGGCCCCGTTCCCAGCTGGCGTAACCCACCAGGTCGCCGCCGTCCTCGACGAGGGTGAGCGCGTCGCCGGGCAGGCCGCGGTCGGCGGCGAAGAAGTCGAACAGCTCGCCCCGGCGGGTCAGCGGGCCGTTGCGGTGCCGGGTGACCCGCTCGTACAGGGCCATGACGGCGGGCAGGTCGGCGGGCGTGCCGGCCCGGACGGTCAACCGGGGATCCGGCCGGTGCCGGGGCAGCGCGGCGGTGGCCAGGTCGACGGTGCGCAGCACCCCGGCGGCCTCCCAGCCGCAGGCACGGTAGGGGGCGGCGACGGTCGGGTACAGCGCGCTGATCGCCGCGCCGCGCTCGCGGGCGCCCCGCAGCAGGGCGGTGAGCATGCCGCGGGCCACGCCCCGGCCGCGGGCCTCGGGGGCGACCGCCACGCCGCCGACGTCGGCCGCGGGCACGGCCCGCCCGGACCACCACTGGTCGTGGTGCAGGTCGACGGCCTTGCCGACGAGCCGGCCGGTGTCGTCGAACGCGCCGTAGCGGGTCAGGCCGGGCACCGTGGCGGTGGCGTGCGATGGGCGCTGCGGGTCGGACCCGAAGGCGAACCGGCCCAGCTCCCAGGCGTCGGCCAGGTCGTCGGCGGTGAGTTCGCGTACGTGCACGGTGGCGGGCATCGGAACACCCTAGCGGGATGGATCTTCGGGGGGCCGCCGAATTAACGGCCGGGGCGCGGGGTCGGAACCGACCCCGCGCCCCGGCGGTCAGTGCTGCGGGATGTTGGCCACGCCGATCCGCTTGCGGAACACCCAGTAGGTCCAGCCTTGGTAGGCCAGCACGACCGGGGTGAAGATCACCGCCACCCAGGTCATGATCTTCAGGGTGTAGGGGGTGGAGGCGGCGTTGGTGGCGGTCAACGTGCCCGCCGCGTCCAGGGTGGAGGGCAGCACGTTCGGGAACAGCGCCGCGAACAGGGTCGCCACCGCCAGCCCGATCGCCACGGCGGTGCCGGTGAACGCCCAGCCCTCCCGGCGTACCCGGGCGGCGGCGAGGCCACCGAGCAGGGCGAGGGCCGCGCCGACGGCGAGCACGACGGCGGCCGCGCTGGAGCGGATGCTCAGCGTCCAGGCCAGGAAGCCCACCGCGAGCACGGCGGCACCGACGCCGAGGCGCACCGCGAGGGCGCTGGCGCGCTCGCGGATCTCGCCGGCGGTCTTCAGGGCGATGAACACCGCGCCGTGGGTGACGAACAGCGCCAGGGTGGTCGCGCCACCGAGCAGGGCGTACGGGTGCAGCAGGTCGACCAGGCCACCGACGTACTCGTGCTCGGCGTCCAGCGGCACACCGCGCAGGATGTTGGCGAAGGCGACGCCCCACAGGAACGCCGGCAGCAGCGAGCCGACCACGATCGCCGCGTCCCAGCGACGCTTCCAGGACACCTCGGGGCGCTTGTGCCGGTACTCGAAGGCCACCCCGCGGCCGATCAGGGCCAGCAGGATCAGCAGCAGCGGCAGGTAGAAGCCGGAGAAGAGGGTGGCGTACCACTCGGGGAAGGCGGCGAACATCGCGCCGCCGGCGGTGATCAGCCACACCTCGTTGCCGTCCCAGACCGGGCCGATCGTGTTGATCAGGACCCGTCGTTCCCGGTCGTCGCGGCCGAGCACGGGCAGCAGCATGCCCACGCCGAAGTCGAAGCCCTCCAGGATGAAGTAGCCGGTGAAGAGCACGGCGATGAGGAGAAACCAGATGGTGGTGAGGTCCACGGCAGGCTCCGGTGATCAGTAGGCGAAGGCGAGCGGACGCTCGGCGTCGTCGGTGTCGTCGGACGGGGGCGTCTCGGTGACGTCGGGTACGCCGGCGCGGGCGTAGCGCAGCAGGAGCTTGACCTCGATCACCGCGAGGGTGGCGTAGATCAGCGTGAAGGCGGTGAACGAGGTGAGCACCTCGGCCAGCGAGACGCTGCGGGACACGCCGTTGCGGGTGAGCATCTCGCCGAAGACGATCCACGGCTGGCGGCCCATCTCGGTGAAGATCCAGCCGAAGGAGTTGGCCAGCAGCGGCAGCACCGGCATGACCATCCCGGCGCGCAGCAGCCACCTGCTGGTGGGCGTGCGGCCCTTGCGCTGGCTCCAGAGCACCAGCAGGGCGATCGCGGCGGCGGCCATCCCGAAGGCGATCATGAAGCGGAAGCTCCAGTAGGTGACCGGGATGATCGGGGTGTAGCTGCCGGCGCCGTACTGGGTGGCGTACTGGGCCTGGAGGTCGTTGATGCCGTGCACGGTGCCGTGGGGGTCGCCGGTGCCCAGGTACGACAGCAGGTACGGGATCTTGATGGCGAGCACCTCGCGGCTGCCGTCGAGGCTGCCGACGGTGAGCACGGAGAACGAGGCGGGGCTCTCGGTGGTGTAGAGGCCCTCGGCGGCGGCCATCTTCATCGGCTGGACCTCGGTCATGATCTTGCCCTGGATGTCGCCGGTGAACAGCACGGCGGCGGAGGCGACCAGGACCACCCAGGAACCGAACTTCGCAGCGAAGCGGTAGGCGCCGGTGTCGGCGGAGTCGCGGTTGCGGATCAGGTGCCACAGGCCGACGGCGGCGACCAGCGACCCGGCGACCAGGAACGAGCCGGCCAGGGTGTGCGGGAAGGTGATCAGGGCGACCTTGTTGGTCAGCACGGCCGGGAAGTCGGTCAGCTCGGCGCGGCCGGTGTCCGGGTTGACCTTGTAGCCGACCGGGTTCTGCATGAACGAGTTCGCGGCGAGGATGAAGTACGCGCTGAGGTTCGTGCCGATCGCGGCGGCCCAGATGCTGGCCAGGTGTGCTCGCTTGGGCAGCCGGTCCCAGCCGAAGATCCACAGGCCGATGAAGGTGGATTCGAGGAAGAACGCGACCAGCGCCTCGATGGCCAGGGGCGCGCCGAAGATGTCGCCGACGAAGCGGGAGTAGTCGCTCCAGTTCATGCCGAACTGGAACTCCTGCACGATGCCGGTGACCACGCCCATCGCGAAGTTGATGAGGAAGAGCTTGCCGTAGAACTTGGTGAGCTTGAGGTAACGCTCGTTGCCGGTGCGGTGCCACAACGTCTGCAGGATCGCCACCAGCACGGACAGGCCGATGGTCAGCGGAACGAAGAGAAAGTGGTAGACGGTGGTGACACCGAACTGCCATCGGGCGACGTCCAACGCGTCCACCTGGAACCCCCAGCCATGTCGTACTACGAGACGTAGTAAATACTACTGCTCGTCGTAGAGGAGCGGGCAGGGTCGGGCGGCCCGAACCGGCCCGGGACCAATGACCTTGATCACCCGGGCCGCCGGGCCCGGCGGCAACCGGCCGACCCGCCCTCGCGGCACCGCTCGCGCGTGCGACGATGGCGCGCTGATGGACACCGCGCACTCCCCCTGGCAACCGCCGCTGATCTGGCGCGCCGCCCAACTGCTGGCCCGAGCCCTGGTCGGCCTGGTGGCCCGCCTCGAGGTCACCGGCGACGTCCCCGCGCACCTGCGCCGCGGACCGCTGGTGCTGGCCGCCAACCACATCAGCCCGTTCGACCCCGTGGTGATGGCCGCCGCCTGCCAGACCCGCGGCATCGCCCCCCGGATCATGGCGACCGCCGGGCTGTTCCGCGCCCCGGTGTTCGGCTCCCTCATGCGCCACGCCGGGCACATCCGCGTCGACCGGGGCACCGATGCGGTGCACCGGGCCCTGGAGGCCGCCACCGCCGCCGTCGCGGGAGGATCGGTGATCCTCATCTACCCGGAGGGGCGCATCAGCCTCGACCCCGGCATATGGCCCGAACGCGGCAAGACCGGCGCCGCGCGGCTCGCCCTGGCCTGCGCCGCCCCGGTCATCCCGGTCGCCCAGTGGGGCGCCCACGAGGTGCTGCCCTACCGCGCGCCCCGGGGCATGCTGCGCGGCGTCGCCCGCGCGCTGTGGCGCCGTCCGGTGATCCGGGTGCACTTCGGCGCACCCATCGACCTGCACGAGGCAGCCGCCAGCGGCCCCGGCGCCGCCCGCCGGGCCACCGACCAGATCATCGACGCGCTCACCGACAGCCTCGCCCCGCTGCGCCCCGACGAACCCGACCGGCCTCGACACATCGACCCCAGCCGCCCGAGCGACCCCAGCAGGTCCCACCGCCGCCGGCTCGGATGACCTGACGGGTTAGACAGATTTCCGAAACCTGTCTACGCTGTCTAACGTGAGCAGCGTGGAGATGGAGCACGAAGACCCGAAGCGCGCCGCTGTCCTTGCAGCGGCGGTCGGGGTGTTCGGGCGCTACGGGTTCCAGAAGACGTCGATGGAGGCGGTCGCCAAGGCGGCCGGCATCTCCCGGCCGGGCCTGTACCTGATGTTCCCCACCAAGGAGCAGCTGTACCGCGCCACCATGCAGGGCGTCATGGAACGCGCCCAGCAGGCCATGCAGGCGCGCTTCGGCGACCAGGCGCTGAGCTTCGACGAGCGGATCGTGGCGGGGCTGGATGCGCTGATGGGCCCGTACATCGACACCCAGGTGGCCCGCGACCTCAACGAGCTGCTCGAGAACAGCGGGCCCCAGTTGGGCTCGATGTTCCACGACTACCAGGAGCGGGCCCGGGCGGCACTGCGCGCCCACGTCGACGCTCTCGCCCCGCCCGGCCTGCTCGACGGTGGCCTGACGGCGGACGACGTGATGGACCTGCTCTTCTCCGCCGCGTTGACCTGGAAATCGACCTCGGCCACCAGGGACGAGTTCCGCGACCGGATCCGCCGGGCCCTGCGGCTGATCTGCCGCGCCGCGGGCTGACCCGCCGCCCACCCCACCGCACCCTCACGCTGCATCCCTGCGTCCAAGGAGTTCCGAAATGTCACGAATCATCACCCCTTACTCCGCCCGGTCGACCGCCGCTGAGGTGATCGGCGGCGTCGACCTCAGCGGCCGGCGGGCCGTGGTCACCGGCGGCGCGTCCGGGATCGGCCTGGAGACCGTCCGGGCGCTGGCCAACGCCGGCGCCGAGGTGACGCTGGCCGTCCGCGACACCGTCGCCGGCGAGCGCGCCGCAGCCGACATCACGGCGGGCGGGGCGCACGGCGCGGTCCGGGTCGCCCGGCTCGACCTGGCCGATCGCACCTCCCTCGACGCCTTCGTCAATACCTGGACGGGCCCGCTGCACATCCTGGTCAACAACGCCGGCGTCATGGCCCTGCCGGAGCTGACCAGGACCACCGAGGGCTGGGAGGCCCAGTTCGCCATCAACCACCTCGGTCACGCCGCGCTGACCCTGGGCCTGCACGACGCGCTCGCCGCTGCGCAGGGCGCCCGGATCGTCGTCGTCAGCTCCTCGGCCCACCAGCAGTCCCCGGTCGATTTCGACGACATCCACTTCACCGACCGGCCCTACGAGGCCTGGTCGGCGTACGGCCAGTCGAAGACCGCGACCATCCTGTTCACCGTCGCCCTGGCCCGACAGTGGGCCGTCGACGGGGTCACGGCCAACGCCCTGCACCCCGGCGGCATCATGACCAACCTGCAACGGCACCTCGACGACGCGCAACTGCGCTACGTCGGTGCGGTGGACGAGCAGGGCAACCGCCTGGAGGTGCCACCAGGCTGGAAGACCCCGCAGCAGGGCGCGGCCACCTCGGTCCTGCTGGCCGCCTCCCCCGAGGTCGACGGCGTGACCGGACGCTACTTCGAGGACGGCAACGAGGCCCTGGTCATCGCCGAGCGGGCCGACGGCATGAGCGGCGTGCTCCCGTACGCCATCGACGACAAGAACGCCGAACTCCTCTGGGACGAGACGATCCGGCTCCTGCGGCGCTGACCGGGTCGGCGGTGCCGGCCGGACAACTGACCGGCGAGGCGGAGTTCACGGAGACCGGGCATGCCCGCGCCCCGGACACCCCGCCTTCCACGGCCCCCGGCGGCCACCCCTTTCCGCGCGGCACGTGCGCTTGGCGTCGGTTCCCCTGGCTGAGGGATGCGGCTGGCTCGGCGGGGGGATGAGGTCGCCTGGGCATGTGGTGATGCTGGTTCACGTCAGCCAACCGCTTGCTCAAAGGAGTGACATGTTCATCTCTGGTTCGCGTACGACGGTGTTGGGGGCGGTGGCAGCCGTGGTGGTCGCGGCGTGGCCCTCGGTGGCGTGGGCCCAGCAGTCCGAGCCGAAGACCGCCGCAGCCGGGTGGTCGGTGGTCGCCGGGATGGGACATTTCGTGTACGACGAGCCCAACGTGGTTAGGCACCGGATCTGGTTCGGCGTCTCGGCGGTTTCGGCCGCGGACGGATCAGCGCACGGCCAGTTCCTTTACCGGCACGAGCGAGCGGACGGCACACTAGTCGCGCAGGGACGGGCCGACGTGACGTGTCTGAAGGTCGCCGGGAACGTCGCGTTGTTCACCGCGATCGTGCCGGAGGGCGAAGGGACGGCGAAGAACCACGGCTACTACGTGAAGATTATCGACGGCGGGACGCGGCCGGATGTGATCGTCGACGCTCAGGCGCAGAACGGGACCGAGCGGCCACCCACACACTGCCTCGATCCCGAGACGGACCTCCCTCCGGAACTCCCCCAGCGGCCCCGGTACCCGGTTCTCACTGGCGGATATGCCGTGTATGGCGCTGAGCAGAGCCAAACGGCCGCCGAGCTTCCCGACGCCGGAGACCGGGCCCGGTGACCATGCTGTGGCTCTGGTGGAGGCACTGGCCGACCTGGTCCGGATACGCCGCCGCGGGCTTCTCGCTGCTGTACGGCGGATTGGGGCTGTACTGGACGGCCGGAGGTGACGGGTTCCCGTTCGCGCCGATCGACCCGGCACGCGCGTCGGGGTCCATCCTGGAAGGCAGCCGCGCCGAGGTCGTCGCCCCGGTCATCGCCGCGCTCGGGCTGCTCGGTGCGGTCGTCGCGTGGATCATGACGCGGCGCGCCCGGCCTGGTCACCTGTCGGCGGCGCTGGTTGTCTTCGGATGGGTGGCGGCGGTCGGGTTGACCCTGGTCATCCCCGACTACACCATGATCGTCCTGGTGGCGTTCGCGCCGCTGCTGTTGGTCTTCGCCTTCACCGGCGTACCAGGTGACCAGGGCGGCATCGGTGACATCCTGTACTGGCACCGGACGAACCTGATCATCGTGTTCGTCGGCGGCCTGCTGTGGGCCGCTGCCACCCTCGCCTACCAGCGGCGGGTCCGGGCCGCCTGCGCACACTGCGGCCGCCGCCACGGAGACGGCCGTGGCCCGTCACGGCAGACGCTGCTGCGGTGGGGCCGGTGGGCCGTCGCGGTCGCCTGCCTTGCGCCGTTGCCCTACGAGGTCACCAGGATCGCCTGGTACCTCGGCTATCCCCTCGGCATCAGCCGGGACTTCCTGCGGATGATGCAGGACACGCCGGGGATGCTTGAGGTCGGGCTAGGCTGCGCGGTCGCGTCGGCGCTGGGGGGTGTGCTCACCCACGGTCTGGTGGCCCGATGGGGGGAGGTTTATCCCCGCTGGATCTGGTTCAAGGCCGGCAAACGGGTCCCGCCCGCCCTCGCCGTCGTCCCGGCGTCGATCGTCGCTGTGACGATCATTCCGGCTGGCCTGATGTTGCTCTGGACAAGCGAAGCCCGGGGCACCTGGGCCCTGTACGTCCCGAGCCTCTTCTGGACGGTGTGGGGGGCCGGACTCGGCGCCGCCACGATCGCCTACCACCTGCGCCGGCGGGGCGCCTGCCACCGCTGCGGGCGGGGCCACCAACCGGGCCCGGCACCAGAGCCGCCAGGCGACGAACCAGCCGCCGGACGGCAGGTGCTCGACGAACTCCCTGACGCCCCCGTGGCACGGGCCTGATCTTCGCCGACAGGTCACCCACGATCCATCGGCGGCGGGCATACTGCGTCGCGTGCTGACCCGATTCGGCTACCTGGACGCGCCCGGGCCGCTGGCGTTCGCCCACCGCGGCGGCGCCGCCGAGGGCGACGAGAACACCACCGAGGCGTTCGCCCGTGCCGTCGGGCTCGGCTACCGGTACGTGGAGACCGACGTGCACGCCACCGCCGACGGGGTGGCGGTGATCTTCCACGACCCGACGCTGCGCCGGATCACCGGCGAACCGGGGCGCATCGCCGACCTGCGCTGGGCCGACCTCGCCTCGGTACGCGTCGGCGGGGCCGCCGTCGTACCCCGGCTCGACGAGGTGCTTGGCGCGTGGCCGCAGGTCCGCTTCAACGTCGACGTGAAGGCTGACGGCGGCGTCGAGCCGACGGTGGCCACGGTGACCCGGGCCGGCGCCGGCGACCGGGTGCTGCTCGCCTCGTTCAGCGACGCCCGGCTGACCCGGCTGCGCGCCCTCACCGACGGGCGGGTCGCCACCAGCCTCGGCATGCGCGGGGTGGCCCGGCTGCGCCTGGCCTCGCTGCACGGCCGCCGGCTGCGGCTGCCCCCGTCGGTGGTCGCCGCACAGGTGCCACCGCACTACGGTCGGGTGCCGGTCGTGGACCGCCGGTTCCTCGACTACTGCCACCGACTCGGCCTGCAGGTGCATGTCTGGACGATCGACGAACCAGCCCAGATGCACGACTTACTGGATCGTGGCGTGGATGGCATCATGACCGATCACGTCGGCGTGCTGCGCGACGTCTACCGCAGCCGCGGCCACTGGGCCGCCTGACCATCAAGGACCCCCGATGGCCTCGACCGTGACCCCCACGGTGGACGACACCCCGCCCCCGGCGAGCACCCGCCGCGAGCGGCGCGGCTGGTACATCTACGACTGGGCCAACTCCGCCTTCCAGACCACCGTCATCACGGTGTTCCTCGGCCCGTTCCTCACCACCGTCGCCGAGCTGGCCGCCGGCTGCGAGCTGGGCGCGGACAGTTGCGACGGCTACGTGCACCCGCTGGGCATCCGGGTGGCCGCCGGCTCGTACTACCCGTACCTGATCTCGCTGTCGGTGTTTCTCACCGTGTTCGTGCTGCCGATCATCGGCGCGATCGCCGACCGGTCGGCGCACAAGAAGCGGCTGCTCGGCGGCGCGGCGTTCACCGGCGCCGGCGCGACCATGGCGATGGCCTTCGTCACCGGCGACCGGTACCTGCTCGGCGGGGCGCTGTTCCTGGTCGCCAACATCTCCTTCGGCGCGGCCATCGTGGTGTACAACTCGTTCCTGCCACAGCTCGGCGGCCCCGACGAGCGCGACGGCATCTCCAGCCGAGGCTGGGCGCTGGGCTACCTCGGCGGCGGCCTGCTGCTGGCGTTCAACCTGGTCGCGGTCACCCTGCTCAGCGAGGACGACAACCCGCAGCGCACCCTGGACCTGGCCCGCTGGTCGATCGTGTCCGCCGGCGTGTGGTGGGCGGCGTTCACCCTGGTGCCGCTGCGCTGGCTACGTGAACGCCCCACCGCGGCGGCGCTGGCCCGCGGCGGCAACGTGCTCACCGACGGGTTCCGGCAGCTCGGCCGCACCCTGCGTGAGGTCAAGGCGTACCCGCTGACGCTGTTCTTCCTGCTCGCGTTCCTGGTCTACAACGACGGCATCCAGACCGTCATCACCCTCGCCAGCCAGTACGGCACCGAGGAGCTGCGGCTGGAGCAGAGCACCCTGATCATCACCATCCTGCTGGTGCAGTTCCTCGCCTTCGGTGGCGCGCTGAGCCTCGGCGCGCTGGCCCGGCTCATCGGCGCCTGGAAAACGGTGCTGCTCAGCCTCGTGCTCTGGACCGGTGTGATCATCGGCGCTTTCCGGCTGCCCGCCGAGGCGCCGGTGCCGTTCATGGTCCTCGGCGCGGCCATCGGCCTGGTCCTGGGCGGCAGCCAGGCGCTGAGCCGGTCGCTGTTCAGCCAGCTCATCCCGGCCGGCAAGGAGGGCGAGTACTACGGCTTCTACGAGATCAGCGACAAGGGCACCAGCTGGCTCGGCCCCCTCGCCTTCGGCCTGGTGTTCCAGCTCACCGCCTCCTACCGAGTGGGCCTGGTCTCCCTCCTGATCTTCTTCGTGGTCGGGTTCCTGCTCCTTCTGGCCGTGCCGATCCGCCGGGCCATCGTCGCGGCCGGGAACACCCCGCCCCGGGTGCTCTGACCCCGCCCGCGCCGGGCTGATCGGCCCTGGTCGATCAGATAGGCTGCCCGACCGTGACCGACGACGCCGCTGCCGCCCCGACCTGCCTGGCCCACCCGTTCCCCGGCCAGCCGCACGCTCCGGCCGGGTGCGCGGCGGCGCGGGGGCTCGACGGGCGTCCGGTGCACGCCGCGGCGTTGAAGTTCTTCTGGGGGCCGATGGACTGCGGCAAGTCCACCATGGCGCTGCAGATGAACTACAACCACGCCCGGCAGGGCCGGCGCGGGCTGGTCACCACCCGCATCGACCGGTCGCTGGGCCCACAGGTCACCACCCGCATCGGTCTGGCGCACGAGGCGATCGAGGTCACCGACGACCTGGACCTGCGGGCCCTGGTCCGGGGCCGGTGGGCCGAGGGGGAACGCGTCGACTACCTGATCTGCGACGAGGCGTGCTTCTACACCGTCGAGCACGTCGAGCAGATGGCTGAGCTGGTCGACAGCTACGACGTGGACGTGTTCGCGTTCGGCCTGGCCACCGACTTCCGGTCCTGCCTGTTCCCCGCCACCCAGCGGCTGTTCGAGCTGGCCGACGAGGTGGCCCGCATCCAGGTCGAGGTGCTCTGCTGGTGCGGCCGGGAAGGGCTGCTCAACGCCCGGGTGGTCGACGGCCGGGTGGTCCGCGAGGGCGCGCAGGTCGTCATCGGCGACACGGTCGACACCGCCGAGGTGCGCTACCAGGTGCTCTGCCGGCGGCACTACCGCAGCGGCGACCTCGGCCCCCGCGACTGACCAGCAGCGGTCACGCCCGGTCGTCTCGGGCGGCTGCCGCGGCCCGGCGCTCTCCGCCGGCCCGGCGTCGGTCGACCAGGATGACCGCGACGGTCACCACCAACGCCGCCGCCGCGCACACCGCCACCGGCGCCTCCAGTTCCACGCTCACCGGTACGAGTGCCAGCAGCAGCGCCACCGCCCCGATCCGGCTGGTCGGCCGGGCCCGCCACAGCACCGCCCGGTAGGCGGCGTGCCCGGCGAGGAACAGCGCCGGACCGCCCAGGATGAACAGCGCGGCGACAGTGTCGGCGGGCGCGCCGGGCTCGTGCAGCAGCCGCTCGTCGCCCGCCGAGGTGACGACGATGCCAGCGACCATCACCGGGTGCAGATAGTTGAACGCCACCCGACTCAACCCGCCGGTGCGCTCACCGGCGCGGACCACGACCTCCGTCGCCGCCGAGGCCGAGCGGGCGAAGTACACCCACCACAGCGCCACCGACCCGGCGAACGCCAGCACGAACGCCCCGGAGGTCACCACGCTCAGCTGCTGCGCGAGGGTGCTCCCGGTGACCAGGATCGACTCGCCCAGGGCGATGAGGATGAACGCCTGGCACCGCTCAGCCAGGTGCCCGCCCTCCACCTCCCACCGCTCGGCGCGGGTACGCCCCAGACCGGGCACGGGATACCCGATCGACAGGCCAACCACGTCACACACGATCGCCGTCGCCCACAGCGCCTCGCGGACACCCTCGCCACCCAGTCCTCCGAGCACCACAGCGCCGACGTCCCGGCGAACCACGGCAGCGTCTTCTGAAACCCGTCGACCAGCAACGGATGGCCCCGCACCGCCCACAGCGCGAACAGGGTGCGGCCCACCTGCACCGTCACGTACACCAGGGCGAAGAGCAGGCCGGTACCGGCGAACGCCCCGGGGATCGCTGCCGACAGCAGCAGGCTGCCCAGCATCAGCCCGATCAGGAGTGCCCGCACCGGCGCCCGGTCCGGGTGCAGCCAATTCGTCACCCAGGCGGTGTAGACCCACACGAACCAGACCAGCGCCAGCAGCAGCGCAGTGCGGGCGGCGCCACGCCAGTCCGCGTGTTCGATCAGATAATGCGCCAACTGGGTGATGGTGAAGATGAAGACCAGGTCGAAGAAGAGCTCCGTCGAGGTGGTCGGCTCCACCCCCCGACGCTCGCGTAGCAACCAGGGGCGCACCGGCCTCGCGACCGGCGGCTCAGAAGGGGTCACCGCAGACCCGCCAGTCCCCGCCCTCGCGGACCACCGGCAGCCGCCGTTCCTCGCTGAGCCCGCCGTCGCGGGTCAACTTCACTGTCACCGTGCCGTGCGGCCGACCGCCACTGGTCGCCACCGACACGTCGGTGATCTCGTAGTCGGTCACCATCGGCGGCGTACGCACCCAACTGGTGAAGCCGATCGCGCTCCATCGGCTGCGGGCGTCCGCGCAGAGCCGCTCGTACGCCCCGTCGCTGTCGCCGAGGGTCACCTCGCTCAGGAAACCGTCGGCGGTCTCCCGGATCGGGCCGGCGGCCTGGCGTACGGTCTGCAGGTTCCAGGAGGCCAGCCCGGCCACCCCGACGCAGCACAGCGCCACGCCGATCCCGGCGAAGGCCAGCCCGGTGCGCATCGGGCGGTGCCGCCGGGCCGGTCGGCTGTACGGCTGGCCGGCACCCACGACTACCGACCGTAGAGAACTCCGTCACAGTCGAGCACGACAAGTCGGAAACTGGGTGCGACCGGTGGGCTGCTGTGCCCTGTTCCCGGCGGCCACGGATCGTCTACCGTCGTCGCACACCCCCACAGCAGTGCCAGGGAGCCGATCGATGAACCGCTTCGTGCAGCCGGTACCACCCCCCTCCGACCCGTACGCCGGTGACGCCCTGCTGCGGTCCTGGCTGGAACGCCACCTCGGCCCGGACGGGCACGCCGCCGCGAAGGGGCGCCTGGCCGACCTGGCCGCCGACGTCACCGGGCCGCTGCGCGCCGCGCACGCCGACGCTGAGGCGCACCCGCCGACGCTGGTCCGCTACGACCCGTGGGGCGCCCGCGTCGACCGCATCGACACCTCCGCCGGCTGGCAGGCGCAGCGTGCCGCCGCCGCCCGGCACGCCGTGGTCGCGCTGCCCTACCTGCCGGACGCGCGCGGCACCTGGGGTGCGGCCGCGCGGGTGGTGCAGCACGCCCTGCTGCACCTGTACGGCCCGGAGTCGGCGACGTTCTCCTGCCCGGTGGCGATGGCCGACGGGGCGGCGGCGCTGCTGAGCCTGCCCGATGTCGACGCCGGGGTCCGCGACGCGTGGCTGCCCCGGCTGATCTCCACGGACCCGGCCACGGCCATCACCAGCGGGCAGTGGATGACCGAGTCGCAGGGCGGTTCTGACCTGGGGCGCTCCAGCACGGTGGGTCGGCCCGCCGCGGACGGTTCGTGGCGGCTGACCGGGGAGAAGTGGTTCTGTTCCGCCGCCGACGCGGCGATGGCGGTGGCGCTGGCCCGCCCGGAGGGCGCCGGCCGCGGCAGCCGCGTACTCGCCCCGTTCCTGGTCCCCCGGTACGCGGCCGACTCGCCCCTGGCCGACGGCGCCGCGGCGGACGCGCCGGCGCCGGGCGTCACCGTGCACCGGCTCAAGGACAAGCTCGGCACCCGGGCGCTGCCCACCGCCGAGATCGGCCTGCACGACGCGTACGCCGTGCCGCTGGGCGACCCGACGGTACCCGGCCTGGTCCGGGCGATGACCCTGGTCGTGGTGACCCGGGTGCACAACGCCGCCGCGGCGGCCGGGGGGATGCGGCGCGGGCTGGCGTACGCCCGGGCGTACGCCGACGCGCGTCACGTCGCCGGCGGCGCGCTGGCGTCCTCGCCGCTGCACCGGGCCACCCTGGGCACCCTCGCGGTCGACGCGGCGGGTGCGTTCGCCCTGGCCGGGCATTCGTTCGCGCTGCTCGGCCGGGTCGAGGTCGGCGGCGACCCGGCGGCCGCGGCGGAGCTGCGCATCGTGGCGCCGCTGGCGAAGCTGGCCACCGGCCGGCTCGCCGTCGGTTCCGCCAGTGAGTACGTGGAGAGCTTCGGCGGGGCCGGTTACGTGGAGGACACCGGCGTGCCCCGGCTGCTGCGCGACGCGCAGGTCCTGCCGATCTGGGAGGGCACCACCAATGTGCTCGCCCTGGACGTGCTGCGCGCGTTGACCCGGGAGGACGCCGGGGCGCCGCTGCTGAGCCGGCTCGCCGCCGCCGTCGATCTGGCCCGGCCACTGTCACCGGGCGCTGGCCGACACGCTGGCCACGACCGCCGCGCAGCTCCGCGACACCATCACCGCGGTGACCGCCGACCCGGGGGCCGAGGCGGTGCTCGCCGGTGCCCGCGGCCTGGCGCTGCGACTGGCGTACGCGCTGACCACCGCGCTGCTCGTCGAGCACGCCGCGTGGGGCGACGAGCAGGCGGAGTTGGCGGCCCGGCTGTGGGCGCGGCGTTGGCTGCGGCACGAGGAGATCGCCGAGGACGCGCACCACCACCTGGACCTGCTCTGCTGAGCGGGCGAGAAACACCGGCGTACCTGACACTGGTTGGCAGGTACGCCGGTGCAGACTGCCAGCATGACAACAACCGCCGACCTCGCCATGGTCAACCTGGACAGCTCCGACCCGGCCGCGCACGCCGCGTTCTACCACCGGGCCCTGGGCTGGGAGATCACCCACAGCCAAGCCGAGTACGCCATGATCAAGGGCGGTGGCGTTTCCATCGGCTTCGGGCTGGTCGAGGGATACCGGCCGCCGTCCTGGCCGGACCCGGCTGGTGGTAAGCGCTACCACCTCGACCTCTACGTCGACGACCTGGCCGCGGCGGAGAAGGAGTTCGTCGAGGCCGGCGCGTCGAAGCCTGAGTTCCAGCCCGGCGGCGACGGGTGGGTGGTGCTCATCGACCCGATCGGGCAGCCGTTCTGCATCTGCCCCCGCCCGCAGGGCTGAGCACCCGCGCCCACGGCCGCGCGGCGTGTCAGCGCAGCGGACCACGGGCGACGGCGGCCCGCATCGTCGCCGCGTCGCCGACCGGGACGTACTCCAACCACCAGGTGGCGCCTGCCTCGGCGAGTTCGCCGAGGTAGGCCCGCTCGGCGCGTTCGTCCGGTCGGCGCCTCCGGCCGCCGATCGCCACGTCGAACGGCTGGCCGTCGGCGCGGGTGGGTGGCAGGGTGCCCACCAGCTCGCGTACCTCATCGGGGGTGAAGTCGGACCACCCGTCGGTGTCGGTGAGCTTGTAGGGCACGATGCCGTCGGCGCGGGCCGCCCGCCGCCGCACCGACCCGGCCTGGGTGCTGCCGCCGACCCAGACCGGCACCCGGGGCGACTGCACCGGCGGCGGCCGCAGCGCCACCGCGTCCGCGCGGTAGTGGGTGCCCTGGTGGCTGACCGGCGCTCCGCTGAGCAGCCCGGTCAGCAGGTCGAGACCCTCGTCGAGCATGGCGGCCCGGACGGCCACCTCGGTCGGCTCGCCGAACGCGGCCAGGCCTCGGTCGCCCGGGTCGCCGACGCCGACCGCGACCGTGGCGCGCCCCGCGCTGAGGTGGTCGAGGGTGAGCACCTCACGGGCCAGCTTCGCCGGGCGGCGCCGGGGCAGCGCGGTGACCGTGGTGCCCAACCGCACCCGACCGGTGCTCACGGCGATCGCCGTGAGCACCAGCCACGGGTCGTAGGTGGGCGGGTCGTCGCCGGAGTAGTGGACGAGATAGTCCTCCAGGAACACCCCGTCCCACCCGGCGCTCTCGGCGAGCTCACCCAGCTCGACCAGGGTGGACACCGTGACGGAGGCGCCGCCGCAGGGAAGCTCCAGACCGTGTCTCATCCATCGACCGTATTGCGGGGGTACGACCCTCAGCCGCGGCGACGGGACCGGGCCGCCCACACCACGTACGCCGGGTCGCGGTCGAGGTTGTGCCGGTCGCGGTCGTAGCGGCGGGTGGTACGGGGGTCGGCGTGGCCCATCGCGTCCTGCACGTCCTCCAACGGGACGCCCTCGGAGCGGGCGGTGGTGGCGAAGGCGTGCCGCAGCGAGTGTGGTGAGAGTTTCGCCCAGGCCGGGATGCCGGCGGCCCGGGCCAGCCGGCGGACCATCCGGAACACCGAGTGCCGGTCCAGCCGGGCGCCGTTGGCGGTGACCAGCAGCGGCCCGGTCAGCTGCGGCACCGGCACGCCGGTGGCGGCGGCCCGCTGGGCCAGGTAGGCGTCCACCGCGTACCCGGTGCCGGGGGTGAGGGCACGTCGGCGCTGCTTGCCGCCCTTGCCGACGAAGCGCACGCTGCGGTGCCCGCGCTCGGTGCCCAGGTCGGTGAGGTCCAGTGAGATCAGCTCGCCGACGCGCAGACCCAGGTCGGCCAGGAGGGCGATCGCGGCCCGGTTGCGGGCGGCCGTCGGGCCGGTGTCGGCGTCGGCCGCGCTGAGCAGCGCGTCCACCTCCTCCGGGGTGAGCCCGACCGTGGCGGAGTGGTCCCGGTCGACGCGGGGCCGGTCCGCGCCTGCGACCGGGTTGGCCGGCACCGCGCCGAGCTTGACGAGGAAGTCGTACCAGCTGGACAGCGCGGAGAGCCGGCGCGCCACGGTCGCCGGGGTCAGTGGCCGACCACTGCGCGCGCCGAGGGTGGACTCCAGGGCACGGGCGTATTCGTTGACGTGCAGGAAGTTGGCCCGCAGCGGATCCAGGTCGCGGCCGGTGCACCAGCTGAGCCAGCCGGTGACGTCGCGCCGGTAGGCGTCGCGGGTGTGCGCGGACAACCGGCGGTTGCGCAGCCACGCCTCGGTGACGTCGACCGGCCCGCCGGGCAGGGCCGGTCGGGCTGTCGGGCGGGCGAGCACCGGAGCGTCGGAGGACACCATGTGAAAAACACTCTCAGCTCGGGGTGGGTTGGCCGGGAAGGCGCGCCGAGACCACCGGCCCCGGTCGGTGTCGGGGCGCGGCGGGCCGGCTACCGTCGGGCGGTGCGTGCCAGTCGGCTGGTCTCCCTGCTGCTGCTCCTGCAGACGCGGGGGCGGATGACCGCTGCGGAGCTGTCCGAGGCCCTGGAGGTGTCGGTCCGGACGGTGTACCGGGACGTGGAGTCCCTGGGCGCCTCCGGGGTGCCGGTGTACGCCGAGCGCGGCCCGGCCGGCGGGTACCGGCTGCTCGACGGCTACCGCACCCGGCTGACCGGGCTGACCGCCGGTGAGGCCGAGGCGCTGTTCCTGGCCGGTGTGCCTGGCCCGGCCGCGGAGCTGGGCCTGGGGTCGGTGCTGGCCACCGCGGAGCTGAAGTTGCGGGCCGCGCTGCCGAGCGACCTCACCGACCGGGGCGGGCGGATCCGGCAACGGTTCCACCTGGACGCGCCGAGCTGGTTCCGCGAACCCGAGCCCACCCCGCACCTGGCCGCCCTGGCCGGCGCGGTGTGGGAGGACCGCCGGATCCGGGTGCGCTACCAGCGGTGGCAGCAACCCCGGGAGGTCACCCGCACCCTCGACCCGCTCGGCGTGGTGCTCAAGGCCGGCCGGTGGTATCTGGTCGCCGCGGCGGCCGGACAGGTACGCACCTACCGGGTGGGCGCGATCCTGGACCTGACCGTGCTGGATGAACCCGCCGACCGGCCGCCCGGCTTCGACCTGGCGGGCTGCTGGCAGGAGCACACCGAGCGCTACGAGAGCAGCGTCTATCGCGCCGAGGCACGGGTGCGGATGACCGTGGCGGCGCTGGCGCGGACGGTGCACCTCTTCCCGCCGGCGATGAGTCGGGCGGCGCGCGACGCCGCCGGCGCTCCGGACGCGGACGGCTGGTTGGTCACCACCGTGCCGATCGAGTCGGTCCGGCACGGCCACGTCGAGATGCTCAAGCTCGGCGCGCAGGTCGAGGTGCTCGCACCGGCCGAGTTGCGTGAGCTTGTCGCCGGCACCGCGCACGCGCTCGCCGCGCTCTATCCACCGACCCCCGGCACGGGAGAGCCGAGCTGCTTCTCGAACCAGTGCTCGGCGTACGGGCCGTGCGAGAACGCCGGGATCTCGACGTAGCCGTGCCGGGCGTACAGGGCGCGGGCCTCGACCAGGTCGTTGCGGGTGTCCAGCCGGATCCGGTCCACCCCGGCCGCCTGAGCCCGCTGCTCGACGGCGGCCAGCAGCGCGGCGCCCCCACCGGCGCCGCGATGTGCGGGGCGGATGAACACCCGGGTCAGCTCGGCCCAGCCCGGCTGCCACCGCAGCCCGGCGCAGCCGGCCAGGTCCCCACCGCGGTGGGCGAGCAGGAGCAGGCCGGACGAACCCGCCAGGTCGTCGTCGGGCAGTTCGGCCAGCGCCAGATCAACCTCGCCGGGCAGCGCGGGGCGGCGGTGGTAGCGGACCACCATCTCGGTCATGTACTCGCGGAGCAGCAGTGTCGCGTCGGGCTGGTCGGGCTGGACTGCGGTGGTCACCCAGGTGGGTTGGAGTGTGCTGGTCACCTGTCGATCATCAGCACCCGGTCAACGCGTTTTGTCCACCGTCCGGACCGGACCGGCGTCTGCGGCCCGGACGCTACCGACGGCGACCTGGAAACAGGGCGATCAGCACGACAGCCACGGCCACGTGCATCGCGCCGAGGGCCAGCTTGGCACCAGCGGTGGCCTCGGTGCCGAGCAATGGGCCGAAGGACAGCAGGGTCACCAGGACGGCCAACGAGATCCAGATGAGGCGGGCGGTGCGGGGGAAGAACCGCTCCAGCAGGGCCAGCGTCGCCCAGCCCAACAGGGCCGCGCCGAGGGCGATCCCGAAGATCTCGCCAAGCCCGATGACCAGGGCGGGTTGCCCCGGGCTCTCGACGGTGTAGTCGACCCCGGCAGCCTCGCCGATTCCCCAGATGGCCAGGCAGGCCACGACGGCTGCGGCGACGCCGAGGGTGCGGCGGCGCAGTGCCGACGTGGTGGCAGTGGTGGTGACGGATGGTTCGGCGGTCGCGCTCATACGGGCTCCTCGGTCAAGGGGACGAACGAGTGCGACCGTATCAGATAGTCCCGGACGAGACTATCTTCTTCGGGATTAGCAACCGGAGCGACCGCCGGGCGCGTACGGGGAGGAGCGGGCCAGCGGACCGTTCACCAGCGCGGTGAGCGCACGCAGGAAGGCCTCCCGATCCTGCTGGGGCAGCGTGGCGAGGAGCTCGTCCTGGATGCGCCGCACGACATCCTGCGCCCGCTCGAGGACCTGCTCGCCTGCCGGCGTCACCGCGACCAGCCGGGCCCGTCGATCCGACGGCGCTGGGCGACGTTCGGCGAGCCCGGCCCGCTCCAACTGGTCGAGGGTGACGACCATGGTGGTCTTGTCCACCCCGCACCGTTCGCCGATCTGCCGCTGGGTCAGGTCCCCGGTACGGGCCTGCGCCAGCACGTAGTGCGCCCGTGGTGAGATGCCCAGCTCGGCCAGGCCGGCGGCGTGCTCGGTCTGGAGCGCGTGACTTGCCCAGGAGAGCAGGAACAGCAGGTCCGGCGGGCCGTCGGCGGGCGAGCAGGAGGTCATGCAGGGAGGCTAACAACATGCTCCGCGACGGGACGGTTCGCGGGCCGGACGATCAGGATCGTTGGTAGATGCCGTGCTCGCGGATGAGGAGCTGCTCGTCGATGAGGTAGCGGCGCAACGTGGCGTGGTCCGACCCGCCGGCGGCGCACCACGGCTTGAGCGCCTCGTCCACGGCCCGCTCCGGGTAGCGCGTTCCCGGCTCGAACGACCGTTCCGCAATGTGCGCCAGCAGGACCCGCCGCCGACCGCGTTGCGCCGGCAGGCCCACCAGCACACCGGAGCGCAGGAACGTCCGCAGCACCGGGTCGTCGGCCGGCTCGGCGTCGTCCGCCTGACGACGCTCGCGCGCCGACGCCAGCAGCGACACCTCGTCGGCCACCAACGCTCCGTCAAGGCCCGTCACCAGGCCCGCGTCGGTGAGCCGGCGGACGCCGGTGAGCACCGCCCGCGGCGGCAGGCCGGTCCGCTCGGCGATCTGGGCCGCGCCGGCCGCACCCAGCACGATGGCCGCGAAGACCCGCCGGCGTCCGTCGTCGGCCAGGGCCCCGGCCAGAGCGTCCGCTGTCATGCCGGTCACCCTTTCATCGACGGTACGCCGACCGCCAGGCGATTTTCCGGTGCGTCCGGGCTCAGGCGGCCGGTTGCTCGGCGACGAGCAGCACCCGGCGCAGCAGGTCGGAGAGCAGCCGCCGCTCCGCAGGGGTGAGCGCGTCGAGCAGCCGGTGCTCCTCGGCGCCCCGGACGTCCATCGCCCCGTGCCACGCCGCCCGGCCGGCGTCGGTGAACTCCACATCGACCCTGCGCCGGTCGACTGTGGACGGGGTCCGCCGCACGAAGCCGCGCTCGACCAGGCTGTCGACCCGCGCGGTGATCGAGGCGGGCGCCATCGCCAGATCCGCGGCGAGTTCCGAGGGCGCGGCACGTCCCTGCCGGCCGGCGAGCGCGTGCAGCGTGTCGTACTCGTGTGCTGGCAGGTCGAAATCCACCAGGACCCGCTCCTTCACGGTGCGCAGGTGACGGGTCAGGACGCCCATCCGGGTCACCGCCCCTTCGACGTCCGGGTCGAGGTCGGGCAGGACGGGCAGCCAGCGCTCGACGTGCCCGTCGACGGAGTCGTGGGTGCTCATCGCCAGAGCTTACCGCACCAAAATATTCATTGCCGAAATATTCGATGCCGAAGTACCTTGGATCGGTGACCTCTCCTCTGCGCACCCGCTCCTTCCGGCTGCTGTTCCTGGGCCGGACCGTCTCCGCGGTCGGCGACGCCGTGGTGCCCGCCGCCCTGGCCCTGGCCGTACTGCGGGCCACCGGTTCGACCGGCGCGCTCGCCGTCGTCCTCGCCGCGGCGATGGTTCCCCGGCTGCTCCTGCTGCCACTCGGCGGCGTCGTTGCCGACCGGTTCGACGCCCGCCGGGTGGCTCTGCTGGCCGACCTGGTCCGCTGCGCGACCCAGCTCGCGGTCGGCGTGGAGCTGCTCGGCGGCGAGCCGTCGCTGACCACCGTCGTGGTGGCCTCGGCGCTCGGCGGCACCGCCTCGGCGTTCGCCATGCCGACCGCCTCCCCGCTGGTGGCCGGCACCGTCGAACCGGCCGCCCGGCAGCGGGCCAACGCCCTGATGGGGATCACCGCCAACACCAGCCGGCTCGCCGGCCCGGCGCTGGCCGGCGCACTCATCTGGGCCGCCGGACCCGGCTGGGCGTTCATCATCGACAGCGCGTCGTTCGCGCTCAGCGCCACGCTGCTCGCGCTGGTCCGGATCCGGCACGTGCCGGTGCCCCGCCGCTCCGTCGTCGCCGACCTGCGGCACGGCTTCGGCGAGGTGCGAGCCCGCGACTGGTTCTGGACCAGCCTGATCGGGCATGGCGTGTGGAACGGCGCCGCCGCCGTCCTGATGACCCTCGGGCCGGCCATCGCCATCGACCGCCTCGGCGGCGAGGCCACCTGGGTGCTGCTGTTGCAGGCCGGCGCGATCGGCATGCTCACCGGGTCGCTGCTGGCCGGGCGGATCCGACTCCACCGGCCGGTCCTGCTGGCCAACCTCGGGCTGGCCAGCTACGCCGCGCCACTGCTGCTGCTCGCCGTCGCCGCGCCTGCCCCGGCGGTGATCGTCGCCTACGGGGTCGCCTTGACCGCCCTCGGCTATCTCAACCCGGTCTGGGAGACCGTCGTGCAGCACCAGTTCCCGCCCGAGGTGCTGGCCCGGGTCACCTCGTACGACTGGCTGGCGTCGCTGGGCGCCGTGCCGCTGGGTTACGCCCTGGCGCCCCTGGCCGCGGACACCTTCGGGGCACCCGTACCGCTGGCCGTCGCCGGCCTGCTGGTCCTGGCCGCCTGCGCCGGCACCGCGCTGGTCCCCGGCGTGCGCCAGCTCACTTGGCCGGCGACCACGGCACCGCGACCGGTCGAACCCGCCGTCGCCGACGCGCGGTGAGCGGGTTCGACCGGTCGCCGGATCATTCTCCGGTCGGCCCACCCGCAAGCTCGGTCACGACGTCGAGGTGGCCGAGGTGGCGGGCGTACTCCTGGAGCAGGTGGAACAGCACCCGCTCCAGCGACGCGGGTTCGGCGCCGTCCCATCGCGGGCCTGGCGCGCCGATCTCCGCCAGGTCGTGGGCCGTCACCACCGCGCTGGTGTGCGCACCCTGCGCCCGCAGCGCCGCCACCAGCTCCGAGCGGGTCTCCTCCGGGGCGACGTACCAGCGATCCCCCCGGCGGTCACCCCACGGCTCGGGGACGTCCCGGCCCTGGAAACCCCACTCGATCCAGCGCAGCTCGACGTACCGCAGGTGCTTGAGCAGCTCCAGCGGGGTCCAACCCGACGGCAGGCCGCTGCGCCGCAGGTCCGACTCGGCCAGCGCCGACACCTTGGTCAACACGGACTCCCGGAAGTAGTCCAGGTAGCGCAGGAAGACCTCGGTGCGGCTGCCGGCGGGGCTCGTGGGCTCGGGGAAGGGCGTGGTCATCGGCCCATTGTGCGGGGCGGGTCAGCCGGCGGGCAGGTCGCGCCCACGCTGCTGAACACCGGCGGCGCCATACGGATAGTCACCCACCGGTGGGGCGCTCGCCTCGTCCAGCAGCCGGGTCTGCTCGGCGTCGAGGACCAGGTCCGCGGCGGTCAGGTTGTCGTCGAGCTGCGCCGTGGTGCGCGCCCCGAGGATCACCGAGGTGACCGCCGGACGGGCCGCCAGCCAGGCGAGCGACACCGCGGACATGGACACGCCCCGCTCGCCGGCAACCTGGCCGACCGCGTCGATCACCCGCCAGGTGCGGTCCTGGGCGTTGCGGCCCGCGTACGCCTCGACGCCGCGCTGCGGATTCTCGCCGAGTCGGGTGGCCCCGGTGGGCGTGCTGTCCCGCCGGTACTTGCCGCTCAGCCAGCCACCGCCCAGCGGCGACCACGGCAGGATGCCGATGCCCTCGTTCTCACAGACCGGCACCAACTCGAACTCGATCTCCCGGGCCAGCAGGTTGTACTGCGGCTGCAGGGTTACGATCGGGGCGAGGTTGAGGTGCTGGCTGAGCAGGGCGGCCTTCTGCAACTGCCAACCGGTGAAGTTGCTGACCCCCGCGTAGCGGATCTTGCCCGCGCGGACCGCGTCGTCGAAGAACCGCAGCGTCTCCGGCAGCGGGGTCAGCGGGTCCCAGGCGTGCGCCTGGTAGAGGTCGACGGCCTCGACGCCGAGTCGCCGGAGGCTGGCGTCCAGGGCACGGGTGAGGTGCACCCGGGACAGGCCGGCGTCGTTCGCCCCCGGGCCCATCGGGAACCGCCCCTTGGTGGCGATGACCAACCGGTCGCGCACGCCGGGCCGCGCGGCCAACCAGCGGCCGACGATCTCCTCGGAGACCCCGGCGGAATAGACGTCGGCGGTGTCGATGAACGTGCCGCCGGCCTCCACGAACCGGTCCAGCTGGGCGAAGCTGCCCGCCTCGTCGGTCTCCGCGCCGAAGGTCATCGTGCCCAGACACAGGGTCGACACCACCGTGCCGGTGGCGCCCAGAGTGCGATAGCGCATGTCTTCCTCTCAGTCGAGCGACCTTGCCGATCTTGCCACCGCCGCCCTGGCCTCGACCGCGGGGGCGGTCGCTTGCGGGACCCGGACCCCGAGGCGAGAGGAAGGTGACTCGTCCGTCCGCAAAGAACCTTGGGACCGTTCGTCCTGTTTCATCACTCAGGAAACCTGTTGGGGTGTTTGGTGGCTTTTGCGTCTTTCGTCCTGTCTTGCCCCTCAGTACACGGATGGGCTGTACAGTGCTGTTTGCCGGCTAAATCCTGTCTCATTACTCAGCGGGCGATCGTTCCTTTCGACCGCTAACAGCCCATATTTCGGGATATGCGAATGCCGAAACATCCGTCGAAGCCTGTGTCGCGAATCAGGACATACGCCAACAAGCTCCCCATAACCTCGACCGGTGGCTGTTCACATGTCTTTCGATGGGTTGCCAGGTCGCCCTCAGCACGTTCTGCCCGCTGTCCTGTCCCGACCCATCGAACCGGTGTTCGTGGACGCCACTGGGCGGCGTGGTCCTGCTGCAGACCGCGGCGCCGGCACTGGGCGGGCCGGTGGATTCGGTACTGACCGACCTGGCCACGTTCGGCGCCTGCTGGCTCCTGGGCTTCGCACACCGCGACGGTCAGCTGCAACGGCTCCCACTTCGGTCCCTGCTGGCCCTGGCGGCACTGTGCCCGGGACTCGCCGTCGGCTGGCTCGTCACCCACCCGGGCGGCGGGCTCGACCTCAACGACATCCCGGTGGCGCAGGCATTCTGGTCGCTCGGAATCGTGCTGCTGCTGTTGCGGGTGTCCCCACCGATGACCTGGCTGGCCCGGATCCGGCCACTCGACCGGCTGGTCACCGGGTTGAACAGCCGGGCCCTGACCATCTACCTCTGGCACAACGCCGCCATCGCGGTCTGCTTCGCCGTCGGCGACCTGCTCGGGGTCTGGCGCCTCGGCAAGCTGGGCTACCTGGTGGTGGCCCTGGTGCTTCTCACCGGCCTGGTTCTGGCCCTCGGTTGGATCGAGGACCTCAGCGCCCGGCGGTCCCCTCGTTTGCTGCCCTGGCCCCGGCCGCAGCGAACAACAGGGCGGGATCGGGCAGTACAGCCGGCTTCGGGGGCCGCCGTGGCCGATGAACAGGACGTTCCAGAAGTGCGCCACGAACACGCTCGATCAGTACTGACGTGAGCGTTGTTCCACGCGAAAGCACGCCGCGACGGCATGGCCGGAAACGACACGGCCCGGCTGAGCCGCCGCCGGCGGGAGACGGTGATGGGGGTGATCACCGTCGGCCGGCACGGGCCTCGCCTCCTACGGGCCCGTGCCGGCCACCCAACAGAAGGCACAGTGAAGCGACCGCGACGGCGAGGTGCCGGCGAGGTCCGGGCCAGCAGGCTTCTGCCAGCCCGGTTAACGGAGAGGAGACGGTGATGTGGCAGCTGCCCACACCGGCAGAGCAGGAGCTGTGGAACGCCGTGGTGGCCGGGGTGCGAGCGGCCAACCAGAAGGACCACGCGCAGTTCCAGACTTCCATCGACCGCCTTCTGCGGCTGCCCCACGCGTGGGCGCACCAGGTCCTCAGGGACACCGCAGGGCTGCTCGCCGAGAAGCTGGACCCGGACGGGTGGGATCGGTGGTCGCTGCTGGCCGTACTGCTCCCTGGCGGTCACCGACCGCCGGTCACCGACCTACCCGGCGAACCGGAGCACACGCGGCATCGACTACTGCTCATCGCCCAGCTGGCGGACGCCGCGCAGGTCGGCGTCGGGGCATTCGTTGACGTCGCATTGGGCAAGAACAAGCGGGCTGGTGGAACTCTCGCCGTATCGGTCCCCCACTGCCGGACCGGGCGCTGACGCCCGAAGCAGCCAGATGGAGGGCGTGAGCAGCGCGGTGGATCGGTGATGATGGGTGCGTGAGCGAACCCGGCACCGCCACCGACCGCCCCCACCAGCCGGCCCCAACGTCCCCGCCGCCGGGGCCATCGACGCCCGGCCCCCGCACGCTCGGGCCGTGGCTGGTGGCCGCGGCGGTCAGCGTGACGCTGCTGGTGCTCGCCGGCCGCTACGGCTATCACCGCGACGAGTTGTACTTCCTGCTCTGCGGCCGGCACCTCGACTGGGGCTACGTCGACCAGGGTCCGCTGGTCCCGGCGCTGGCCCGGCTGCTCGACACGATCGCGCCCGGCAACCTGGTCGTGCTGCGCACCCCGTCGGCACTGCTGGCCGGTGGTGCGGTCCTGCTGGTCGCCGCCATCGCCCGGGAGCTGGGCGCCGGCCGGGGCGGGCAGAGCTTCGCGGCGCTGCTCGCCGGGCTGTCCGGCATCGTGCTCGCGGGCGGGCATCTGCTCAGCACCACCACCGTCGACCCGCTGGCCTGGCTGGCCGCCGTGCTGTGCGCGGTGCGGCTGCTGCGCACCGGCGACAGCCGGTGGGCGCTCGGCATCGGGCTGGCACTCGGCGTGGGCATGCTCAACAAGCTGCTGCCCGCGCTGCTGGCCGTGGGCCTGATCGCCGGGGTGGGCATCGCCGGGCCGCGCCGGCTGCTGCGCGACCGGTGGGTGCTCGCCGCCGCCGGGATCGCGGCGCTGCTGGCCGCGCCGAACCTGATCTGGCAGGCCGCGCACGGGTTTCCGCAGCTGTCGGTGGCCGCCTCGATCTCCGGTGGCGACAGCTCCTACAGTGGCCGCCTCGACGCGCTGACCCTCCAGTTCGTCATCATCAGCCCGTACGCGGTGCCGATCTGGATCGCCGGGCTCGTCGCGTTGCTGCGCCGGTCGGCGTGGCGGGCGTACCGGGCGGTGGGCTGGTCGTGGCTGGTCGTGGTCGGCATCGTGCTGATCGCCGGCGGGAAGGGCTACTACGACGCGCCGCTGCTGCTGGTCCTGACCGCCGCCGGGGCAACGGTCATCGCCGCCTGGGCGTCGCGCGGTGCGGTCGGGCCGCGCCGGAGTCTGCTCGCGCTGGGCGCGGTGCCGCTGTTGCTACCCAACATCGTGCTGCTGCTGCCGGTGCTGCCGGCCGACCGGTTGCCCGGCTTCGTGGTGGACGTCAACTACGACGCCGGTGAAACCATCGGCTGGCCGGCGTTCGCCGACTCGGTCGCCACCGTCCACCGTGGCCTGCCACTTCAGGAGCGCTCGCGGACGGTCATCCTGACCGGCAACTACGGCGAGGCCGGCGCGCTGGCCCGCTACGGCCCGGCCCATGATCTGCCCCGCGCGTATTCCGGGCACAACAGCATGGTCGACTTCGGCCGACCACCCGCCGACGCCGACGTGGTGATCGTCGTCGGGTGGGAACGCTCCGCCCCGCTGAACGCCTGGTTCGACGAGTGCGCACTCGCCGGGCGGGTGGACCAGCGGGTCGAGGTGGACAACGACGAGAACGGCGGCCCGATCTTCGTGTGCCGGGGGCTGCGGCGTCCGTGGGCGCAGATCTGGGACACCGAGGTACGCCACGCCGGCTGACGGCGGGTCAGTGGTCGTTGGCGCCGGTCAGCCAGGTGCCCACCGCGGGCAGTGCCTCCGGGCCGGAGTCGGTGCCGACGTCGCGGGCGAGATCGGCGATCGTGACCGCGGCGAGCGCCTCGCGCCACGCCTCCTCGGCGGTCCACATGGCGCGGGCGACCGGGCACGCCCGGGTGCAGGCGTTGGCCGGGGTCGCCATCGGGCCGCGTTGTCGGATCTCGGTGCAGACGAAGGCGGGCCCGGGGCCGTCGACGGCCCGCACCACGTCGAGCAACGTGATGCTTCCCGGTGCGCGGGTCAGCGCGTAGCCACCGGACTTGCCCTGCACGGAGTGGATGAGGCCGGCGCGGGCGAGCGACTGGAGCTGCTTGGCGAGGTAGCTGCTGGAGACGTCGTGCAGTTCCGCGAGCTTGGCCGCCGGGACGGGCCTGCTGCTGACCGTGAGGACGACGCAGCAGTGCAGCGCCCACTCGACCCCGCCGGACATCTTCATCGCTTCACCCTAGCCACCCCGATACTCGGACTCATCCTATCCGAGTACAGTTCCCGGACATAAGAAGTCCGAGTATCCGGCCCGGCAGAGACGTCGCCGGACAAACGGGCTGCAATCACCACAGGGAAGGTGGAACGAACATGAAGATCGCCGTGATGGGCGGGACCGGCCTGATCGGGTCCCAGGTCGTCAAGATCCTGCAGGCGGCCGGGCACGACGCGCTGCCGCACTCCCAGTCGACCGGGGTCGACCTCCTCACCGGGCAGGGTCTGGCCGAGGCGCTCAAGGACACCGACGTCGTCGTCAACCTGACGAACTCGCCGACCTTCGACGACGCCTCCCCCGCCTTCTTCCAGACGACCATGGACAACCTCCTGACCGCCGCCGAGCGGGCCGGCGTCGGGCACGCGGTGGTCCTCTCCATCGTGGGCGTCGACCTGGTCCCCGACCTGGCCTACTACCGCGCCAAGGCCCTCCAGGAGGACATCCTCAAGGCCGGTCCCGTTCCGTACTCAATCGTCCGCGTCACCCAGTTCTTCGAGTTCGTCGACGCGGTCATGTCCTGGACCGCCGACGAGAACACCGTCCGCCTGCCCAGCCGCCCGCTGCAGCCCATGGCGGCGGCCGACGTCGCCCAGGCCGTCGCCGACGTCAGCATGGGCGCTCCCCTGCAGGGCACCCGCAACGTCGCCGGTCCCGACGTCTTCCCGCTCGACGAGCTGGGCCGAATCACCCTCGCCGCCAAGGGCGACCAGCGCACCGTCACCACCGACGACAGCGCCGGGATGTTCGCGGCGACGCCCAGCGGCGTGCTGATCGCCACCCAGGACGCCGTGATCGCGCCCACCTCCTACCGGGACTGGCTCGCCCGCTGACCCTGGCAAGCAGGGTGGTGTCCGGCGTCGGGACCATCGGTCGCCCCGACGCCGGAGGGCCGCGGACGAGCGACCCCGGGTGCCCACTCAGCTATTCGGGCGGACCGCCCCGGCATGCAGGACACTCAGGTGTGACCGCGTCGAGTGGCGCGGGGTCCGGCGCCGCGACAGCGTACGGATCAGGTCGGCGTGCACGCGCTGCTCGTCACGAGGGCTGAGCCCGAGCTGATTGTGCAGCAGGTGGACCAGGTCGAACGTCATCGCGCCGTCGTACCCGGGGGCGCGGCGGCACGCCTCCAACAGGCGCGACCAGCAGGTCAGCGGATGACGTTCGGTGGCCAGCGCGGCGGAGATCCGCTGCCAGCGAGCGCCCGGCAGGACGGTCACGCCCTCGGACGTGGTGGGCTCGGCCCCGCTCCGCACGGCGGGACAACTGCGCACGGCCGCCACCATCGCAAGGTCGGCGGCGGCGGCGAGCCGGGCCTGGCGACCAGGGGTCATTCCGATCAGATCGACCGCCACGCCGACCAGTCGTGGATCGCGGGCCGACGGAGCGCCGAGGTCCGGGGCGTGCACGGGCCCCTCCGCACCGACCGCCGCACACAGCCCGGCCAGTCGGGCCGCCAGCAGTCGCGGCGCGCGGCCCAACAGGTGGAGGTTGACCACCCGGGGCGACTGTCGGGTGAATGACCAGCCGGACAGTTCGTCGGCGGCCTGGAGGTCGCGCAGCAGTGGACTGACACCGCGGGTGAGGAACGCGTCGGCCACTGCGGCGCGGGGCGGCAATAGGCACTGGAATGCGTGCCATCGCTCCGACTCGTTCAGCATCCCCTCCACATTTACCGAATTGTCCAGATAGGATCGGTAATGAACGGTCATCCGAAGTCCCCCCAAGGCGTCGCACCGCCGGAGTCGACATTAAGCGACGCAGAACGATGCGACAGTAGGGGAAACCCCACATTGTCGTGTACCCAACGCAACCGTCGGTACGCGCTGGGTCAAGAACGAAGTCCACTATTTCGGTTTTTGGGTATCAACATTTGCTCTCTTCGGCAATAGGACCAACCGGTCGCGTGATCGCCGTTCTTGGCTTGCCACCCTAGAGTTGCATCTGCCGCTCGCCCGAGCGCCGGCAATTGGCACCGCCGGCATCGGGCACGCCGAGAGGCCCGAACGGGACACATCCTGGGGGTGGCAGTTGAAACTGGACCGAAGCTCGCCGCATCGTCGCGGACAACCAGGCCGCCCGGCCGTCGTCGCACCGCACGACGCGCGTCCGACCGCGCCCACGCGGCGGCGCACCTCTGCGGGCGGCGCCGCACGAGCGTTCGTCGCGGACCACCGATGAACACCAGCGAGGAGGACCTCGCCCCGACAGTGTCGGGCGACCCTCTCGAGCCCCTGGTCGGCCGCAACTGCGCGCTCGACCTGTTCGACCGGGCACTGGCGAGTGTCCGCGACGGCCAGCCAACGATGATCGAGTTCGTGGGCGACCCCGGCACGGGCAAGACGCGGCTGCTGCGCGAGGTCGCCGCGCGGGCCCGACGGGCCGGCGTACCGGTGCTGGCCGCCGCCGGGCGCGACGGTGACCAGGTCGAGGCGGCCCTCGCCAGTCTGCTGGACGCGCCGGCGACCCCGCTGCTGTTCCTCGTGGACGACCTGCACACCGTCTCGCCCGCGACGGCGGCCCTGCTGGGCCGACTCGCGCAGGTGCCGTCCCCAGGTCTGCTGTGGGTCACCGCGTACCGGCCGCGGCAGATGCCCTCCTGCGCGACGGCGGCGCTCGCCGCCGGGATCTACCTGAGCCGCCGGGCGGTCACCCTGAGCCCGCTCGATCCGGCCAGCGTCGCCGCGCTGCTCGGGCTGCCGGAAGGGCGCGCCGCCCAGCGGGTGCACGTGCTCTCCGGCGGTGTGCCCCGCTACGTGCTGGCCTACCGGCCGGGCGCCTTGGACGGTCCGGTCGCCGCCCTGCGTGGCCTACCCACCGAGCTGCCCGTCGACGTCACCGGCGCGGTCCAGCTCGACCTCGACGGGCTGACCGACGAGCAACGGCAGATGCTGGAGGTCGTCTCGGTGTGCCCGTGCGGGTTCGAGCCGGCACTGGCCGCGGCGTTGGCCGGCCGCGGCCCGGAGGTCACCAGCGATCTGCTGGACGCGCTGGTGGCCGCCGACCTGTTGCGCACCGACCCCACCGAGGCGTCGACCCTGTCGTTCCGCCACGAGGTGGACCGCACCGTGGTGTACCGCTCGCTCTCCCCCGGCCGGCGACGACGACTGCACGCCACGGCGGCCAGCGTCCTGCGCGATGCCGGACATCCGGTGAGCCGGTACGCCGAGCACCTGTCGGCCAGCGGGCAGTGCGCCGAACCAGCGACGGCCGACGCGCTCATCGAGGCCGCGGAGAGCGCGCTGGCGCCCCGACTCGACGCGATCCGCTGGTTGACCAACGTGCAACGGCTGCTGCCCGCCGCCGAGGTCACCGAGCCGCGCCGCACCCGGCTGGAGTTCGCCATGGCCGACGCGCTGGTCGGTGCGGGCCACCTGCGCCAGGCCCGCACCCTGTTGCAGGAGCTCACCCGCCGTCCGCTCGCCGACTGCGACCAGCGGCTGCGGGCGCTGGCCGCGCGGGCGCGCGTGGAACGACTGCTGGGCCGGCCGTTCGACGCGTACGCGCTGCTGCTGCCGCACCGCGACGAGCGGGTCGCGCCGCGCACCCGTTTCCTGCTGACCACCGAGACGGCGATCGCCGGAGTCCTCAGTGGATCCGTGAACGCGGTGGAGGACGCACGGGGTCTGGATCTGCTGGCCGCGCAGACCGGTGAGCCGGTCTGCGCCACGACGGCGGCGGTGGTGCAGGCGTTCGTGGCGGCGTACAGCGACTGCGGGATTCACGTGCCGGAGACACTGGACCGGGCATCGTCCGAGGTGGACGCACTCGCCGACACCGATCTCGCCCAACACCCGGACCTGCTGGCCCTGCTCGGTTGGGCGGAGTACTTCCACGAACGGGAACGCTCGGCCCTGCACCACTTCGACCGCGCGCTGGACATCTGTTGCCGCTCCGGTCTGGTGGCGCTGACCCCCTGGCTGCTGGTCGGCCGGTGCGCGGTGACCGCCCGGTTGGGCAACCTGGACCGCGCCCGATTCGAGGGCGAGGACGCCGAGGAGGTGGCCGTCGCCATGGGCGTCGACCCCTTGGTGGCGCTGGCGCGCGCGTACCGGGCGATCGCCGTGGCGTGGCGCAGCGGCCCGACGGCGGGCCGTCAGCTGGCCGACGCCGCCGTGTTGGACGCCGGCACCCGGCGGGAGAACTGGTACGACGGGGCGAGCCAGCGGGTGGCGGTGCGCCTGCGGTTCCTGGCCGGTGACCGGGCCGGCTCGACGTCGACGTTGCTGCGGGCCTGCGGCGGAGACGGTCTCGACCACGTCGAGCTGACCAATCGGGCGTGCTGGGCCTCGGCGCTGGCCGAGATGGCCCACAAGGCCGGTCGTCGGGACACGGCGGCGCGCTGGTTGACCGTGGCCGAGCGGTACGCCGAACGGCTGGGGCTACGGGGGCAGAGCGCGCTGACCCGGACCGCCCGGGCCCGGCTGACCCTGGAGGCCGATCCGCGGCGCGCGGCAGAGCTGGCCGCCGCCGCGGCGGACACCTTCGCGACCCTCGGTTGGCGACTGGAGGAGGCATCGGCACGGCTGGTGCGGGCACGGGCCCTGTGTGAGGCGCGGGAGTGGGCCGCAGCCGAGGTCGAGCTCGCCGAGACGCGGCGCATCGCGGAGCTGGTCGACTCCCCGCCGCTGCGGAGAGCCGTGGCCGGCGAGCAGAGTCGTGCCGCGGGCGCGGCCGGGCGCCTGCCGGATGCGGTCCCCGGCGGGGAGCTGACCCTGACGCGCCGGGAGTGGGACATCGCCCGGCTGGTGGCGGCGGGTGCGAGCAACGCCGAAGCCGCGGACCAGGTGTACGTGACGGTCAAGACGGTGGAGGCTCACCTGACCCGCATCTTCCGCAAGACCGGGGTGTCGTCGCGGGCCGGGCTGGCGGCGCTGCTGGTCTCCGGAGGGGTCAACCATCGAGGGTCTGGCGAGGATCGCGGGTCCGCACGGAGAACCCGATTTGATCAGTGATGCCCACTATCAAACGGAGATGAGGGATAGGCGTCCCGTGGGGAGTGTCGGATATCTCGCCTTCTGCCTGCCAGAATCTGATATCTTGTCTCCCACCAACGGCCAAACCCGACAGGGTTGACCGGCGGGCCGGAAGCCGCACTGGCTCTCCCGGAGATGCGCAAGAAAGGCATCGTCGTGAGTCAATACATCATCACCATCGTGCCCGTCGAGGACGACGGTGAGGAGATCACCGGCCCCGTGGCGCAGACCGTCGTCCGTCTGGAGACCGGGAACGGCCACCCGGTCGTGCGGGAGCTCACCGTCCGCGCGCCACAGAGCGCCGGCCTGACCGGCGAGCTGCCGTACGTCGACTTCGACGCCCTGCTGCGCGCCTTCATCCCGCCGCAGGACCGAGACCGGAGCCGCCCGGTCGGCGACATCCCGCCGGCCGCCTCCCGTCCGGCCGTGACGGTCGGGCCGGTCCCCGCAACCACCGCCGCGGCCCCCCGCCCGCAGACGCCCCGCCCCGCCCACCGGGCCGCTGAAGCCGAGCGGCTCAGCCGGCTCAAGGCCGGGCGCGCCTACCGCCGGGCACCCGACCCCGCGGACCTGGAGGCGGTCTACGAGCAGGTCGGCACGATCAGCCGGGTGGCCGAGCACTTCGACGTCCCGGTGCACACGGCGCAGGGCTGGATCAGCCGGATGCGCCGCAAGCACGATACCGAGGTCAACGCCGGCTGACTCCGGGCTCGGCTGCCGGGTCGGGCACGTCGGCCAGCGCGTCCGCCACCGCTGGCGCCGCCCGGTCCAGCCAGAGCCCGATGCCGACCTCCGCCGTGTCGAAGTCCCGTTCGAGCACGCACAAACCCGAGGTGGGTACGCACGCGCCCACCTCGGCCAGGAGGGCACCCAGGTAGGTGTCGACGACGTGCCGATGACCGGATCGGGCCGCGGTCATCAGCGGCACCGCCACCACCCCGGCCAGCGCGCCCCGGGGCAGCACGTCGACGAAGAGCTTCAACAAACCGCTGTACGCCGCCTTGAACGTGGGACTGGCCACCAAGAGCAGCCCCGGTCGGCGTACCGCTTCCAGCACCTCGTCGAGGGTCTCCGGCCGGCTGCCCTGACCGACCAGCTCGGCCGTCAGCTCGGACAGGTCGATCACGGTCGGCGTTGCGACCGGGGTCGGGCAGTGGGTCAGCCGGGCCCGCAGCGCCGCCGCGGTGGCCAGCGCGACGGTCCGCGTCCGCGAGTGCGGCTTCGGGTTGCCGATCAGTGTGGTCATCGGCAGTTCCGTGCCGGACGACGTCATCGGCCCACCGCCAGCTCCGGGGTCCGCGCGGCGCCGGCGTCGAGGAGACCGTCGTGCCGCAGCAGCGGCAGCACCCCCTCACCGAACCAGTACGCCTCCTCCAGGTGCGGCTGCCCGGACAGGATCAGATGCTCGACCCCCGCGGCGTGGTATTCGGCGATCCGCTCCGCGACCTCCTCGTGGCTGCCGACCAGCGCCGCGCCGGCGCCCGGCCGGATCAGGGAGTAGCCCGCCCAGACGTTCGGGTACACCTCCATCCGGGCGTTGCCGCCCGCGTGCAGCGCCGCCGCCCGCCGCTGCCCCTCCGAGTCGGTACGGGCGAACCGCTGGCGGGCGGCGGTGATGCGCGCCGAGTCGACGCCGGCGAGCAGCCGGTCCGCCTCAGCCCACGCCTCCCGGGCGGTGTCCCTGGTGATCACGTGCAGTCGACTCCCGGTGCGCAGCGTCCGCCCGGCCTCCGCCGCCAGGTCGCGTGCCCGGCCCAGCAGCTCCCCGAGCTGGGTGGGTGTCTCACCCCAGGCCAGGTAGACGTCCGCGTGCTGGGCCGCCGCCCGCTGTGCCGCCGGCGAGGACCCGCCCAGGAACACGGCCGGCGCGGTGGCCGGAGGCCGGGCCAGCAGCGCGGCCTTCATCCGGTAGTGCTCGCCGGTGTGGTCGACCGGCTGGCCGCCCCAGAGGCCGCCCAGCACGGTGAGGAACTCCTCCGCGCGGGCGTAGCGGGCGTCGTGGTCCAGCCAGTCGCCGTAGCGGCGCTGCTCGTCCGGGTCGCTGCCGGCCACGATGTTGAGCAGCACCCGGCCGGCGGAGACGCGTTGCAGGGTCGCGGCCATCTGGGCCACCAGCGTGGGTGAGGCCAGCCCCGGCCGCAGCGCGATCATGAACTTCAGCCGCTCGGTCTGCGCGGCCAACGCGGACGCCACCACCCACGGGTCCTCACAGAACAGTCCGGCCGGGGTGAGCACGCTGGTGAACCCCAGCCGGTCGGCGGCGCGGGCCACCTGGGCCAGATAGCCGATGTCCGGCGGCCGGCGGGTGACGCCGGTCGGCCTGGCGCCGCCCCGGGCCGGCTCGGCCAGGTCACGGCCGTCTCCATGCGACGGCAGGAACCAGTGCAGGTCCAGTGGCATGGGGTCACTCCCCTTCCGGCGCGGCGTCGAAGCGCGCGGGCATCGCGGTGATGGCGTTCATGAAGTTGGTCCGCATCCGGCGCACCGGCCCGGTCGGTCGAAGCCGGGCCAGATGCGGGCGGATCGCGGTGAGGAAGGCCGCCATCTCCAGCCGGGCCAGGTGCGCGCCCAGGCAGAAGTGCGGCCCGATGCCGAACGCCAGGTGCGGGTTGGGATCACGACCGAGGTCCAGCCGGTCCGGGTCCGCGAAGGCGGCCGGGTCCCGGTTGGCCGAGGCGTAGTAGATGACCACCTTGTCCCCGGCGGCGATCCGGGTGCCGTCGAGGACCGTGTCGCGGGTGGCGGTCCGCCGGAACTGCATGATCGGCGTGACCCAGCGCAGCAGCTCCTCCACCGCGGTCCCGGTCAGGTCGGGGTCGGCGATCAGCCGATCCCGCTGCTCGGGGCGCTCCAGCAGCGCCTGCACCCCGTTGGAGATCAGGTGCCGGGTGGTCTCGTTGCCGGCGATGACGAGCAGCAGCCAGAGCTGGCACAGTTGCGCGTCGGTCAGGCCCCGGCCGTCGGCCTCGGCGTGCACCAGCAAACTGAGCAGGTCGTCGGTCGGCCGGGCGCGCCGCTCCGCGGCCAACTGCCGGACGTACGCGAAGGCGGCGGCGAAGGTGTCCCGGTACCGGTCCACGCTGCCACCGCCGTACCGCGGATCGTCGAACCCGACCAGGTTGTTGCTCCACTCGAACAGCAGCGTGCGGTCCGCCTGCGGCATGCCCAGCAGGTCGGTGAGGACGAGCAGCGGCAACTCCGCCGCGAGGTCCGTCACCACGTCGATCTCCCGGGCGGCCACCGCCCGCGAGACCACCTCCTCGGCGTGTCGGGTGACCAGCTCACCCAGGCGACCCACCGCGCGCGGGGTGAACGCCCCCGCCACCAGCCGACGCACCCAGGCGTGCTCCGGAGCGTCCATGTTGATCAGAAGCTGCCGGTTGCGGTGCAGGTCCTGCAGGGTCCGGGGGTCGGCGAGGAACGCCCCGCTGGCCGCGGACGAGAACGTCGCCGGGTCGCGGGACACCTCGGACACCGCGGCGTACCGGGTGACGGCCCAGAAGCCCCGGCCCTGGGAGCGCACCGACCGGTCCTGGTCGGTACGGGTCAGCTCGACCTCGTCGACCCAGGCCACCGGCGTGTCCCGCCGGCGGCGGGCGAACTCGTCGTGCGGCACGCCGGTCAGGTAGCTGGCCGGGTCCGCGAGCAGACTCGGCGACACCGGAGCCTGCCGGTAACGGTCCCGCAACGCCCGCCGGGGCAGCTTGCCGGTGGGCTCGCGGGGGATCCGGTCGATCACCTCGTACGAGCGTGGCACCTTGAAACCGGCCAGGCTGGCCCGGCAGTGCGCGTCCAGGACCCGGTCGATGTCCTCGGCCGGCCACGCCGGGTCGAGCTGCACCACCGCCCGGACCTGCTCGCCGAACTCCTGGTCCGGCACCCCGATGACCACGCCGTCCTGCACGGCGGGGTGGGTCAGCAGCACCGCCTCCACCTCGGCCGGGTAGACGTTCACCCCGCCGGTGACGATCAGCTCCGCCGAGCGGCCGGTGAGGAACAGGTAGCCGTCCTCGTCCAGGCGGCCGAGGTCGCCGACGGTGAAGGTGTGCGGGGCGACGTGCGCCTGCTCGGTCTGCTCCGGGGCGTTGTGGTAGTGGAATCCCCGGCCCGGAGGCCGCCGGACGGCCACCCGGCCCTCCTGCCCGGCGGGCACCGGTCGGCCCTCGTCGTCGATGACCACCACCTCGGTGGGCGGTGCCGGCCGGCCCACCGTGCCCGGCCGGGCCAGCCAGGTGTGCGAGTCGGCGAGGGTGACGATGCCGGCCTCGGTCGCGGCGTAGTACTCCACGAACACCGGCCCCCACCAGTCGATCATCGCCCGCTTGGTCTCCGGTGGACAGGGGCCGCCGCCGTGCCAGATCCGGGTCAGGCTGGCGCCGGAGAACGCCGCCCGGGTGGCGGCGTCGACCCGGAGCAGGCGGATGAACTGGGTCGGCACCAGATGACTGATCGTGATCTTCTCTTCGTCGATCAGTCGCAGCACCTCGACCGGGTCGAACCCGCGGCGCATCACCAGCCCGCACCCGCGCAGCAGCGGAAACTGGGCGAAGAACAGCTGCGCCGAGTGGTACCAGGGACCGACCAGCAGCGCCTGGCCCTCGGTCGGGATGCCCAGCCCGCCGCCCAGCATCTCGGTGGTGGCGGCCACCCGGTCGACCGGAGCGCCGACCTTCAGCAGCGGATTGACCACCCCCTTGGGGCGTCCGCTGGTGCCCGAGGTGTAGAGCAGCACACCACCGGAGACCGTCGGGACCGCCGGGCCCTCAGGCAGGTCGTCCACCAGCGTGAAACCCTCCCCGCCGTCGACTGTCATCAACAGCTCGGGCGCCACCGGTGTGCGGGCCACCGCCTCGCGTACGGTCGCGGCGTACGTCGCCTCGGTGAGCACCGCCCTGGCGTTGCAGTCGGTCAGGATGTGGGCGATCTCCGGTGCGGTGAGGTGCCAGTTGACCGGCACCGCCACCAGCCCCGCGTGCACGCAGGCCAGCAGCGCCTCGAAGGTCTCGTGCCGGTTGCCGAGCACAAACGCCACCCGGTCCCCCACGTCCAGGCCGGCCCCGCGCAGCACGCCGATCCACCGGTCCACCGACCGGTCCAGCTCCGCCCACGTCCGCGTGGTCCGCTCGTCGGTCAGCGCTACGTCGCCGGCCCGGTCCCGGACCATGTTCTTCAGCAGCTCGGCCACTGGTCACTCCTGTCTGCGCGTGATTCAGTCCGTGAGGTCGGAGCTGAGGGCCAGGACGTGCTCCGCGACCGGCCGGAAGTTCAGTCGGGCGATCTGCGGGGTGCCGATGTCCGCCCGGGCGGCTCGGGCCGCATCGGCGGGAATCACCACCAGCTCACCGGCCGCCTGGGCGAGCAGCTGCACCTGGCAGCAGCGGTCCATCGCCAGGAACCACCAGGCGGCCTCGGCCACCGAACCGCCGACCGTGAGCAGGCCGTGGTTGCGCAGGATGACCGCCTTGCCGGTGCCCAGCGTCGCCGCGATCCGGTCGCCCTCCGCGCCGTCGAGGACCACCCCGCCGTACTCGTCGTGGACCTCGTGGTCCTCGAAGAAGGCGCAGGCGTCCTGGGTGATCGGGGCGAGCGGCCGACCCAGCGCCGAGAACGCCCGACCGTGGATCGAGTGGGTGTGGGCGGCGGCCACCGCGTCCGGGCGTGCCTTGTGGATGGCCGAGTGGATGGCGTACCCGGCGGGGTTGATCCGGCCCGTGCCGTCGACCACGTCCCCCGTGTGGTCGACCCGCAGCAGGTCGTCGTCGCGGACGTGCCCGAAGTGCCGGCCGAACGGGTTGATCCAGAAGGTGTCCGGCTCGATCGGGTCCCGGGCGGTGACGTGGCCACCGGCGCCCTCGTCGAACCCGGCCAGGGCGAAGGCACGCAACGTCAGGATCAACTGCCGGCGGCAGTGGGCCCGCTCCCGCTCCGGATCTCTTCGCTCAGCCACAGCCGCCTCCGGTGTCGGTGTCGTAGCCGCCCACTCCCGCCGTCACCGCCGGCGGCGTGACCGGTGTGCCGGTCCGCTGGGCGTACGCGGTGAGGAAGTCGTCCACCCGGTCCACTCCCCAGAACCGGTGCGGGCCCAGCCGCAGGTAGGGAATGCCGAAGATGTCCTCCTCGTAGGCCCGCAGCAGGCAGTCCACCCCGGCGGACCGGACCGTGGAGTCCTCGACCGCGCCGAGCACCACCGCCGGGTCCACCCCGGCCCGCTCGGCGACCCGGGAGATCACCTCTGGTGTGCACACGTCCTCGCCCCGTTGCCAGCGGGCGGCGATGACCTCCCGGTAGAACGCCTCCCCCGCTCCCCGCTCCCGCGCGGCCAGCCAGCCCAGGTGCGGCACCTCCCACCAGGGGTCGATGTCGATCGGCCAGCGCATCGGCAGGTCCAGCCGCTGGGCCTGCCGCTTGGCGTCCTGGAGCAGGTACAGGTGCTTCGGCTTGCTCATCTGCACGTAGTGGAAGGCGCCGCCGCGGGCTCTGAGCGCCGCCTCGGTGCGCTCGTCCGGGTCCCAGTAGGGGATGAACTCCAGCACCTCCTGCGGTCGGCCCAGTGTCCGGGTCAGCCGCTCCACCGCCAGCCAGCTGTACGGGCTGCGGAAGGAGAAGTACAGGCGGGGGCGCTTGACGGCCATCACCGACCTCCGTCGGTGAGGGCCGCGACGGTGTCCGGGTCGAGGGTGGCCAGCCGGCCCGCCTCCGGCCCCCGGCTGACGGCGTACCCGTGCAGGATGCTGGCGGTCGCCACCCGGACCAGGCGTCCCTCGCGCCGGACGTGACAGTCCATCCGCGCGTCGTACGTGACGTCCTTGAGCACGTCGGTGACGGTGAAGGTGATCCACATGGGCTCGTCGAGGTGGGCGTCGCCGAGCACCTCGATCCGTGCCCGGGAGACCACCGGGATCCAGCCCCGCTCGCGCAGCATCCGACCCACCGACACGCCCCGGTCGGCGAGGTAGCGGTCGACCACCTCCTCGAGCAGCCGGACGTACCCGGAGTGCTGCACGCGCTGGGAGTACTGGCAGTAGAAGTAGGGCACCCGCCAGGGCCACACGAATCCCGCGCCGGCGGCGCGCAGGGTCGCGGCCGGGTCCGCGCCGGCGGGGACGCCCGGCTCACCGGCGGCCGGCTCCTCCGCGAGGCCGGCCAGTTCCGCCGGCAGGGGCGCCGCCTGCGGTACGTCCGCCTCCCGGACCAGGGCGACCCGCACCCGGGCCCGGCACACGGTGACGTCGGCGTCGCGGCGGACGTTCATCCGGACCGCGAACCGGCCGTTGGCGCCGGGGGTCGTCACCACCGTCGCCTCGTCGTCGACATCGAGCACGGCGGGCAGCAGCAGCGAGCAGTCCCGGATCGACAACCCCACCCCGTGTTCGTGGTAGAGCCGGCCCGGGCCGTGCCCGTGTTCCCGGAACCACTGCAGGACGCCCTGCTCCACCAGGTACGCGAAGTGTTTGAACCCGATCCAGGTGCGGATGTTCGCGCCCTCGAAACCGGGCCGGGCGGACAGTGTCACGGATGCGTTCTCAACCGCCGTGGTCACGGCGTACCTCCTCGGATCGCGGGGTCGGGGCAGACCTTCTCGACGAAGCCCGCGACGTGTCGGGCCACCTCGGCCGCCCGGTCGAGATGACAGAAGTGGTGAAAGTCGGACTCGACGACGACGTGCGCGTCGGGCAGTTGGACCCGCAGTGCGCCGACGCGCGGGCCGTCGAGGCCGGGGTCCCGGCCGCCGGTGAGCACCATGGTCGGCACGGTCACCGCGTGCAGCGGCAGGTGGGCGGTCGCGGTGAAGTGGTCGAACAGCGTCGTGAAGCCGACCGGCCCGATCCGCTCCACCATGATGTCCCGCATGGCGGCCAGCGTCTCCGCGTCCAGATCGGCCAGCCGAGGGCCGAGGCGGTTGCGCAGCCCCTCGTCGATGATCTGCACGAAGTTGGCCTGCGCCCGCTCGTGCACCGCCCAGGTGATCGGCAGGTCGGGCGGGCAGTAGAACGGCGCGATGAGCATCGCGCCGCGGGGTGCGACGTCCGGTTCGGTGGCCACCATCTCCAGCACCGCGTTCGCGCCGAGCGAGTGCCCGATCACGACGTCGGGTGGCGTGGCCATGGCGCGTACGGCGGCGGCCAGCCAGGACCCCGGGGTGCCCCGACGCCGCCAGCGGTGGTCGGTGCCGGCCTTCCACGGCAGTTCGGCCGCGAGCAGCCGCCAGCCGCTGGGTAGCCGCGCCGCCAAGGGCCGCCAACTCCGCCAGGTGTCGGACATGCCGTGCGCGAGGAGCACGGTCGGCGCCCCGGATCCGGGGCCGGCGAGCCGGTGCACGGCGACCGGGGGTGGCGTGCCGCTCATCGCGGTCCCACCAGGACACTCAGCTCGCGGACACCGTCGACGGGGTCGCCGCAGCGGACCGTGACGCTCGTCGCCTCGCCGCCGCCCAGCCGTACAGCCAGCGCGGTGTGCACGACGCCCGCGGCGCCGTAGTGGTCGCCGGCCAGGACGGTCGAGTCGACCAGGGGCGCGTGCGGTGAGCCGTCGGTGGGGGCACCCGCCCGGACCGGCCCCAACAGGGCCAGCGGTCGCTGTGGCGCGCCGACCGGGCTGAGCAGCAGGCAGGCCGCCCCGGCCCGCAGGGGCCGCCCGGCGACAGCACCCTCCCGGGCGGCGTGCAGGGCCTGGGCCTGCGGGTCGTCCGGTTCCGTGCCGACCACGACCACCCGGTCGGCGCGCCCGGTACGCAGCAGCAGCCCTGCCAGCCAGATCGCGTCCAGGCCCGCGGTGGCCCCGGAGCAGACGGTGAGGTTGGGCCCTCCGAACCGGAACCAGATGGCGATTGCCCCGGCGATGACGTTGCTGGAGGCGTTCGGCGCTTCGAGGGGCCCGACCTCGCGTGGGCCGCCGTCGCGCAGCCGGCAGGCGATGTCGCCGACGGTCGCGACGTTGCCCAGGTTGGAACTGACCACCACGGCCATACCCGGGTCCGCCGGCCCGGTCCGGCGGGGCGCCTTCGGCGGCAGGCCCAACGCCCGGTGCACGGCGCAGAGGGCGAGCCGGGTGGCCGGCTCCTTGGCCAGCAGGCCTTTACGGCCGAGCAGGTCGGCGGCCCGCTCGGAAGGACAGGCCGGCTCGTCGTCGGCGACACCGTCCGGCAGGCCGACCCCGGGCAGGTGCAGGGAGGCGGCGAGGACGGCGGCGATCGGCCGATCCGGACCGTTCCCGGTCCCGGCCGAGTCGGTGGCGGGCGACCCGTCCGGCGGCATCTGCACGGAGCGGTCCGAGGGCGGCGCGAGGTGCGCGGCGTCGGCGCGGCCGGTCATCGCAGCGCCTCCAGGAGGGTGACGGCGTTGAGACCGCCGAAGCCGAACGCGTCGACCTGCGCCACTCGCGGGTCGGCCCGGACGGCCGCGTCGCGGACCAGCCGCAGCCCGGCCGCCTCGGATGCCGGTCGGGTCAGCCCGACCACCGGCGGAACCCGGCCGGTACGCAGGATCTCGATGGCGACGGCGACGCTGAGCAGCGCCGATCCGCCGGACGTGTGGCCCACGGCGCCCTTCACGGCGGTGACCAGGGGCCCGGGCTCGCAGCCGGCGAACACCTCCGCGACGACGCGCGCCTCGGTCTCGTCGTTCAGCGCGGTGCCGGTGCCGTGCGCCAGCACGAGATCGACCTGGTCGGGCCGGCGGTCGGCACGGCGGTGAGCGTCGTGGACGGCCCGCAGGATGCCGGCCGGGTCGGGTGCCGTCTCGTGCCCGGCGTCGCAGGACAGCCCGGTGGCGAGCAACCGGGCCAGGCCGGCGCCGGAACGTTCCGGCTCGACCACCAGGACCGCCGCGCCGTCGCCGAGCAGCACGCCGGCCCGATCGGCGTCGAAGGGCCGCACCCGGTGTGCCGGCCGGCTGGCCACCCGACCGATCATCGCGAGCATGGAGGCGGTGCTGCCGTCGGTGCCGCCGACCAGCACGGCGTCCGCCTCACCAGTCTCCACCAGATCCTGCGCCAGAGCGAGGGCGTGCCCGCCGGCGCTGCACGCGTTGGCCAGGGTCACCACCCGCCGCACGCCGGGTGCCGCCGTGGTGACCGCGCCAGCGAAGTGCAGCCGCTCGGCGGGAAAGTCGACCGTCCCGCTCAGGGCCGCGCGCTCCACCTCCGCCGACTCGCGCAGCCCACTGCCGATGAGGCTGACCACCCGCCGTCGACGCGGGTCGAGGCCGGCAGCGGCGAGGGCCTCCGCCACGCACTCGGTCAGCCAGCGGCTCGGGCCGAACGGCCGGTCGTCGGCGATCGGGTAGCCGTGCCCGACGCCCACCCGAGCGGGGTCCGTCCGCCGCAGCGGGGCGGTACCGCAGTCACCCCGCAGCAGCGCCGCGAAGGTGGCCGGGCCGTCGCCGAAGCAGGTACGGACCGCGCTGGCGGTGATGGTCGCCGGCATGTGCTACCCCCGCACCACGGCCGCGGCAACCGCGCCGTCGCGGGACTGGCCGGTGATCAGCGCGGGTCGTCCGCGGGTGGCGGGTTCTTCGGCGTACCGGGCCAGCAGCACGCCCAGCGCCAGCGCGCCGGTGGCGGCCTGGCAGTCACCGAGCGCCGGGCGCACCGACAGCCGCTGCGCGGTGGCCGGCACCACGTCGGACAGGCTGTCCGCGTCGAGGTCACCGCTGGCGACCGCCCAGACGTCGGCCGGGCGGACCTTCGCGGCGGCCAGCGCACGGCGGACGCAGCCGGCGAGTGCGTCGCCGGTCCCCTCCGGTTGGAAGCCGGTGGCCACCGCGAGCACCTCCGCGCGCGATGGCATGGTGACGCCGGGCGTCGGGCGGCGCAGCAGATAGACGGCCGCGGCCTCGCCGGCCGGGCCGGCGCCGGTGAGCTCCGCCGCCCACGCCGTGTTCGGCGTGTACTCCTCCACCCCGCCGACCAGCAGGGCGTCGGCGTACCCCCGGCGCAGGGCGTTGAGCGCGTAGCGCAGCGCGTACAGGAAGGCGAGCGGGCCGCCGGCCACGGTGGCGTTGACGCCGCGCAGCCCGTAGCGGATCGCCGCCTGGCCGCTCGCGCAGTTCATCACCGTGTTCGGGAACAGCACCGGGTTGACCAGGTACGGCTTGTCCTGCAGCAGCGTCTCGCGGGAGAAGTCCATGGTGGACTTCAGGCTGCCGGTGGTGGTGCCCAGCACCACACCGACGCGGTGCCGGTTGTCGTCGTCCGGGGTGAGCTCCCCGTCGGCCAGCGCCCGTCCGCAGGCCACCATGGCCAGCGCGGTCGCCCGGTCCAGGAAGCTGGTGCCCTTGCGGCCGAGCAGTCGGCGTACGTCGAAGTCGGCGATCGCCGGCGCCTCGGCCGTGGGCAGCGGCTCCTCGAAGCGGTCGCGGACGTCGGCGCGGACGACGGCGTCGGCCCGCACGGCGGCGAGCAGTTCCGTGACGGAGTCCCCGGCGGCGGAGAGCACACCCCAGCCGGTCACCAGGCCGGTCACCGGATCGCCCCGAAGATCGTGATGGCGTTGTTGCCGCCGAAGGCGAACCCGTTGTTCTGCGCCACCCGTACGGTGGCCGATCGGGCCGTGTTCGGCACCGGGTCGATCCAGGACAGCTCCGGGTCGGGGTTGACCCAGTTGATGGTCGGGGGCAGGAACCCGTGCCGTATGCCCAGCGTGGTGGCGATGGCGCCGAACCCGCTCGCCGCGCCCATGGTGTGACCGAGCATCGACTTGATCGAGCTGACCGGGGGCACCCGGTCGCCGAACACCGCCCGGATCGCCCGCGCCTCACACAGGTCGTTGGCGGGCGTGCCGGTGCCGTGCGTGCTGATGTAGTCGACGTCCTCCGGCTTGACCCCGGCGTTGTCCTGGGCCAGGCGCATGCACGCCGCGACGCTCTCCTCGTTGGGCGCGACCATGTGGTGGGCGTCGCAGTTGACGCCGTAACCGAGCACCTCGGCGTAGATCCGGGCGCCCCGGGCCCGCGCGTGGTCCAGGGTCTCCAGCACCAGGGCCGCGCCGCCCTCGCCGGTGAGGATGCCGGAGCGGTCCCGGTCGAACGGTCGGCACGCCCGCTCGGTCAGCGCGCCGAGCCGGAAGAAGCCGGCGTGCGCCCAACGGCACACCGAGTCGGCGCCGCCGGCCACCATCACGTCCGCCTCATCGCAGCAGAGCAGGTCGTACGCGTACCCGATGGCGTAGTTGCTGGCCGAGCAGGCGGTGGTGAGGGTGACCGACTCACCGGCCAGCCCCAGCTCCGCACTCACCGCGTAGGACAACCGCTCGGCCGGCGCCTGCCGTAGCGCCTCGACGGACATGGCCGGGTAGCCGCCCTCGACGAGCTCCGCGGTGAGCTGCTCCACCACCGTGGACTCGCCGCTGGTGGTGCCGACGACCGCGCCGACGCGCCCCGGATCGAGGGCGGGCAGCGGCAGACCGGCGTCCGTCACGGCCAGCCGGGCGGCCGCGGCGGCGAACAGCGCCGAGCGGCCCCAGTCGGCGATCCGCAGGCGTCGCAGCAGCGCCTCCGGTCGGAACGCGGGCACCTCGCCGGCCCAGTGGTGCGGGAACCCGCTCGCATCAAAGCTGGTGATGGGCGCGGCGGCCGACCGGCCGGAGCGCAGCCCGGCGGTGAACTCGTCGACGCCGATGCCGATGCCGGACACCGGACCGAGCCCGGTGACGACCACGCGGTGCACGGGTCAGTCCTGCCAGCCGGCGTGTCGCGCCACGACCTCGTGGACGGCCTTGAGGCTGCGCATCTCGTTCAGCTCGGCCTGCGGGATCTCCACCCGGTACCTCTTCTCGATCCGGGCCAGGATCTCGATCGCCCGCAACGAGTCCGCCTCGTACTCCTCGACGAAGTCGGCGGTGTCGGCGACCTCCTCCGGTTCCAACTCGAGCACCTCGGCCACGATCTCCCGCAGCTCCGCCATGTGCTGTTCGCGTTCACTCATCGGGATTCCCTCTTCCTCTCATCATCGGGCTCCGGAGATGGCGTCGGCCGGTCGGACGACCGCCATCATCGAGCCGAACTCCGCCACCTGGTCGGTCCCGACCCAGCTGGATCCGGAGGCGAACGCGGCCCCGTGCACGACCTGTTCCAGCCGGACCCGGTGCCGGATCACGTCGCCCGGGTAGACCGGGCGCAGCAGAACGCAGTCGCGGGCCGCGGTGAACATCGGCAGCCCGGCCGTGCCCGGCCCGCGGGACAGCAGCCAGAGCACCGCCGCGCCCTGACCGAACGACTCGATCAGCAGCGAGGCGGGGTACGCGTACCGGTCGGGGGCCTGCCCCTCGGCGATCCCCCGGTAGCAAGGTTCGCAGCCGGTGACCGCCTTGACCGCCTCCAGGCTCGCTCCCGGCTCGACGCTGTCGACCCGGTCGAGCAGCAGCATCGGGTACCGGTGCGGCAGCAGGGCACGCAGCTCGCCGTGGTCCAGTCTCATCAGGTGCCCTCCCCGTCCGGGGCCGGCCAGCGGTACACCGCCCGCACCGTCGCCGCGGGGACCCCGTCGCCGCGTACGCACCGGGCGGCGACCTCGAACGACTGGTCCTCGGCGACCGGGCCGACCGACGCCTCGACGGTGAGCGTGTCCCCGGCGAGCAGTGGGGCGAGGAACCGGGCGGAGCGCAACCGGTGCAGCTGGGGCAGCCGGCCCGCGCAGTAGCCGACGGCCGCGGTCACCGCCTGCCCGATCGTCTCCAGGGTGAACACGCCCGGGTAGACGGTCAGCTCCGGGAAGTGCCCGCCCAGGTAGACGTCGGCCGGGTCGACCGTGGTGCCGGCGCGCAGGCTGATCCCGCCCCGGGGCCCGGCGGACACCTCGACCCAGCGGATCGCCGGCAGGGGCGCCGCCGCGGCCCGGTACGTCTCGGCGGGGCGGGTTCCGACGCTGAACGTGGGTGCGGCGGTCACAGCACGATCCCCCCGTCCACCCGGATCACCTGGCCGGTGACGTAGCCGGCCCGCTCCGAGAGCAGGAACTCGACCAGCTCGGCGACGTCGGCGGGTGCGCCGAAACGGCCCAACGGGATCCGCCCCAGGGCCGCGTCGCGCAGCTTGCCCGGCAGCGCGGCGGTCATGTCGGTCTCGATGAAGCCGGGCGCCACCACGTTGACCCGTACGCCGTACCCGGCGACCTCCTTGGCCAGGGACAGGCTGAGCCCGATGATGCCGGCCTTGCTGGCGGCGTAGTTGGCCTGCCCGGTGTTGCCGCTGACACCCGCCACGGAGGAGAGGTTGACGATGGCCCCGCGGCGTCGCTTGAGGAAGCGGAAGGCGACGGTCCGGCAGGTGTTCCAGGTGCCGGTCAGGTTGGTGCCGAGCACGTCGTGCCACTCGTCGGGCGCCATCAGCACCAACGGCCGGTCCCGGGTGATGCCGGCGTTGTTGACCAGCGCGGTGAGCGGCCCGAGGTGCCGCTCGGCGGTCGAGACGAACTCGTCGACCGCGGCCGGGTCGGTCACGTCGCACGGCCCGAACCAGGTCCCGACCCCGTACGCCTCGACCTCCGCGCGGGTCTTCTCCGCGGCCTCGCTCGGCGCGCTGTAGCAGCCCGCCACCGCGTACCCCTCGGTGGCCAGCCGCAGCGCGACCGCCCGGCCGATCCCCCGGGACACCCCGGTCACCAGCGCGCAGCGCGGCGCGGCGCCTGCCGTTGCCATGTCACCTCCTCCTCATCCGATCGCCCGTTGCGCGCGCAGCCGTTCCCGGGTGGCCGCGTCGACGCCGATCTCGTCGAGGACCCGTTCGGTGTCGGCGCCGGGTTCCGGTGCGCCGGAGCGGACCGCCGTCGGCGTCCGGGAGAACTTGACCGCCGGCCCGGTCAGTGGCGCGGTGCTGCCGTTGGACAGCACCGTCTCCTGCACCATCGCCCGGGCGTGGACCTGCGGGTCGGCCGCGGCCTCGGCGAACGTGCGGACCCGCTCGGCGGTGATCCCGTTCGCGTCGAGGGTGGAGACCACCTCGGCGCAGCCCCGCCCGGCGCACCAGTCGGCGACGACCGCGTTGACCGTGGCGCGGTTGTCGCGGCGTTCCTGGTTGGTCGCGTACCCGGGCGCCAGGGCCAGTTCGGGGCGGCCGACCACCTCGGCCAGCCGCCGCCAGGAGCGGTCCAGGGCGACCGCCACGTAGACGTGGCCGTCGGCGCACCGGAAACAGCCGGCCGGCACCACGAAGTCGGCCTGGTCGCCCCAGCGGCGCAGCGGCACGCCGGTGGCCCCGAGGGTGAGGTAGCCGTTGCTGGAGAAGAGCAGCGAGTCGAGCATGCTCACGTCGACGTGCTGGCCCTCGCCGGTGCGGTCGCGGTGGCGCAGCGCGGCCAGCGCGCCGATCACCGCGTGCAGGCCGGCGAGGTCGTCGGCGAGGAAGGTGGGCGCCTTCAGCGGTGCGCCGTCGGGCTCGCCGTTGAGCGCCATCCAGCCGGCGGCGGCCTGGGTGGTCGGGTCGTAGCCGGGCCGTCCCGCGTCCGGGCCGAACTGTCCGTAGCCGGAGACGGAGACCAGCACGACGTCCGGTCGGACCGCCCGACAGGCCTGGTAGCCGACGCCCCAGGCGTCCAGCGTCCCGGGCTTGTAGTTCTCCACCACCACGTCGGCGGTGGCGACGAGCCGCAGGAACACCTCGGCCGCGCCGGGGCGGCGCAGGTCCAGACCGATGCTGCGCTTGTTGCGGTGCACGCTCTGCCGGAACCAGGACAGCCCGGTGCCGGGGATGTCCGGGGGCATCAGGCCCTCCCGGTTGCCGGGCATCTCCACCCGCAGCACGTCGGCGCCGAGGTCGGCCAGGACGCAGCTCGCCACCGGGCCGGACCACACCTTGGTGACGTCCAGGACCCGTACGCCCTGCAGCGGCCCGGTCAGGTCGTGGCGGGCGTCGGCGTAGAAGGCCGCGGCGTCGCGGGTCTCGGGGGCGGGCGGCGTCGGCGCGGCGCGCATGTCGGTGTCCATGCCAGCCTACTCCCGCACCAGCAGCGACGCCGTGCCGAGCGAGCCGCCGCAGCACATGGTGACCAGGGCGACCTCGCCACCGTCGCGTTCCAGCTCGTGCAGGGCGGTCACCAGCAGCCGGCTGCCGCTGCTGCCCAGCGGATGCCCGAGGGAGATGGCGCCACCGTTGACGTTGACCCGGTCCAGGTCGGCGTCGTGGTGCGCGGCCCAGGAGAGCACGACGGACGCGAACGCCTCGTTGACCTCGACGACGTCGACGTCGTCGACGGTCATCCCGGCCCGCTTGAGCAGTTTGCGGGTGGCCACGGTCGGGCCGTCGAGCAGGTAGTAGGGGTCGGCGCCGGTGACCACCTGGTGGGCCAGCCGGGCTCGGGGCCGCAGACCGAGGGCAGCGGCGCGGTCCCGGGACATCCAGAGCACCGCGGCCGCGCCGTCGGAGATCTGGGAGATGGTGCCGGCGGTGTGGATGCCGTCGGGGATCACCGGCCGCAGGGCGGCCAGCCCTTCGGCGGTGGTCTCCCGGATACCCTCGTCGGCGTCGGCCAGGGTGCCGTCGGGCAGCGGCACCGGGGTGATCTCCCGGTCGAAGCGGCCCTCGGCGCGGGCGTGGGCCGCCCGCTGCTGCGAGCGCAGCCCGTAGGCGTCGGCGTCCGCGCGGGTCAGCCCCTGCCGGGCCGCGATCCGCTCGGCGCCGCCGAACTGCGCCCTAGGCGGGTCGTCGTACGGGTAGTCGGAGGTCTTGTAATGCCCGGGCCCCTGGTAGAGGTTGGTGCCGACGGGCACCCGGCTCATCGACTCCACGCCGCAGGCGATGCCCACGTCGATGGCGCCGGCGGCGATGAGCGCCACGATCAGGTGGTTGGCCTGCTGGGCGGAGCCGCAGGAGGCGTCGACCGTGCTCGCCGCGACCTCGTAGTCGAGGCCGCTGTTGAGCCAGGCGTTGCGCGTGACGTTGAGGCTCTGCTCGCCCACCTGTGTGACGCAGCCGCCGATGATCTGCTCCACCTCGCCCGGTTCGATCCCGGCCCGGCGGATCACCTCGACCTGGACGTGCCGCAGCAGCTCCACGGCCTTCAGGCCGGACAGCACACCCTCGCGCCGGCCGATCGGCGTCCGGACCGCCTCGACGATCACCGCCTCCGGCATGGACTTCCCTTCCTGGTCGGCGCGTGGTTCGGGTGCTCAGGCCGGGACGAGCCGTACGCGCAGCTCCTCCAGGCCCCGGAAGGTGCTGCTGTGCCGCCACTCGAGGTCGATCTCGTCGGCGTCCGGGTCGGCCAGCTCGATCACCGCGAACCGGTCCACCAGCCGGCGGAAGGCGATCTGCCCCTCGGCGCGGGCGAGTTGCGCGCCGAGGCAGTGGTGTGGCCCCCAGGCGAACGACAGCGGCGTCTCCGGCGGTTCGGCGCCGGCGAAGCGGGCGATGTCGAGCACGTCCGGGTCGGCGTAGCGGGCCGGGTCACGGTTGGCCGCGCCGATCAGGGTGATCACGTGCTCACCCCGGGCGAGCGGGGTGCCGTCGACGAAGGTGGTGTCCTCGAACGCGGCGCGGCCCAGCACGTGCACCGGGGAGTCGAAGCGCAGCAGCTCCTCGACGGCGGACCGGGTCAGCTCGGGCTCGGCGCGCAGCCGTTGGAGCTGGTCGGGGTTGCGGCACAGCGCGTGCGTGCCGAGGCCGATCAGGTCGGTCATGGTCTGGAAGCCGGCGCCGAAGAGCAGCACGATGACCTGGATCAGCTCGTCGACCGAGAGTCGGTCACCGTCGATCTCGACCTGGCCGAGGGCCGAGGCGAGGTCGTCGCGGGGATCCTCGCGCCGCTTGCGAACCAGATCGGCGAAGTATTCCTCCATCTCGCCGAGCGCCTGGTCGGATGCCTTGAGGACCTCTTCCGGTGCGAAGATCTCCAGCCCGCCGGACGCGGCGCGGGTCAGCCGGCGCAGCAGCGGCCAGTCCGCCGGCGGCACGCCGACCAGCTCGCCGATCACCATCACCGGAAGCGGGAAGCCGAACGAGCCGACGATGTCGACCTCGCCGCCGCCGGGGCCGACCTGGCGGCTGATGTCGTCGAGCAGGCCGTCGACGAACGAGGTCAGCCGGGGGCGCAGGGTCTCGGTGCGGCGAGGGGTGAACACCCGGCTCACCAGCCCGCGCAGCCGGGTGTGCTCCGGCCCGTCGAGGAAGAGCAGGGTCCGGGCGCCCTCGCGGCCGCGGGAGTCGCCCATCCGGGGGCGTTGCGCCGACTTGTCCAGCGACGGGTTGCGCAGCGCGGCACGGCAGTCGTCGTACGTGGTGAGCACCCATCCCACGCCCTGGCCGGGCTGTTCCATCCGGTACTTCGGCGCCGCCGTTCGCAGCGCGTGGTAATGCGGGTAAGGGCTGCTGACGGTGGCCGGGGCCTTCATCAGCAACTCCATCGCGACGATCCGGGGATCAGCGCTCACCACGGTCTCGGTCATGGCTCGGAAGCCTAATAGCGTTTCACGTATCTCGGAAGTACTTGTTTCTCGTATCTTTTATTGCGCATACTGGCGGGCATGACCTCGGCCCGTACCGGCATGCCGCCGAGATTCGACGCCCGCGACCCCGCCGTGGTGGCCGACCCCTACCCCACCTACGCGACGCTGCGCGCGGCCGGCCCGCTCTGCCGGATGGGTCCGGGCAGCTGGGGCGTCACCCGCTACGCCGACGTCGCCCGGCTGGTCCGCGACCCACGCCTGGGCAGCGAGTTCCCGGCGGCCTACCACCGGATGTCGGCCGGCGACGGCGCGGCCGGCTCCTTCTTCGGCAGCATCATCCTCTACCGCGACCCGCCCGAGCACGGGCGCCTGCGGCGGCTGATGGCCAAGGCGTTCAGCCCCGCACTGGTGCGCCGGCTGCGCCCGAGAATCGAGGCTATGGTCACCGACCTGCTGGCCCCGGCGACCCGCACCGGACGTTTCGACGCGGTCTCGGATCTGGCCTTTCCGCTGCCGGTCATGGTGGTCTGCGCCCTGATGGGCATCCCGCCGGCGGACCACGAACGCATCCGCCCGTACGCGCTGGACCTGAGCAAGGCGTTCGCCGCGATCGTGCCGGACGACGACCGCCCGGCCGCCGACCGGGCCGTCGAGTGGCTGCGCGACTACCTCGGCGAGATCCTCGACCGGCGCCGCGCCGAACCCGGCGACGACCTGCTGTCCCGGATGCTCGCCGCGACGGACGACGACGGCGCGGTGCTCGACCACGACGAGATCGTGGACAACGCGGTCTTCGCCTTCTTCGCCGGCTTCGAGACCACCACCAACCTGATCGCCACCGGCGTGGCGGCACTGCTCGACCACCCCGACCAGCTCGCCCTGCTGCGGGCGGACCCGACGCTGGCGCCCCGCGCGGTGGAGGAGTTCCTGCGCTACGACGCCCCGATCCAGGGCGTCGCCCGGCTCGTCCGGGAGGACATCGACGTCGGCGACCGCACCATCCGCGCCGGGCGGGTGCTGATCCTGCTGATCGGCAGCGCCAACCGGGACCCGGAGCGGTTCGGCACACCGGACCGCCTCGACGTCACCCGCGAGGACAACCCGCACCTGTCCTTCGGCGGCGGCATCCACCACTGCCTCGGCGGCTACCTGGCCCGGGTGGAGGCGCAGGTCGCCTTCGAGACCCTGCTGCGCACCTTCCCGACGCTGGCCCCGGCCGGACCGGCCCGCCGGCAGACCGGCGGGACGCTGCGCTCGTACGCCAGTGTGCCCGTGGCGGTGCGGCGGTGAGCCACGCCGGGCGGGTCCTGCCCGCGCGGATGGACCCCCTCTCCCCCGAGGTCGTCGCCGACCCGTACCCGACGTACGCCCGGATGCGGGCGGCCGGCCCGCTGTGCCGGTTCGGCCCGGCGAGCTGGGGTGTGACCCGGCACCGGGACGTGGCCGCGCTGCTGCGTGACCGTCGGCTGAGCAACACCTTCCCGGAGGACGACCCGCAGTTCCGGATGGCGCAGGACCTCTCCCGCGAGGTGTTCCGACGGATCATCCCGACCCGCGACCCGGACGACCACAGCCGGCTGCACCAGCAGATGGTCCGCGCGTTCAGCCCCGGCGTGGCCCGGCGCACCGCCGGCCGCGTCGGCGAGCTGGTCGACGAGCTGCTCGCGCCGGCCCTGGACACCGGGCGTCTGGACGCCGTCGCCGAGCTGGCCTTCCCGGTCGCCGCCACCGTGGTCTGCGAACTCATCGGACTGCCGGCGGCGCGGACCCGGGCCGAGGTCTGGCCCCGCGCGGCGGCACTCGGCCGCGCCTTCACCCCGTTCCTGCCCGAGGCCGACCGCGCGGCGGCGGACGAGGCGCTGGCCTGGCTGCGCGGGTACGTCCGCGACCTGCTCACCAGCCGGCACGCCGACCCGGACGGCGACCTGCTCGACCGGATGCTCGCCGTGGCGGACCCGGCCGAGGGAACGGAGGAGGTCGTCGACAACATCGTCTTCCTCTGCTTCACCGGCTACGAGACGACCATGAACATGGTCTGCACCGGCAGCATCGCGCTGGCCGAGCGGCCCGACGAGTGGCGTCGGCTGCGCGACGACCCGTCGCTGGCCGCCACCGCGGCCGAGGAGTTCGTCCGGTTCGACGCCCCGATCCAGTACACCGCCCGGCTGGCGTTGGAGCCGATCCCGGTGGGTGACCGGGTGATCCGGGCCGGTCGGTCGGTCTTCCTCCTGCTCGGCTGCGCCAACCACGACGAGGACGTGTTCGCCGACCCCGGTCGCGTCGACATCGGCCGCCACCCCAACCCGCATGTCGGCTTCGGCGGTGGCGTGCGCGGCTGCCTCGGCGCCGCGCTGGCCCGGATCGAGGGAGCGGTCGTCTTCGAACGGCTCGCCCGACGGCTCGCCGGCATCGACCTGGCCGCCCCGCCGGTGCGCGAGCCCAGCGCCCTCTTCCGGTCGTACGCGTCGATCCCGCTCGCCGTCACCCCGGCCTGAGCCGGCGTCGGCAGAACCAGGAGTCGCAGATGTCACTAATCGGCCGACCGGTCCGGCGTACCGAGGACCAGGCCCTGCTCACCACCGGCGGCACGTACGTCGACGACGTCGTCGTGCCCGGCTGCCTGGAACTGGTCTTCGTCCGCTCCCACGTGGCGCACGGCCGGCTGCGCGGCGTGGACGCCGAGGCCGCCCGGCGGGCACCTGGCGTGGTCGCGGTCTTCACCGCGGCGGACGTGGACCTGCCGCCGCTGCCGCCCGAGGCCGGCGTGCTGAACCAGAAGATGACCACCCCGGTGCTCGCCGACGGCGTCGTGCGGTTCGTCGGCGAACCGGTCGCGGCGGTGCTGGCGACCGGCCGCGCCGAGGCGGTGGACGCCGCCGCCCTCGTCGAGGCGGACATCGCGCCGCTGCCGGCGCTGGTCGACGTCGACCGGGCGCTCGCCGACGAACTGGTGCTGCATCCGCAGGCCGGCACGAACATGGTGCTCAAGCTCGGCTTCCGTCGCCCGGCCGGGCGGGCCGAGCTGCACGAGGGCGCCGAGGTGGTGGTCCGGCAGCGGATGACCAACCCGCGGGTGGCGCCGTGCCCGCTGGAGGCCCGCGCCGGGCAGGCCGAGTGGGGGCCGGACGGGTTGCGCTACCGGGCCGGCAGCCAGGCGGTACACCTGTGGCGCGGCCAGCTCGCGGCGGCCCTCGGCGAGCCGGAGGAGCGGGTCCGGGTGGTCAACGGCGACGTCGGCGGGGCGTTCGGTTCCAAGGCGTTCGCCAGCCGGGAGGACATCCTCGTCGCCTGGGCGGGCCGTCGGCTCGGCCGCCCGGTGCGCTGGGCGGAGACCCGCAGCGAGAGCATGGTCGCCGCCGGGCACGGCCGGGCCCAGCACCAGAGCGCCGAACTGGGCGGCACCCGCGACGGGCGGATCGTGTCGTACGCGCTGGAGGTCGTGCAGGACGCCGGGGCGTACCCGCGCATCGGGGCGATCCTGCCGTTCTGGACCCGGACCATGCTGACCGGCCCGTACGGCATCAGCCGGGCGAAGTTCAGCTCGTCCAGCGTCACCACCACGACCACCCCCGTCGTGTCGTACCGGGGCGCCGGGCAGCCGGAGGCGGTGGCCGCCCTGGAGCGGATGGTCGACCTGTACGCGACGGAGATCGGCATGGATCCAGCCGAGGTACGCCGACGCAACCTGTTGCCGCCGGAGAGCTTCCCGGTGACCACGGTGACCCGCGCCCGCTACGACACCGGCGACTACCCGGCGGCGCTGGAGCGGGTGCTCGCCGAGGCCGGCTATCCGGCGCTGCGGGCCGAGCAGGCGGCCCGCCGCGTACGCGGTGACGTCCAACAACTCGGCATCGGCCTGTCCACCTTCGTGGAGATCACCGGCGCGGACACCCGCAGCGAGTACGCCTCCGCGCGCGTCGACCACACCGGCCGGTTCACCGTCCACTCGGGAACCTGCCCGCACGGCCAGGGCCATGTCACCGCCTGGGCGATGATCGCCGCCGACGTGCTCGGCGTACCGCTGGATCGCGTGGAGGTGCGCCACTCCGACACCGCGACGGTCCCCGAGGGCGGCGGCACCGGCGGGTCCCGGTCGTTGCAGACCGGTGGGATGGCGGTCCGCGAGGCGGCCCTGGCCCTGGTGGAGCGGGGCCGGGACGCGGCGGCCGCCCGCCTGGGCGTGTCCCTCGACGAGGTGAAGTTCGCCGCGGGACGGTTCCGGTCGACCGCCGGGCGCGTCGTCGACTGGGCCGAGCTGGCCGCCGACGACGCCGGCCCCGGGGGCGGGCTGGCCGCCGAGGCGACGTTCCAGCCGTCCGCCGCGACCTGCCCGTACGGCGCGCACCTGGCCGTGGTGGAGGTGGACACCGAGACGGGTCAGGTGACCCTGCTGCGCGTGGTGGCGGTCGACGACGCGGGCGTGCTGCTCAATCCGCTGCTGGCCGAGGGTCAGGTGCACGGCGGGTTGGCGCAGGGCGCCGGCCAGGCGCTGGTCGAGGAGGTCCGCTTCGCCGCCGACGGCACGCCGCTGCACGGTGACCTGCACCGGTACGCCATGGTGGGCGCGGCCGAGCTGCCGTCCTTCGAGACGGTCGCGACGCAGACCCCGACCCCGGTGAACCCGCTGGGCGCCAAGGGGCTGGGCGAGTCGGGGGCGGTCGGCCTTCCGCCGGCGGTGCAGAACGCCGTGGTCGACGCCGTACGCCACCTGGGCGTGCGGCACATCGACATGCCGGTGACCGCCGAGCGGGTCTGGACGGCGATCCAGTCGGCGGGTGCTGCCAACTAGCGCCGCCAATGGACCACCGACCACAGCCAGCAGGAGCCCGGCGAGTCAGCGCAGCACCAGCAGATCGAGGACATCGATCAACGGCCCGGTTGCGGTCCGCGCACTGGTGTGCACGCGTTCGACGCCTCTCGCATACGCGTCGTCACTGATCAGCTGCAGTAGGGTGTGCGCCTCGCGGCGTAGGCCGGTGGCTGCCTCGCGTAGCGACGGCGCGGAGATCTGGGTGACCGGTTCGAGCCCGGCGGTGGTGAAGCCTGATGCGGCAAACGCGGCCTCGATCGTGGCCACGGTCGGGTAGTTGTCGTTCAGCACGATGATCGCTTCCGGCCAGAAACGGCACAGGGTGATGCCCTCGTGGCGGCCCGGGAACGCGGAGCGGATCAGGACCGGGGCGCCGGGTTTGAGGACGCGGCGGATCTCGCGGGCGGCGGCGGGCAGGTCGGGAATGTGGTGGACGACCGTGGAGAGCCAGACCGCGTCGATGCTCGCGTCATCGGCGGGGATGTCGGCGGCGTTGCCGGCGAGAACCGGCGAGACGATGGCGCGCTCACGCATCGCGGCGGATGGTTCGACGGCGAGCACGTCGATGGCGGGCCACCACTTACGGAAAGCCTGTGACCAGCTTCCCGTGCCGCAGCCGAGGTCGAGCACGCGTATGTCCGGCTGCGGATCCAGGTACCGGGTGATCGCCTCACGCCACGCGCCGAGCGCGTCGTCGCCCAGATGACGGGTCGCCTCGAACGCGGCAGCGTCGGCTTTGTCGTACGCGATGAGCGACATACCCCGAGCCAACCCGGCGGCGCTGCCGCCCCACAAGAGCGAAGTGGATTGCTTCACATCACAGTCTCGCCGGCCCTCCTTCGGCCTACCGTGCATCCATGAGCTTCGACAGTGCGGCGCGAGATTTCCTGCGTGCCCATGGAGCCGAATCCATCGAGCACCCCGGCGGCACCCTCTACGCGCATCTGTGCCGGGTCGCGCAGCGGCTCGCCGGCCTCGGCGCCGGGCCGGATCTGCAACTGGCTGGCCTGACCCATGCGGTGTATGGCACCGATGGATTCGCCCGCGGCCTGCTGGCCTGGTCCGACCGGGATTCGCTGCGGTCCGTCGTTGGTGCGGCGGCCGAGACCCTGGTCTACCTGTACGGCGCCTGCGACCGGGATCGCACCTGGCCGTCGCTGGCCGACACCGCCACGGTGCACGACCGTTTCACCGGCCAGCCTCAGCGCTTGAACGCGGCCCAGCTTGTCCCGTTCGTGGACCTCAGCATCGTCAACGAGCTCGACGTCATCGAGCAGAATCCCGCGATGCTTGAGAAACACGGCACCTACTTCCACGATCTTTTCACCCGATGGGCGCCTGCGACCTCCCCAACGGTGGTCGCCGAGGCTCGCCGGGTCCTTTCACGCTGCGTCTGAAGGTGTTCAGAGAGCAGGTGCGCGACCCGCGCCCGCGTCTCCTCACGGACCCGGGAGACGGGTGCCCCATCGGGGTCAGTCGTCCACCACGGACAGCGCCTGCTTCGGGCAGCGGCGCGCGGCTTCGCGTACCCGGGCGGCCAGTGCGCCCTCCAGCGGCTGTTCGGTGATGTGCAGCCGGTCGTCGTCAGCGACGTCGAACACCTCCGGCGCCTGACCCACACAGACCGCGTTGCTCTCGCATCGGGAAAAGTCCACGACCAGTCGCACTGCTCACGCCTCCGTCTTCGGGACGATCTCGAGGATGGGGAACATCATGGTGGGCACGCTGCGGGCCAGCCGCAGGTCGGCGACGTCCAGCAGCCGCTCGATGTGCTCGCGGGAGCGGGCGCCGCCACCGACCATGGCCAGCAGGAGCAGGTCGTAGAGGCGCCCCACGTCGAACCGGTCACCCGGCTCGACCACGGGCTCCAGCACCAGCAGCCGGCTGTCCGGGCGCATCGCCGCCCGCACGGCCGTCAGCAGACGTACGGCGTTGTCGTCGTCCCAGCCGTAGAGGATCCGCTTGAGCAGGTAGGCGTCCGCGCCGGCCGGGATGGTCTCGAAGAAGCTGCCTCCGGTCACCGTGCACCGCTGGGCCACACCGAGCTTCTGCAGCACCGGCTCGGCCTCGGCGACCACGTGCGGCAGGTCGAACAGGGTGCCACGCAACGCCGGGAAGCGGGCCATGATGCCGCCGAGGAAGGCGCCGTTGCCGCCGCCGACGTCGACCACCGTGGCCAGCTCCCCCCAGGGGTACGCGGGCAGCGCGGCCCGCAGCTCCAGCCGGGTGGCCGCCTGCTGGGAGGCGTCGAAGCGGGCGCTGTCGTGCGGATGGGCGGCCATGTACGGCCAGTAGCCCTCGGGGTGGACCTGGTCGAAGGACGCCTGCCCGGTGCGGATGCTGTGGTCGAAGTGGGCCCATGCCTCGATGTCGGGTTCGAGCAGCGGGTACCCGTCGCGCAGCGACAGCGGGTGGTCGGTGCGCAGTGGCTCGGCGAGCTTGGTCAGCCCGAACACCTCCGGCTCGACCTCGGTGAAGATGCCCTTGCCGGCCAGAGCCCGCAGGGCGCGCAGCAGCGACGGCGCGTGCGCGCCGGTGGCCTCGGCCAGCTCGGTCACCGGCCGTGGCCCGTCGACGAGCTGGTCGGCGACACCCAGCTCGGCGACGGCGCGCACGGTGAACGGCACGATGTAGTCGGCCAGCTCGGTCAGTCGGAACACCGATTCGATGTCGATCCGGGGTCGGGTCGGGGCCATCGATACCTCCTAGGGGGACGTCGGCTGCGGCCCGGCGGGACCGGCGGCGATCACGGTGAGCGTGGGGGTGGCGACGATGCGGTCCAGTCGCAGGCCGGCGCCGGCCAGCAGGTCGACGAGCTGGTCCCGGGTGCGGTGCCGGCCGCCGGTGAGCACCAGGGTGTGCAGGTCGACGAGCTTCGCGACGTCGAAGACGTCGCCGGTGGGGATGATCGCCTCCAGCAGCAGCAGCCGGCTCTCCGGCCGCATCGCCTCGGCGATCCGGCGCAGGATGACCGTGGCGTCGGCGTCGTCCCAGCCCGGCAGGATCGTCTTGAGCACGTACAGGTCGGCGCCCGCCGGCACCGGGTCGAAGAAGCTGCCCGGGATGATCCGGCAGCGATCGGCCACCGCGGCGCGGGCGAGCAGCGCCGGTGCGGCCGCCACCACGTGGGGCAGGTCGAGCAGGGTGCCGCGCAGCTGCGGGCAGCGGGTGAGCAGCCCGGCCAGGAACGCGCCGTCGCCGCCGCCGACGTCGACGACCTCCCGGGCCCGCGCCCACGGCCACGCCGGCAGGACGGTACGCAGGTGCAGCCGGGTCAGGCTGGACATCCACCGGTCGACGGCGAGGCTGTCCGCCGGATTCCCGGCCAGGTAGGACCAGTAGTCGGTGCCGTGGATCCGGGGAAAGGCGGCCTCCCCGGTGCGCAGGCAGCGGCCGAGCCCGGCCCAGGCGCGCACGTCCGCGGCCATCAGCGGGTACGCGTCGCGCAGCGACAGTGGATGGTCGGTGCGCAGTGGCTCGGCGAGCTTGGTCAGCCCGAACACCTCCGGCTCGACCTCGGTGAAGATGCCCTTGCCGGCCAGAGCCCGCAGGGCGCGCAGCAGCGACGGCGCGTGCGCGCCGGTGGCCTCGGCCAGTTCGGTCACCGGCCGTGGCCCGTCGACGAGCTCGTCGGCGACGCCCAGGTGGGCGATCACCCGGATGGCGAACGGCACGATGTAGTCGGCGAGTTCGGTGAGCCGGGTCAACGCACCGAGGTCGGTACGGGGCCGCGCCGCCAGCATCAACCGCCTCCACTATCACGTGTCTTGTATCTCGTGTATCTGCACACTAGCTTGTGTTCCGGGTCGCTGTCACCGTCATCGCGGGAGGCACTGAATGCTGGACGGATGGGTGAGCTGGCCGAGCGAGCTGGCCGAGCGCTACCGCACGGAGGGCTACTGGCGCGGCGAGTCGCTCGCCGACCTGGGCCGGGAATGGGCGCGGACGGACCCGGAGCGCACCGCGTTGGTCACCGCTGAGCACCGGGTGAGCTACGGCGACCTCGACCGCCGGGCCGACCGGGTGGCCGCCGGGCTGCGGGCCCGCGGTGTCAGCCGGCACGACCGAGTGGTCGTCCAGCTGCCCAACGGCGTCGAGTTCGTGGTGGTGTGCCTGGCGCTGTTCCGCCTGGGCGCCCTGCCCGTGCTGGCCCTGCCGGCGCACCGACGGGCCGAGATCGGCCACCTGTGCGCGCACACCGAGGCGGTCGCCTACGTGACCGTCGACCAGGTCCAGGGGTACGACCTGCGCAAGCTCGCCGCCGATGTCCGCGCCGAGACGCCGTCGCTGCGGCAGGTGTTCGTGGTCGGCGACCCCGGCGAGTTCACCGCCCTGGCCGAGGTGGACGCCGACCCGGTGCCGCTGCCCTCCCCGGACCCGTCGGACGTCGCGTTCTTTCTGCTCTCCGGCGGCTCGACGGGCCTGCCGAAGCTGATCCCGCGCACCCACGACGACTACGCGTACCAGCTGCGGGCGACCGCGGCGGCGATGAACTTCGGGCCCGACGGTGTCTATCTCGCCGCGCTCCCGGTCGCCCACAACGCGGCCCTGGGCTGCCCCGGCGTGCTCGGCGCGCTGCGGGTCGGCGCCACCGCTGTGCTCGCCGGCAGTCCCAGCCCCGACGAGGCGTTCCGGCTGATCGCCCGCGAACGGGTCACCCTGACCACGCTGATGCCGCCCTTCCTGCCGTTGTGGGCCGACCTCGCGCCGATGCTCGGCGCCGACCTGACCGGCCTGGTGGTCGAGGTCGGCGGCGCCAACCTCAGCCCGGAGGTGGCCGCCCGGGTGACCCGGGAGCTGGGCATCCGCCTGGCCCACTTCTTCGGCATGGCCGAGGGCCCGATCTGCTGCACCCGCCCCGACGATCCGCCGGAGCTCGCGGCCCACACCCAGGGCCGTCCCCTGTCGGCCGCCGACGAGTTCCAGGTGATCGACGAGGACGGCCGGCAGGTCGCCGCCGGCGAAGTGGGCGAGCTGATCGTGCGCGGCCCGACCACGCTGCGCGGCTACTACCGGGTGCCGGAGTACAACGCGCGCACCTTCACCCCGGACGGCTTCCTGCGCACCGGAGACCTGGTCCGCTGGACCCCGACCGGCGAGCTGGTCGTGGTCGGCCGGATCAAGGAGGTCGTCAACCGGGGCGGCGAGAAGGTCCCGGCCGGCGAGGTCGAGGAGCACCTGCTCGCCCACCCGGCGGTCCGCGAGGTCGCCGTGGTCGCCGTGCCGGACCGGGTGCTCGGGGAGAAGACCTGCGCGGTGGTGGTGCCGCGCTCGGACGCCCCCACACTGGGGCAGCTGCGGGACTTCCTCACCGACCGGGGGCTGGCGGCGTACAAGCTGCCCGACCGGTTGGAGCTGCGCGGCGCGCTGCCGCACACCGGGGTGGGCAAGGTGGACAAGCGGGCGCTGGGCGCCGAGCTGACCGGCTGAGCAGGGCCACCCGTAGCTTTTCAGCGAAGAACGACGCCGAAAAGCTGCCGAACCATCCACTCAGGAGTGCCGGTGGTAGGCCTTGTTGGCGATGCGCCAGCTGTTGTCGACGTAGACCAGCAGGAAGATGTCGGTGAAGGTGTCCGTGCCGTGCCAGAGCGTCATGGTTGCGGTCGCGACGGTGCCGTGGACGTCGATGGAATCGATGCGGCGGGAGCGAATCGGTTCGTTCGGGGCCGGGTGGCCGTGGAAGAGAGCGCAGTAGTCGTCCAGGCGCCACGAGGCGAATGCGCCGTCCCGCATTCCCTCGATGTGGGCGGTGGGCAGGAACGCGTCGCGAAAGTGGGTGGGGTCGCCGGTGGCGTGTCCGCGGATGTAGGCGCGTAGCGGTTCGAGCACGGCGTCACCTACGGCGGGGACCGTGGCGGCAACGGCGATGTCGGCCTCAGGGTCGGCCGGGGTGTCGGCCAGGTCGGCTGCGCTGCGCAGCGGGGTGTTTGACGCGACCGCCAGCAGTGCCATGTCCTTGGCCAGCGCGCCGATCGTGAAGTCGGCCGTGGCAGCGGCTGGCTGGCCGCTGAGGAAGGGCCGTTTGCGGGCGACAAGCCCGCCGAGCTGGCCCAGTTCGAGGACGTCCAGCACCTGGGCACGGGGCAGGCCCAAGGCGTCGGCTTGCCGCAGTGAGTCGCGCAGCGCGAGGACGGCGCCGGCGAGGCTGCTGTTGGCGACCAGCTTGAGCGCGGCGGCGGCGGAGGCATCGTCGACGCGCCGCACGGTGCCGAGCGCTTCCAGAACCGGTCGGACCCGGTCGAACGCGTCCTGGTCGGCGGCGGCGAGAATCTGCAGGGTGCCGGCGGCAGCAGCTGGCACGGAGCCGAGCACCGGCGCATGGACGTAGGACGGGCCGAGTTGCCGGGCCAGCCTCGACGCCTCGGCGGGGGCGATCGTGCTGGTGTTCAGCACGATGGCGTCCGTTCTCAGCGAGTCGCGGACGTGGTCGACGACCTGCTGGCAGGCCCGGCCGTCGAACAACGCGAGAAGCGTGATGTCGGCCTTCGCGACGGCGTCGTTCGGGTCGCCGGTCGTCTCGACAACGCCTGCCGCGCGCCCGGAGCGTGTCCAACCGACGACGTCCCAGTCGTAGCCGGCGAGTCTTGTCGCGATCGCAGCGCCCATGCGGCCCAAGCCAAGAACAGCGATAGTGCGCGGTTCGGTCATGCGTCCCAGAGTGAGGTACCGCGATAGCTGCGACAAGCGCAGATCTCGCACGACAGCCATGCGGGACATGCATACCGACAAGGCACACTCGTGCCATGGAGTTGCTTGTGTGGCGGACGTTCGTGACGGTGTGCCGGCTCGGTTCGCTGTCGGCGGCGGCCGCCGAGCTCGCTCACACACAGTCGGCCGTCTCCCGACAGATCGCCGGTCTGGAGCGCCAGCTCGGCGTGCCGCTGTTGCAGCGGCACGCGCGCGGTGTGCGCCCGACGCCTGCCGGCGAGGTGTTCCGTCACCACGCCTTGGCCGCGCTCAACGAGGCCGACCGCGCCGTTCGCGCCGTACGGGACATTCGTGACGGGACGCTCAACCGGCCACTGGCCGTCGGCGCGACGCCATCTCTGGCCGCCGGGATTGTGCCCGCGGCGATCCGCCGCCTGATGGATACGGCCGGACCCATCCGGTGGAGTCTGCTGCCCGGGCTGAGCGCACAACTGCACGACCGCGTGATCGCCGGCGACCTCGACGTCGCTGTCGTCACCGATGCGCCACCAGGGCTACCCAACGACTCACGTCTCGAACGCCGATTCCTGGGGATGGACGAGATGGTCGTCGTGCTGCCCGTCGACCACCCGCAGGCCGGTCACGGTCCGGTGCGCATTCAGGCGCTGGCCGACCAGACCTGGGTCGAGGACAACGACGGCTCGGCGGCGCTGCTGCACCAGCACGCCGCCCGCGCCGGAGTCACCGCCCGCATCGACCTCACCGCGGCCGACCTGCCCGGCAAGGTGGCCCTGGTCGCCACCGGCCACGCCATCGCGCTCATACCTGGGGCGCTGACGTGCGCGCTGCGGACCGACGTCACCACAGTGACCCTCGCTGATCCCCCGACCCGCGGCATCTACACGATCACACCACGTCGCGACACACACCCGAGCGCTGCACCCCTGTTCGACCAGCTCACGCTAGCCTTCGACTCGGTTCGTCCTGCCCAATCCGCGCCTTGGCCGGCCGAAACGGGCCCCCGCTGAAAGCTACGGGCGGCCCGAGCCGGCGTGGGGAAGGAGCTGACGGCCCCTTCCCCACCCCCAACTCAGCCCGTCAGGTGGTACAGCCGGTGGAAGCGGTCGTCCACCGGCACGATCTGCACGTCCGCGAAGCCGGCCTCGGTGGCGAACCGGCGGACCTGGGCGGGACGCAGGACCGTCCCGGTGGCCGTCGAGTCGGGTCCGGCCAGACCGGCCGGCAGGCAGTGCAGCACGCTGGTGGCGTACTGGAAACGCTCGATCTCGTCGCCGGGCGCGACGAACCGGTGCGCCACCTTCGCGTCCAACACCAGCACCGCGCCGCCCTCGCCGCGCAGCCGACGGCAGGCCCGCAGCACCGACACCGGCTGGCTCATCTCGTGCAGCGCGTCGAAGACGCAGACCAGGTCGTACCGGCCGGCCAGCTCCGGGTCGACGGCGTCGCGCCGGTGGAACCGGACCCGGTCGGCCACGCCGGCGGCCGCGGCGTTCGCGTCCGCCGCGGCGACCGTCGGCGCGTCCAGGTCGTAGCCGTCGATCTCGGCCAGGGGGTACGCCCCGGCCAGCGCGATCGCCGCCCAGCCCGCGCCACAGCCGATGTCGGCGATCCGGCTCGGCGCGGCGCCGAGCCGCTGGTGGATGCGCGGCAGTGCCGAGGAGAGCCAACCGGGCAGGGCGTACGTGAACAGCGCCCGGTTGGCGCCCGAGTGGCCGTGCCGCCAGTCGTCGCCGTACACCTCGTCCGGCACCCCGGCTCCGGTGCGGTACGCGTCGAGCAGCGCCGGCAGCGCCCCGGCCACCCCGCCCAGCGGCAGCATGGTCAGCGAGACCAGCGACAGCGGGCTGTCCGAGGCGAGCAGCACCTCGGCGTGCCCCGCCGGCAGCCGGTAGACCCGCCGCTCGGGTGCGGCCGCCACGTCGTCCACCTCGACGAACCCGGCGACCGCCTGCTGTTCCAGCCACTCCCGCGCGTACCGAGCGTCGATACCGGTACGCGCGCACAGCTCGGCCACGTCGGCCGGGCCACGGTCGAGTGCCTCGTACAGCCCGAGCCGGGCGCCTAGGTAGCCGGCCAGCAGCTCCTGGGTGTGCAGCATGGCCAGGAACAGCCGCAGCGACAGCGCCCTGGCCCGCTGGTCCCCGTCGCCGGGCGTCGCCGGGCGCAGTGTCGCCGCGCCCGGCCGGTGCCCGGAGCGCGCGGTCAACTGGCCAGCTCGCCGCGGGCCCGCAGTATGTCGTTCACGTGCTCCGCCACGGCGTCGATCGTGACGATCTTCCGTGCGGTCGTCTCGTCGATCGGCGGCAGCTCGAACTCGTCCTCCAGGGTGAAGGCCAGCTCCAGCAGCGCGAGCGAGTGGAAGCCGAGGTCCTCGACCAGCCGCGAGTCACCCGCCCCCTCGATCTGCTCCGGGTTGGGCGCCAGTTCGGTGACGATCGCCGTCACCGAGTCGCGCACCTCCGCCTCGGTACGCACCTCGGCTGTCGTCGACCTGGTCGCGTCGGTCATTCCCGCCTCCTGTCCGAACGTCCCTCAGGACGCCGTCGTCGTCTGCTCGGTCTAGTCCCGCTGACCGGCCGGTGCCGTGGTGACCACGGTGCCGGGCAGCCGGTCATCGACGAACGCCTGCCACAGCTGGCGCCGTTTGGGTTTACCGCTGGAGGTGCGGGCGATGGTGCCGCGCGGCGCGTCCACGATGACCACCCGCGCACCCTCTGCCCGGCGGCGCAGCTCCCGCTCCGCCTGCGCCAGCCACTCGGGCTGGGCCTGCTCGAACACGGCCACGACGGTCGCGGCGCCGGCACGGTGGCCCAGCAACGCGGCCATCCGCTGGGCCGGCACACCGGGGCGGCAGATGGCCCACTCGAGATCCTCGGCGAACACCGCCCGACCCCGCACCTTCATGCTGTCGCCGAGCCGGCCGAGCACGTGCAACTGCCCGTCGTGCAGGAAGCCGGCGTCGGCGGTGCGCAGCACACCTTCGCCGAGCGCGGTCTGCGACGCCGAGTCGCCCTCGTTGATGTACCCCTGCGCGACGGACGCGCCGTGCACCTCGATCTCGCCGACCACCCCGTCCGGCAGCGGCGTGCCGGACTCGTCCACGATCCGCACCCGCACCCCGGTCAGCGGCCGGCCGCAGCCCACCACCGGGTACGCGTCGACGGCGTCGTCGACCGGCTCGGCGGGGTCGGGTACCGCCCGTGCGCCCAGCCGTAGCCGGTCGGGGCGCAGCTCGACGGCGTGGTACAGCTCGTCCAATGGCAGCCCGGTGACCGCGAGGGTCGCCTCCGCCAGCCCGTACGCGGGCAGCAGGGCGCGCGGGTCGAAGCCGTACGGGACGAGCAGCGCGCAGAACCGGCGCAGCGCCTCGGCGTCGACGCGCTCGGCGCCGACGATGACCGCGCGCCAGTCGGAGAGGTCCAGCCCGGTCAGCGCGTCGGGGCGTACCCGGCGGGCGATGTACTCCAGCCCGAAGTTCGGCATCGAGGTCAGTCGCGCGCCGTGCGCCCCGAAGCAGCGCAGGTAGCGCCCGGGGTTGCGGACGAACTCCTCCGGCGGCATCAGCCACAGGTCGCTGGTGTTGACCACCGGGGTGACGAGGCACCCGATGAGGCCCATGTCGTGGTGCACCGGCAGCCAGGACGCGGTCGGGTCGTCCGGGGTCATGGCCAGCCACCGCCGGATCGCCGTGACGTTGGCGGCCAGGGCCGCGTGCGGCACCTGCACGCCCCGGGCGCGGCCGCTGGAGCCGGACGTGAACTGGAGCAGGGCGAGCGGGCCCGGTGCCGCGACCGCGCCCCGGGCTCCGCCGGCGGCGTCGGCCAGTTCGTCGGCGCAGAGGACCCGGCGGACTCCGGCGGTCGCGGCCAGCGGCTCGATGGCCGCGGTGAGGGTGGCCGCGCAGACCACCACCCGTGGCGCGGCGGCGCGCAGGAGGCCCAGCACGTGCTCGCCGTAGACCTCGCGGTCCTGAAAGGCCAGCGGTGGGGCGATCGGTGAGGGCGCCGCTCCGGCGGCCATCGCGGCGAACAGCGTCGCGACGAAGTCGGGGCCGGCGGGCTCGACGATGGACACCACGTCGCCCGGGACCACCCCGACGGCCCGCAGGCCGGCGAGGATCACCCGGGTCCGGTCGGCCAGTTCGGCGTACGACAGGAAGGTCCAGTCGTCACCGCCGGCCGCGAAGTGCACACCCCGGTCCTGCCTGGGTCGTTCCAGCCAGCTCAGCAGCGGCGAGCCCGAAACGGCGCGTACGGTCATCGGCCGGTCACCTCCTCCCCTGTACGTCTATCCGAGATTGATAGCAGATACAAGGCTAAACAAGATACGAGTGAGGCGATAGGGTGTATCCGTGACCAGTACGCTTCCCCGGGTCGACGGACTGCTCCCCGCGCTCGCCGAGCGGGCGCCGGAGATTGACCGGGCGGGCCGGGTCCCGGACGACGTCCTCGCCGACCTCAGCGCCGCGGGCTGCCTGCGGATGCTGGTGCCGTCCGCCCATGGTGGCGCCGACCTGCCGCTGGTTGAGGCGCTGCGGGTCATCGAGCAGCTGTCCACCGCGGACGGCTCCACCGGCTGGCTGATCGGCCAGGTGGGCCTGGCGCACCTGCTGTTCGCCTGTTTCCCCGAGGCCGCCCGGGACGAGATCTACGCGGGCGGTCCGGACGTGTTGGGCGCCGGCGCGGTCGCGCCCAAGGGCCGGGCAGCCCCGGACGGCGCCGGCGGCTGGCGGGTCAACGGCCAGTGGCCGTTCGTGACCGGCAGCCCCCAGGCGAGCTGGATCTACCTGAACTGCATCGTGCTCGACGGCCGCACACCCCGGACCCTGCCCAACGGGGCGCCGCTGACCCGGATGGTGCTCTTCCCCGCCGGCGAGCTGGAGCAGATCGACACCTGGCAGGTGCTCGGCCTGCGCGGCTCCGCCAGCCAGGACGTGCGGGCGGCCAACCGGACCTGTCCCGAGCACCGCGGCTTCAGCCTGGTCGGTGACGGCGACGACGTGCGCCGAACGGTCTTCCGGATCGCCCAGGCCGGTCTGCTCATCGCCGCGGTCGACCTCGGCATGGCACAGGGCGCCGTCCGCGACGCCGCGGCCCACGCCGCCGCCGGCCGCCGCCGTACGTTCAGCACCCGGTCGCTGGCCGACTCGCCGGTGTTCCACGACCGCCTCGGCGAGGCCCACGTGGCCCTGCGCGCGGCCCGGGCGCTGCTGCACCACGAGGCGGAGTCGGCCTGGGAGACCGCCCGGCGGGGCGAGGTGCTCAGCGCACTGGACCGGGCCTGCCTGCGTGCCACCGCCACGCAGGTCACCACCGCCGCGCTGCAGGCCGTCCAGACGGCGTACGCGCTGGTCGGCGCGTCGACCGTGTTCGACTCCTCGCCGCTGCAACGGCGACTGCGCGACATCAACACCGCGACCCAGCACTTCGTGAACAGCCGGGACAGCTACGGCACGGTCGGTGCACTGCTGAGCGGCGCGGACGTCGACACCACGATGTTCTGACCACGGCGTTCTGACCACGGCCCGGCCCGCACCCACCGCGCCGGGTCGCGGTCGGCGCCGGGAACCCGGCAGGTCAGCCGCGGGCGGGGGCGGATTCGACCGCTGCCCGCGGGTCCAACGCTGGCACCCGGGCCGGCACGGGCGCCCCGGCGCCGAAGTAGCGCTCCCGCAGGGTCCGCTCCGCCGGGTCGTACGCGGAACGGAACAGGCCACGGCGCTGCAACTCCGGCACCAGCAGGTCGCAGATGTCGTCGATGCCCTGGGTGGTCGGGCAGGGGATCAGGTTGAAGCCGTCCACGTCGGCCACCGCGCACCACTCCTCCATCCGGTCGGCGACCTGCTCGACCGTGCCGAAGAGGGTCACCGGGGCGCCGGTGCGGGGCCGGCGGGCGGTGGCCACCAGGTAGCGCACGTCACCGACCGTCCAGGTGCGCTCGGGCCCGAGCCGGCGCAGGAAGCCCACGAAACTCTGACTGCCCTGCCCGGCGATCTCGGCCACCGGCGTCTCGTCCGGATACGCCGCGAGGTCGACGTCCATCCAGCCGCACCACTTGGCCAGCTGCCCCTCCCCGCTCCACAGCGCGACGTACTCCTCGGCCCGCCGGCGGGCCTCGGCGCGGGTCGGTGCGACCATCACCATGCTGCCCTGCAGCGCCTTCACCGAACGCGGGTCGCGCCCGTGCGCGGCGACCTGGGACCGCAGCCGGGCCACCTGCGCCGCGCCGCTGGCCGGGTCCGCCATGGTCAGGAAGACGACCTCGGCGTGCCGGGCCGCGAAGGTCATCCCCCGCCCGGACGCGCCGGCCTGGTACAGCACCGGGGTGCGCTGCGGCGACGGTTCACACTGGTGCGGGCCCCGCACCGAGAACCAGCGCCCCTCGTGGCCGATCTCGCGTACCCGGTCCGGGTCGGTGAAGACGTTCGCGGCGACGTCGCGGACCACCGCGTCGTCGTCCCAGCTCTCCTCCCACAGCCGGCGCGCCACCTCGACGTACTCGTCGGCCCGGTCGTAGCGCTCGTCGTGGTCCAGGTACGAACCCAGCCCGTTCGCGGACGCGGACCGCAGATACGAGGTGACGATGTTCCAGGCGACCCGTCCGCCGGTGAGGTGGTCCAGGGAGCTGAACACCCGGGCGCACTCGTACGGGGCGTGGTAGGTCGTCGAGTAGGTGACGGCGAGGCCCAGCCGGGAGGTGGTGGCGGCGATCGCGGGCAGCACGAGCAGCGGGTCGATCGACGGGAGCTGCACCGCGTGCCGCACGGCCGCTCGCCAGGATCCCTGGTAGACGTCGTAGGTGCCGTGCACGTCGGCGAAGAAGAGCGCGTCCAGGCAGGCTGCCTCCAGCCGCTGGCCCAGCTCGACCCAGTAGGCGAGGTCGCGGTAGCCGGTGGCGCTGCGGTCGGCGGGGTGCCGCCAGAACCCCTTGAACTGCGGCGACGGCGAGCACTGGGTGAACAGATTGAGATGCACGTATCAAGTGTCTCGTATGCTATCTGGTATCGCAACGCTCGACCGGATACGGTACGGACATGTCCGTGACGCCTCGCATCGACCTCGCGTCGGTCACCCGCCTCACCGAACTGGCCGACTACATCGTTCCGTTCACCATCCGGGTCATGTGCGACCTGGCGGTCGCCGACCACCTGGTCGAGGGCCCGTTGCCGGTGGACGTGCTGGCCCGGCGGGTCGGCGCGCATCCCGGCGCGTTGACCCGAGGCCTGCGCGCGCTGGCCGGGCGGGGGATCTTCACCGAGGTCACCCCCGAGGTCTTCGGGCTCACCCCGCTGGCCGAACCGCTGCGCAGCGACCACCCGTTCTCGGTCCGCGAGTGCTTCCCGTTGATGCCGCCGGACATCTACTCCTGGGCCCGGTTGACGCACAGCCTGCGTACCGGTGCGACGGCGTTCGGGCACGTGCACGGCGGCACCCGGTACTACGACCACTTCGCCGACCACCCGTACGAGTGCGTCCGGTTCGAGAAGTCGGCCGAGAGCGTCAACCCGTTCGTGCTGCGGACCGTACTGCCGGTGCTGGACCTGGCCGGGGCCCGGACGCTGGTGGACGTGGGCGCCGGGCACGGCACCTTCGCCGGTGGCCTGCTCGCCCGCCACCGGGAACTGCGCGCGATCCTGCTCGACCTGCCGCACGTGGTGGCCGAGGCGCCGGGCGTGCTGGCCCGCGCCGGCGTCGCCGACCGGTGCGAGATCCGCGGCGGAAGCTTCTTCGACCCACTGCCCGCCGACGCCGACGTGTACCTGCTCAAGACGATCATCCATGACTGGCCGGACGAGCAGGCCGCCGAGATCCTGCGCAACGTCCGCGCCGCCGCCCGGCCCGACAGCCGGCTGGTCATCATCGAGTCGGTCAGCCGCTACGGGAACCACGACGACACCGGCAAGGTGATGGACGTCAAGGCGCTCGCCCTGTTCGGCGGACGGACCCGGACCGAGCCGGAGTTCCGCGCGCTGCTCGCCGAATCCGGGTTCCACCTGTCGCGGATCACGCCGACCTCCTCGATGTCGGTCCTCGAGGCCGTGCCGGCGCCCGACGGCGAACCCGTCGCCGTCCGGCCGGCCGTCGCGGCGGCCGGCCGGACGGCCTGACGAGGCCCGCCATGCCGCGCCTGGACGGTCGCAACCACGTCAACCTCACCGTCGTCGACCTGGAGCGCAGCACCTCGTTCTACTGTTCGGTGTTCGAGATGGTGGTGGTCAACGACGTCACCCCGCCCGAGTCCGGCTTCCGCTTCCGCACCCTGCTGCACACGGCGTCGTTCGCCTCGGTCGTGCTGGGCTGCGTCGAGGGCCCGGCCGACGCCGAGGTGGGCGAGGTCGACCCGCAGCGCTTCGACGAGCGGCGCCCGGGGCTGCATCACCTGGCCTACCACGTGCCCGAGCGCGGCGACCTGGACGAGTGGGTCGCCCACCTGGACGGCATCGACGTCCCGCACTCCGGCATCACCACCTCCAAGCACGAGGCTGGATCGCAGATCTGGCTGCGCGACCCGGACAACATCTGGCTGGAGTTCTACTGGGTGAACCGGGACTTCTTCGTCGACCGGCTACGGCAGGTCTGGCGACGCGACCGTCGGACGGCCCGGGCCTGAGCGGGGGTTGAGGAACATCGGAACGAAAACCGGCGCTAAGCACCTGTCGGCCCTGGTGGGCGCCTGACGGGACGTCGGGCGCGGGACGATCTTGAAGTCATCCCACAGATAACGCCGCACCGCCCGGCTGCTGCCCTGGCTGCTCAAGGGCCGCACCCGCGGTCCGGTGTTCGTCACCGCCCGCCGTGCGGGGCCGGGGAAGGTCATTGGCCCTCGGGACGTGTGCCCAGACACCGGGGCGGCGCGCCTGTCCTACGGCCAGGCCCGCGCCCTGCTGGACATCCACACCGCCACACAGGGCCCGGGGACGGGCTGGGACCTGCACGAATACCGCCACTCCGCGCTGACGCACCTGGGCGAGGCTGGCGCGTCGCTGCTGATGCTGATGGCCAAGTCCCGGCACCGCAAGCCGGAGAACCTGCGCCGCTACTTCAAGCCGTCGCCGGACGCCATCGCCGAACTCACCAGCCTGCTCGCACCCGGCGACACACGCCGAGGCGGCGGCAAGTGACCGAGTCGGCCGACCCGTCGATCCTGATCATCCCGACCGACCCGAAACCACCGAGCCCTGGAGTTGACATGGCTGACATGATCGTGCCCGACCCCGTCACGCGGGACATTCTCGCGATCTTCGAACGCGCGCGATCCCGGCTGTTCGAGCGCCTTGAGGACCTGACCGACGCCGAGTACCACTGGGAGCCGGTCAGCGACTGCATCAGCATCCGCCCCGGCGACGACGGCGTCTTCCGCGTCGCCACGCTATTTGCGGAATCGAGTCCGGAGGCGCCGGACCCCCTCACGACGATCGCCTGGCGCATCTGGCACATCGGCAGCCTCTGCCTGCGCGGCTATGTGATCCACTTCTTCGAGGACGTCCCCGAGTTCGGCGACCGCCACGAGTGGCCGGGCACCGCAAAAGAGGGCGTCGAGGCGCTCGCCGAGGACTTGGAGCACTTCATCTCCCGTATCGCAGCCCTCGGCGACAAGCGCCTGTTGGCGCCGATAGGCCTGGGCCCCGGCGGTTGGGCCGATGAGACCTATCTGAAGCTCGCGCTGCACGCTCTGGTCGAGGTCGCGCATCACGGCGGCGAGATCGGCCTGCTGCGCGACCTGTACCTGCGCGAAGGCGTCTGATTTCGGCGGTGGGCGACCTTGCTCGGCGGCCGTGTGCCGCCAGGTCAAAGCGCTCTCAGGCCCGCGAGCGGCTTGGCGCCGGTTTCGTTCCGATGTTCCTCAACCCCCTGAGCAGCGGACCGCGCGAAGAAGGGGCCTCCCGGTCGGGCGGCCCCTTCGCATGTCAGGCCGGCAGGTCGGCCTCGCTGCGCGCCACCACCGCGTCCCCGAGCACCAGCAGGTCGATCTCCTTGGCCCGGACGAACGTGTCCACCGCGTCGGCGGCCGAGTTCACAATCGGGTCGCCTGCGAGGTTGAACGAGGTGTTGACCACCGCCGGCACTCCGGTGAGCTGCCGGAACTGCTCGATCAGCGACCAGTAGCCGGGGTTGGTGTCGCGGTACACGGTCTGCGGGCGGGCCGAGCCGTCCACGTGCGTCACCGCCGGGACCCGCAGCCGCGCGTCCGGGCGCAGCGAGGCGGCGGCCAACATGAACCGGGACGGATCGCCGACCGGACCGTCGACCAGCTCGGACACGTGCTCGGCCAGGACACTGGGCGCCACCGGACGCCACATCTCCCGCCCCTTGAGCACGTTGAGGCGTTCCAGGCTGCGCCGACCACGCGGGTCGGCCAGCAGACTGCGCGCGCCGAGCGCCCGCTGCCCGATCTCGGCCCGCCCGCGTGCCCAGCCCACGATCCGGCCAGCGGCGAGTTCACCGGCCACGGCGCGGGCCAACTCGTCGTCACCCAGGCGGCGGTGCACCATGCCGGCCCGAGCCGCCGCCGCCTCACCGGCCTCCGTGGTGATCGGCTGACCCCAGTACGCGTGGTCGAGACGGGTGGGCGCGAACTCACCGCACTCCCGCGCGGCGACCAGCGCGGCCCCCAGGGACACCCCCGCGTCGGTCGGCACCGGCGGCACGTAGACCCGCTCGAACAGGCCACTGCGGACCAGCACGCCGACCATGGTGCAGTTCATCGCCACCCCGCCCGCGAGCGCCAGCACCGGGGTGTCGACCCGCCGACGCAGCTCGGCGGCCAGCGACAGCACCGTCTCCTCCAGCCCTTGCTGGATCGTCGCCGCGAAGTCCGCGTACGCGATCGGCTCCTCCCCGGTGCGCGGCGCGTACGGGAACAGCTTGCCGAACTGGGGTTTGAGGGACTCGGCGACGGCCGGGTAGTACGCCATCAGCGGGCCGAGGGTCGCGGCCCTTCGGGCGGGCACGTCAGCGGTGGGCGTGCCACGGACCAGCTCGTACCCGCCGGGAACCGCCCGCACTGGCGCGCCGGGGCCGGGCCTTCCGTACGCGGCGAGGCCCATCAGCTTGCCGGTGCCCCAGTAGCCCAGCCCCGCCCACTCGGCGGCGGCGTTGTAGTAGAAGCCCAACGACTGCTCGACGGGCCACTCCCGCAGGATCTCGATGTCCCCGTCGGCGTAGCGCCCGAACGAGGTCGACTGCGTCTCGCCGGCGCCGTCGAGGACCAGGACCGCCGCCTCGTCACAGTCGACGCTGAACGCCGCGCTGGCCGCGTGCGCGACGTGGTGCGGCACCCAGCGGATCGCCGGCATGGTCAGGTCCTCGTGGCCGGGGAAGAGCATCGCCCGCAGCCCGTCGGGGGTGAACCGTCGGTTGCGCCCGAGCGGGATGTCCCGGAAGTCCCAGCCGATGGCGACGGTGTCCACCTCCTGCGGGCCGATGCCGGCCATCGCCAGGCAGGCGGCGACGGCGTCGGCGGGCGGTTGGCCCACCGCGTGCTTGCGCCGGCTGACCCGCTCCTGCTCGACGAGGCCGCAGAGCGCACCGTCGCGGACCAGCGCGGCGCTGGAGTCGTGGAAGCCGATGTTCACCCCGAGTACGTAGCGCGCCGACATGGTCGGCCTCCTTTCCGGTGTCTGGCGGTCATCCGACCTGGCGGGCCTCGTCGAGGGCGAGCACGGCACGGACGATGTTGTGGTAGCCGGTGCAGCGGCACAGGTTGCCCTTCAGGGCGTGCCGCACGTCGTGCTCGGTGAGCGGCCCCGGGTTCTCCTGGAGCAGGCTCACCACGGCGAGGACCATGCCGGGAGTGCAGAAGCCGCACTGCAGGGCGTGGTGCTCGTGGAACGCCTCCTGCACCGGGTGCAGCCGCTCGCCGTCGGCGAGCCCCTCCACGGTGCGGATCTCGGCGCCGTCGGCCTGCGCGGCCAGCAGGCTGCACGACTTGACCGACCGCCCGTCCAGCAGCACCGTGCAGGCCCCGCAGGAGGAGGTGTCGCAGCCCACGGTGGCCGCGGTCAACCCCAGCTCCTCGCGCAGCAGATGGACCAGCAGGGTACGGGCCGGCACCCGCCGGCTGTCCGGGCGACCGTTGACCGTGGCGGTGACGGCGACGGTCGTCGTACCGGGACGGGCGTCGATGCTCATCGTGACTCCTCCGGGATGGTGCCGTTCTCGGCCAGGGCGCGGGCCACCAGCACCCGACTCACGTGCCGCCGGTAGGCGGCCGAGGCGCGTACGTCGTCCGGCGGGTCACACCCCTCATCGGCGCGCGCCGCCGCGGCGACACCGGCGCCCTCAGCGAGGGCCACCTCGACCCCGTGCGCCCGCCGGATGGTCGGCCCCATGCCGGCCAGCGCGACCCGACCGTCGGCGACGGCGACGGCCACCAGCGACCACTCCAACGCCGGCCGGGCGAAGGTCCGGTAGCTCCACCGTGCCGGGCCGGGCAGCGGCACCCGTACCTCGGTGACGAGTTCGTCGGGCCGGCACACCGTCGCCCCGGGCGCCACGGCCAACTCGGCGGCGGGCACCTGCCGGGCGCCGGCCACGCTGCGCAACACCACGACGGCGTCCAGCGCGACCAGGGCCAGCGGCAGGTCCGCGGCCGGGTCGGCCTGGGCGAGCGCGCCGCCCACGGTCCCCACATGCCGCACCTGCGGGTCACCGACCGCCGCGGCGGCGACGGCCAGCATCGGGGCGTACCGCTCGACCAGCGGGTCGGTGAGCAACCGGTGGTAGCGGGTCAGCGCGCCCACGGCCAGGTGGTCGTCACGGTGGGCCACGTACGACAACTCGCCGACCCGGCCGAGGTCCAGCAGGGTGTCGACGCGGTCGCGGCGCAGCTTCAGCGCCGGCAGCAGCGACTGCCCGCCGGCCAGCGGCCGCAGCTGGTCGCCGTACGCCTCACGCAGCTCCAGCGCCTCGGTCAGGTCCCGGGCCCGGTGGTAGTGCAGGTTCGCCGGGATCACGGGCCGGCCGCCGACCAGGTGGGCACCGGGCTGCGGTGCGTGGCGCGCAGGATGGTCTCGATGAGCTGGTTGCGGCGCGGGAGCAGGTAGAAGTGGCCGCCGGGGAACGTGTGCAGGGCGAAGCCACCTCGGGTGCGGTGGGCCCAGTCGCCGGCCTCGTCCGCGGTGACCTCGGGGTCGTCCGCGCCGACGCAGGCCAGCACCGGCGTCCGTAGCGGCACCGGCGGCCGCGGACGGTACGTCTCGGCGATCCGGTAGTCGGCGCGCAGCACCGGCAGGGCGATCGCGCGTACCCCCTCGTGTTCGAGGGCCTCCCGGCCGGTGCCGCCGAGCCGCCCGGTCTCCGCCCACAGCGTGTCGTCGTCGGCCAGGTGCACGGTGGTGGCCCGCAACCGGTCCGGCCCCGGGCGGCCGGAAACCACCAACGCCCGTAGCACGCTGCCGGGGCCGTCCAGCCGGCGTGCCGTCTCGTACGCCACGGACGCCCCGAGGCTGTGCCCGAACAGGACGACCGGGGCGTCGGCCGGCAGCGCCCGCACCGCCACGGCGACCCCCTCGGCCAGGGTCGGCAGGTCGGCGGCGAACGGTTCCCCGGCCCGGTCCATGCGACCCGGATACTGCACGCCGTGCACCTCGACGTCGTCGGGCACCTGACCGGACCAGGGCCGGTAGAAGGCGGCGTTGCCGCCGGCGTGGGGGAAGCAGACGAGGCGCAGCGCCGGCCAGCGCAACGGCCGGGGGCAGCGCAGCCAGGTACGGACGGCGGGCGTCACGGTCGCGCCCCGATCCGCACCGGCTCCGGCGTGTCGACCGCCCCGGCGGCAGCGTCGGCCAGTTCCGCCACGTCGGACGCGACGAGCATCCGCGGCGGTACGGAGTGCACCAGGTCGGGCGGCCCCAACCGGGTGGTGACGTCCTGCCACAACTGGCACAGGCTCAGGTGGTACTGGCCGTGCCGGGCCAGCTTCTCCCCGCCCAGCGCCGCCCGGTGCAGGTTGCCCAGGGCGTACCCGACGCCGGCCGGCCAGACCTCCTCGAACACGGTGCGGTAGCTGGGCGCGACCGTGTCGGCCAGCGGCTGCGCGCTCGGCACGTCCAGGTGGTCGGGTTCGGCGCCCTCCCCGTCGGCGAAGTGCGGCCGGCCCACCCCCCGGTCCTGCACCTGCTGCGGAAAGTCCGGCCGAGGACTCCACACGGTGGGTCCGTGTGTGCCGACGAGGGTCAGGTTGCCGGCCTCGGTGCCGATGGTGACCCGGTGCAGCAGGTGCGCGTAGTTGTCCGGGTCCGCCGGGTCCATCTGGTTCTGCACCCGCAGGGTCAGCGGCACCCCGGCGAGCACTCCGTCGAGGCTTCGGAACGGCACGTCCACCCGGGACAGCCGGCGTACCTGCTCGGGCAGTTCGACCGCCGGGGCCAGGCCCCACGGGCGTACCCCGCCGAGGGTCTGGCCGAGGATGTCCAGCAGGGCGTACGCGACCTGGAAGCCGCAGGCCGCGTCGACGTAGCGCGCCGGCTGCCGGGCCAGCAGCGCCCGGGCCGCGGCGAGGAACCGGCGCACCGGGGCGGTGTGCACATAGAACGAGTTCAGGTGGTGGACGACCCCGGCCCGGCCGGCGGTCCGCAGACACTCGACCAGCTCGTCGTGGTGCAGCGGATGCTCCTGCAGCACGTGCAGCCCCCGTTGCATCAGCGCCCGGGCCACCTCGCCGCCCGGTCCGCCGAGCAGACCGCCGCGGATCACCACGCAGGCCAGCGTGACGTCGGCGGGCACCTGGGCCACGTCGGTCCACAGCGGCACTCCGTAGTGCCGGGCGCACGCGACCGAACGGGCGCTGCCCCCGGCGAGGATCCCGGCCAGCTCGAACGGAAAGTCGGGCTGCCGAAAGGCCTGCAGGTACACCTGGCCGAACTTGGTGCCGGCGACCAGCACTCTCGGTTTCACGCCACCCCCTCCTCGATCAGGTCGTGTGACCCCAGCGGGACGTCGTCGACGGTCAGCGACGTGACCGCCGGGCTGGTGTGCAACAGGTCCACCGCCCATCCCGGGTCCACCGCCTCGGCGAGGTGGTGCACGCCGGGTGGCACGGCGCCGGCGGCGACCGCCAGGGCGCCGAGGGCGACCGCCGCGCCGGTGAGCGCGTTCGCGCCGACCCCCCGGCAGGCCAGCACGCGGCTGCCCGCCGGACCGGTCACCTCGATGACCAGCAGCTGGTAGCGGGGCCGACCGAAGGCGTCCAGCTCGGCCGCCCGGCACAGCTCGGCTGCCGCGTCGGCGTGGCGGCCACCCTCTGCGACCTGACGAACGTTCTGCGTCAGCACGGCTTGATCC
>NZ_JBSFYP010000032.1:0-76885 GCF_053599835.1 Micromonospora sp. NPDC005163
GGTCGCCAGCGGGCCGGTGGGCGGCACGGCGCCGGAGGCCGGCGCCGGCCAGGCGACCGGCGGGACGGGCCCGGGCGGCGTACCCATCGGCCCGGAGGGCGCCGCCCCACCGGGGACACCGGGCTGTGGCCCTCGGCTGTCCCGGTTGAGCAGTAGCGCACCGCCGATCAGGATGGCCGCCCCGAGCAGCACCGCGCGGAAGGCGTCGGTGACGATGTAGCCGAAGCTGGCCGCGACCAGGATGCCCAGGATGATCACGGTCACCGGCGACATGCTGGACCGGCCGCGTCCGAGCATGGACTCCACGGGGGACGCGGTGTCGCCCTCGTTGGGGATGATCAGCCAGGCGGCGACGTACACCAGGATGCCGATGCCGCCGAAGAACCCGAGCACCGCGAGCAGCACCCGCCAGAGCACCGGATCGGTGTTGGTGGCTCGTCCGATGGCCGCGCAGACCCCGGCCAGGTAGCGCCCCTCACGCGGCCGGACCAGCCCGTACCGCGAGGTGAAGCCGGCCCCGCCCAGCGGCGGCGCCGACGGCCCGGGACCACCCGGCCCGGGTGGCGTACCCCCGGCCCCGCCCGCCCCGTAGCCGGTGCCGGCCGCGTACCCGGCGCCGTAGCCGGCGCCGGGCCCGTAGCCCGCGCCGCCGGGCCCGTAGCCGCTGTCCGGAGCGCCCGGTGTGGGGTCGGCGGCCGGACCCGCGTCGAAGCCGGTGGTGGCGCCGGTGGGCGGGCCGAACTGGGTGGGCTCGGCCCAGCCGGCGGGTGTCGCGGCTGGTGAGGGCGGTGATGAACCGCCCGGCTGTGCCGACCCGGGTCGGGGCGGCGGGGCAGCTTCCTCGGTCATGCCTCGATCCTGCTGCCAGGTGGGCCCGAGCGACCTCAGGACCCGACCCTGACCCCACCCTGAGATCCGGGCGGCCGGAATGTCGGGGGCGTCCCCGTGGTCGCGGTACGCCGCAGCGTGTGACGATCGGATCCACCGACCTCGCCCGACCCGCCACCGTGACCAGGGAGCCTCCGATCAGCATCGTGACACCGCCCCCGCGCCTCTACCGCGCCCCCGAGCACCGGATGGCCGCCGGCGTCGCCGCCGGCATCGCCGACCACCTCGGCATTTCGGTGCTGCGGGTGCGGGTCGCGTTCATGGTGCTGCTCGGCCTGAGCGGGCTCGGCCTGCTGCTCTACGCGGCCTTCTGGGCGGTGGTGCCGCTACGGCCCGGTGACACCGCGGTGCCGCGCCGGCGCGACGTGGCCCAGCTCCTGCCGTTCGTGGGGATCGGGCTCGGGGTTCTGCTGATCCAGGTGATGGTCTTCGACTCGGTCGGCGCGGCGGGCACCGCCGGCTGGCTGGTGGCCATCATCGCGGTCGGCGCCGGCGTCATCTGGCACCAGTCCGCGCCCGAGCGGCGGCGGCGGTGGGGCGACACGATGCCGGTGCCCTGGCTCGGCGCGGTGGTCGAGGAGAGCGACCGGCGGGCCTTCGTGCTCCGGTTCATCGGCGGCGGGGTGCTGGTTGCGGTCGGCATCATCGGCGTCGCGGCGGTCTACTCGCCGGCGCAGAACTTCGACGCGGTGATCAACGGCGTGATCTTCGCGCTGGTCGGGCTGGCCGGGGTCGGTGTGGTCGCCGCGCCGGTGCTCTGGCGGACGTACAGCCAGCTCCGCTCGGAGCGCGAGGGGCGCATCCGCGAGCAGGAGCGGGCCGAGCTGGCCGCGATGGTGCACGACCAGGTGCTGCACACGTTGGCCCTGATCCAGCGCAACGCCGGTGACGTCAAGACGGTGCAGCGGCTGGCCCGGGGGCAGGAACGTTCGCTGCGCAACTGGCTCTACAAGCCCACCGCGTCGCCGAACGAGCGGCTCGCGGCCGCGCTCGAGCAGGCCGCGGCCGAGGTCGAGGACACCTTCGCGATCACGGTGGAGGCGGTGGTGGTCGGCGACCGGGAGAACGACGAGCGGGTCGGCGCGCTGGTCGCCGCCGCGCGGGAGGCGCTGGTGAACGCGGCCCGACACGCGGGGGTGCAGACCGTGTCCCTGTACGCCGAGGTGGAGCCCGATCAGGTCAGCGTCTTCGTCCGGGACCGGGGAGCGGGCTTCGACCCGGATACCGTGGAGGACCACCGGCACGGCGTACGCGGCTCGATCATCGGGCGGATGAAGCGGCACGGCGGACGGGCCGAAATCCGGTCCGGCCCGGGGGAGGGGACAGAGGTCCGGTTGATCCTGCCGATCTCCCGGGACTCGTCCGCAGCGGAGAGGAACAGATGACCATGGCCGAGCAGTCGATGGAGCACCTCGACCCGGCGGACGCCCGCCCCGAGCGGCTGCGGGTGTTCCTGGTGGACGACCATGCGATGTTCCGGGCCGGGGTGCGCGCGGAGCTGGGCGCCCACGTCGAGGTGGTGGGCGAGGCGAGCACGGTGGCCGAGGCGGTCACCCGGATCGCCGCGACCGGACCGGACGTGGTGCTGCTCGACGTGCACATGCCCGACGGCGGCGGGCGCGCGGTGCTGGAGGCGATGCGGCGCAGCCATCCGCAGGTCAAGTTCCTGGCGCTGAGCGTCTCCGACGCGGCGGAGGACGTGATCGGGCTGATCCGGGCCGGCGCCCGTGGTTACGTCACCAAGACCATCTCGCCGGACGAGCTGGCCGCGGCGATCCGTCGGGTCGCTGACGGTGACGCGGTGTTCAGCCCTCGGCTGGCCGGGTTCGTCCTGGACGCCTTCGCGGCCCGGCCGGACGCCCCGGTGGCCGACCCGGAGTTGGACCAGCTCACCAACCGGGAGCGGGAGGTGCTCCGGCTGCTCGCTCGGGGGTACGCGTACAAGGAGATCGCGAAGGAGCTGTTCATCTCCATCAAGACGGTGGAGACGCACGTGTCGAACGTGCTGCGCAAGCTCCAGATGTCCAACCGCTACGAACTCTCGCGATGGGCGGCGGACCGCCGCCTCGTGTGACCCGGGTTCCGCCACGCGCAGCCGGTGCATCTCGGCCCGGTCTGTGTCGTCGAATCCGCCGGCGTCGCCCGGGTGATGATCAGAAAAGCGACGTCGGCGCCCTCGTCCACCCAGCCGGCAATCTTGCCTGTGCAGCCGAAGGCGGCATCGTCCGGATGGGCAAAGACGGCCGGCGCGGGCCGGCCGTCGGACAGCACCGGAGCGGACGCGGGAAAGCTCATAGATCCCGACCCCGCGCGCGGCGGCGGTGTCCGGCTGGGCCACGTATTTCCTGCTCAGAGCTGCCCGACCCAACCGGTTTCTGATCATTTTTCAGGTATCGGCAACGTGGCGGGCAACTAACGGCTTGATAACGGCACCTTCACGGAAGCGGCAAGTGAGTGTCACAGTGGCAGCACCTCACCCTCGGTGTGCGGCACTCCGTACGGCCCACGACCACGACCTCCGCTATTTCGCGGCCGGTTCGTGGCTGTGTCGCCTGCGTCGGGTCGTACCTCGTCGGTGGGGGAGCCCGGCGGATCGGAACATCAGGGGTGTCTCCAGCTTCCCTGTGAACCCGGCGACCCGCGCCCCGGGGTGGTCGGGCGGTGTCACCCCCAGACGTGCGTGAAACCCACGACGGAACCAGGTTTAGAAAGAGGAGGCCCCTCGGAATGAGAGTCTCGAAGCGGGCGACGAGCGCGATCGCGCTCAGCGCGGCTGCCGCGCTTGTCGCGAGCGGTTGCTCGAGCGGTGACGGTGACGGCGACGCCGCCGCCAGCAAGGACGGCTCGATCGTTATCCACGGCGTCCAGCCGGAGAACCCGCTGGTCCCGTCGAACACGACGGAGACCGGCGGTGGCAAGATCATCGACTGGATGTGGACCGGCCTGGTCGAGTACCCGAACGACGGTGGGGCCCCGCGCAACGCGCTGGCGGAGTCCATCAACACCACGGACTCCAAGGTCTTCACGATCAAGATCAAGAAGGGTACCAAGTTCCACGACGGTACCGAGGTGAAGGCGAAGAACTTCGTCGACGCCTGGAACTGGGCCGCCTACTCGCCGAACGGTGCGCAGAACGGCTCCTTCTTCTCGGACATCGCGGGCTTCGACAAGACCTACACGTCGGACCCGGACGGCGAGGGCCCGAAGAAGGCTCCGGCGCCGACGGCCGAGAAGCTGTCCGGCCTGAAGGTCGTCGACGACCAGACCTTCGAGGTCACCCTGGCGGCCCCGACCGCGGTCTTCCCGACCAAGCTCGGCTACAGCGCCTTCATGCCGCTGCCGGACGTGTTCTTCACCCAGAAGCCCGAGGAGTTCGGCAAGAAGCCGATCGGCAACGGCCCGGTGAAGTTCGTGTCGTGGGACGACAACGTCCTCATCAAGCTGACGCGCTTCGACGACTACAACCTGCGCGACACCATGAAGGTCAAGGACGTCGACGTCAAGCTGTACCAGGACGAGACGGCGGCCTACAACGACCTGCTGGCCAACAACCTGGACTTCCTGGAGTCGATCCCCACCTCGGCGCTCGCCGGTGACAAGTGGAAGACCGACCTCGGCGAGCGGGGCCTGTCGACCACCACGCCGACGACCGGCCTGATCGCGTTCCCGATCTACGACAAGCGCTTCCAGAACCCGAAGCTGCGTCGTGCCGTGTCGCTGTCGATCAACCGCCAGGAGGTCACGGACAAGATCTTCTTCGGTACCCGCAAGCCGGCCGACAGCTGGGCGAACCCGCTGACCCCGGGTGCCAAGCCGGGTAACTGCACCGCCTGCAAGTTCGACGCCGCCGAGGCCAAGCGGCTCCTGGCCGAGGCCGGTGGCTTCACGGGCGAGATGGTCTTCTACTACAACACGGACTCCAGCCACAAGGACTGGATGGACGCTGTTGCGCAGCAGGTCAAGACCAACCTCGGCATCGAGGCTCGCGCAGAGGGCATGCCGACGTTCGCGGTCTTCCGCCAGCAGGTCAACGCGCACAAGATGACCGGCCCGTACCGCGCCGCCTGGCAGCAGGACTACCCGGACGTGGAGAACTGGATCAACCCGCTCTACGTGACTGGTGGCTCCTCGAACGACGGCCTCTACAGCAACCCGCAGGTCGACACCCTGGCCAAGGCCGCCGGTGCCGCACCGAGCCTGGAGGCCTCGCACGAGCAGTTCTCCAAGGCCGTCGAGCTGGTCGACCAGGACGTGCCGAGCATCCCGGTCTACTTCTACGGCCAGCAGTCCGGCCACTCGGAGAAGGTCAAGAAGCTCGAGCTGAACAACGTCGGCGAACTCGACATCACCTCGGTCGAGCTCTGATCCGAACGGTCTGACCCCGGGTCGGGCTCGCCACATCCGGTGAGCCCGACCCGGGGCCGTTCCGCGAGTGAGTGTTACAACATCCACTCGCCACGTTGTCACCACCGTGTCGGCCGTCCGACGCGCCCCCTGTCTGGAGGACCACCCCATGGGCCGTTATCTGTTGAGACGGCTGCTCCAACTCGTGCCGGTCTTCATCGGTACGACGTTCATGATCTACGCCCTCGTCTGGGCCGTTCCGGGCGATCCGTTCGCCGGCAAGTGCGGTGACCGCCGCTGCCCGGACCAGTACATCGCCTTCATGACCGAGAAGTACCACCTGGACCAGAACGTCTTCGTGCAGTACGCGAACTACATGAAGAACCTGCTCCAGGGCGACTTCGGTCAGACGTTCTCGCAGCGCGAGATCAGTGACATCATCCTGACGTCGTACCCGAACACGCTGAAGCTGGCCCTGGTGGCGCTCAGCATCGAGGCCGTGATCGGCCTCGGCGCCGGCGTGCTGACCGGTCTGCGGCGCAACGGGTTCCTGGACAACCTGGTCCTGGTCTCCACGCTGTTCCTGATCGCGCTGCCGGTCTTCGTCGTCGGCTTCGTCCTTCAGTGGCTGCTCGGCGTGCAGTGGGGCATCATCAAGCCGACCGTCTCCTCCGAGATGCGGCTCTCCGAGCTGATCGTGCCGGGCTTCGTGCTCGGTAGCGCGTCAGTGGCGTACATCGCCCGGGTGGCACGAACGAGCATCGCGGAGAACCGCCGCGCCGACTACGTGCGTACCGCCATCGCCAAGGGCCTCCCGATGCGCCGGGTGGTGGGCGTGCACCTGCTGCGCAACTCGCTCATCCCGGTGGTCACCCTGCTCGGCACCGACCTCGGTGCCCTGATGGGCGGCGCGATCGTCACCGAGGGCATCTTCGGTATCAACGGAATCGGCCGCCAGGTCTTCCGCGCGATCGTCACCAAGGAAAGCGCTACCGTGGTAGGGATCGTGGTCGTCCTCGTGCTGGTCTATCTCGTGATGAACCTGCTGGTTGACCTGCTCTACGCCGCCCTGGACCCGAGGATCCGCTATGAGTGACCCGAGTACCGCATCGATCGTCAGCACCCCTCCCGCGCAGCCGACCGACGCCGGCGCCCCCACCACCGCTGGCCTGCCGCAGAGCAACGAGAAGCCGCGCGGCCTGCTCGGTGACGCCTGGCGGGACCTGCGGCGCAAGCCGCTGTTCTGGATCTCGGCCACGCTGATCGTGATCTTCCTGCTGATGGCGGCCTTCCCGGCGCTGTTCGCCCCGGGCGACGCGGTCAACGGCACGCTGTCCCGGAGCCTCAACAAGCCGTCCGCTGATGGCTGGTTCGGTTACGACGTGCAGGGTCGGGACGTCTACGCCCGGGTCATCTACGGCGCGCGTGCCTCCATCGTGGTCGCCGTGCTCTCCGTGCTCGGCACCCTGCTGGTCGGTGGTGCCATGGGCATCATCGCCGGCTACCGCGGTGGCTGGGTGGACGCTCTGCTCAGCCGGATCGCCGATGTCTTCTTCGGCCTGCCCTTCGTGCTCGGCGCGATCGTCATCCTGACCACGTTCAACGGCTCGAACTCCGGCAACAGCAAGGCCCAGATCATGGGCCTGGTGATCGCCTCCCTGATGGTGCTGAGCTGGCCGGTCGTGATGCGGCTGATGCGTTCCTCGGTGCTGGCCACCAAGGAGGCCGACTACATCGTCGCGGCACGCGCGTTGGGTGCCGGCACCGGCCGGATCATCCTCAAGCACCTGCTGCCGAACTGCCTGGCCCCGCTGCTGGTCTACGGCACGATCATGGTCGGCTCGTTCATCGGCGCCGAGGCCACCCTGTCGTTCCTGGGCGTCGGCCTGAAGTCGCCGGTGGTGTCCTGGGGCATCATGATCAGCGACGGGCAGCAGTTCATCCGGGTCGCGCCGGGGCTGGTGTTCTTCCCCGCCGCGTTCCTCGTCACCGCCGTGCTGAGCTTCGTGATGCTCGGTGAGGCGGTCCGCGAGGCCCTCGATCCGAAACTCCGCTAGGGGAGATCCAGTTGTCCGACATTCTCGTGTCTGAGCAGTCCGCGCCGGGAACCGGCGGCTCCGGACGTCCCTCCGGCCGGCTGCTCGAGGTCGAAGACCTGCGGGTGGAGTTCCGTACCCGGGACGGCGTCGCCAAGGTCATCAACGGGGTCACGTACCACGTCGACGCGGGGGAGACCCTCGCCGTGCTCGGCGAGTCCGGCTCCGGTAAGAGCGTCACGGCGCAGACCATCATGGGCATCCTCGACACCCCGCCCGGCTTCGTCACCGGTGGGCAGGTCCGCTTCCACGGCAAGGACATGCTCCGCATGTCCAACGAGGAGCGCCGCCGCATCCGCGGTGAGGGCATCGCGATGATCTTCCAGGACGCGCTCTCCGCGCTGAACCCGGTCTTCACCGTCGGGTTCCAGATCGCCGAGCAGTTCCGGGTCCGGCGGGGCATGGGTCGCGCGGAGTCCAAGAAGCGCGCCATCGAGATGCTTGACCAGGTCAAGATCCCGAACGCCAAGGACCGGTTCAGCAACTATCCGCACCAGTTCTCCGGCGGTATGCGGCAGCGCGCCATGATCGCGATGTCGCTGGCGCTCGACCCTGAGGTGCTGATCGCGGACGAGCCGACCACCGCGCTCGACGTGACCGTGCAGGCCCAGATCATGGACCTGCTCGCCGAGCTTCAGCGTGAGCGGCAGATGGGCATGATCCTGATCACCCACGACCTCGGCGTGGTCGCCGACGTCGCGGACCGGATCGCGGTCATGTACGCGGGCCGGATCGTCGAGGAAGCCGACGTGTACGACCTGTACGCCAAGCCGGCGCACCCGTACACGTTGGGTCTGATCGACTCGATTCCGCGTATGGACGAGAAGGGGCAGCAGCTCCGGACGATCAAGGGCCTCCCGCCGAACCTGATGAACATCCCGCCGGGCTGCCCGTTCAACCCGCGCTGTCCCATGGCTCAGCCGGTGTGCCGGGAGAAGCTCCCGCCGCTGCTGCAGGTGGGCACCGCACGGGCCAGCGCCTGCCACTTCGCCGAGGAGCTGGTGAACCGTGTCTGAGAACATCATCGAGGTCCGTGACCTGGTCAAGCACTACCCCGTCACCCAGGGCGTGGTGTTCAAGAAGACCGTCGGTCAGGTCAAGGCGGTCGACGGGGTCTCGTTCGGCCTCCGTGCCGGTGAGACGCTGGGTGTGGTCGGTGAGTCCGGCTGCGGCAAGTCGACCCTCGCCCGGGTTCTGATGAACCTGGAGCGGCCGACCGCCGGCAGCGTGGTCTACAAGGGCCAGGACATCTCCAAGCTCTCCGGCGGTGCGCTGCGGCGCCTCCGTCGGCAGATCCAGCTGGTGATGCAGGACCCGTACACCTCGCTCAACCCGCGGATGACCGTCGGTGACCTGCTCGGTGAGCCGTTCGAGATCCACCCGGAGGTGGCGCCGAAGGGCAGCCGTCGGGCGAAGGTCAGGGAACTGCTCGACCTGGTCGGGCTCAACCCGGAGCACATCAACCGGTACCCGCACCAGTTCTCCGGCGGTCAGCGCCAGCGCATCGGCATCGCCCGGGCGCTCGCGCTGCGGCCCGAGGTGATCGTCTGCGACGAGCCGGTGTCGGCGCTGGACGTGTCCATCCAGGCCCAGGTGATGAACCTGCTGGAGCAGTTGCAGGGCGAGTTCGGGCTCTCGTACGTCTTCATCGCCCACGACCTGTCGGTGGTCCGCCACCTCTCGGACCGCGTCGCGGTGATGTACCTCGGCAAGATCGTTGAGATCGGCACCGAGGACGAGATCTACGAGCGGCCGACCCACCCGTACACCCAGGCGCTGCTCTCGGCGGTGCCGGTGCCGGACCCGACCCAGCGGAACAACAAGACGATCATCCGGCTCACCGGTGACGTGCCGTCGCCGATCAGCCCGCCCTCGGGCTGCCGGTTCCGGACCCGCTGCTGGAAGGCGCAGGACGTCTGCGCCGAGCAGGTCCCGCTGCTGGAGATCCGGCGGAGCTCGGATCACCCGAGCGCCTGCCACTTCGCGGAGAAGCGCGAGATCGTCGCGAGCCACGAGGCCGCCTGAGTCACCCGGAACCGCCTGCCGACGTCACCACGACGACGGCAGGCGGTTTCGTTTGTCCGGGGCGCCCGGCTGCCTGCTTCGGAGCCGAGCGGTGGCGTCGGACCGGTCGCAGCGTGGGCCGTCGAGCGGCGGCCGCCCGAGCCGGGGCCGGCCCGTGCGGCTCACAGTGGGCCGCGCCCCGCTCGGAGCAGCAGCAGTGCCAGTTGGGTGCCGTCGGCGCCGAGCGCGACCCGGAAACGCTCCAGGATCTCCCGTTCCCGGGAGAGCACCAGGCGCGTCCCGCCGGACGCCATCCGGGTCGCCCCAACCTCCTGAGATAGCGTGGCCCGCTCGTGCCAGAGCGAGATCAACGCGTCGTCGATCTCGTCGATGCGTTCCCTGATCTGCACGATCCGTGCGGCGGCGGCCGGCTCCGCGGTGCCGGTCCGTGCCTCGGTCGGCCCGCCGTCCTCGGCCGGTGGCGCCATTCCCACCGGGGGCTCGCTCCCATTGACCGGGGGCTGCTCAGCCCCTGGTCGGACCGGCCCGCCGCTCTGCTCCGCCACGTCTGTCATCATCGGGTACCTCTCGCACTGTCGTGCCCGGTGCCCGGATCCCGGGACGAAAAAGCCCCGGGCTCCAGGAGCCCGGGGCTTTCGCAGGTCTGATCGATCAGGCGCGACCTACGGCTGCCGGACTCCCGGTGCCGTAGTAAAAGTAGTAGCGCTGAGCGAACACGCCGTCGAGTATGCCCATGCCACCCGCCTGTGCGCAAGGAATCGGCGTCAACAGGCACCTCCTCGGCTCCGGCACGTTCTGCGGGCGGGCCCTGGTGTGACCACCACGTTGCTTCCACCGTCATCGTTCTCCGTCGGGGGGCGGGCGCGCCGGCGACGACACCGCGCGGTCGGGAAGTGTCTGGCCGGCGGCATAGACTTGTCGCGCGATGCATCCTCTCTTCGACATTCCCGCGTCCTCGCCTGCGCCGGAGTCCGCGCCGGCCCGTCCGGACCGGCCCCGGCCGGCCGCCGTCCGCCTCGATCCGCAGCAGTTGCTCGCCGGGCTGAACGGGCCGCAGCGCGACGCGGTCACCCACGCCGGCTCTCCGCTGTTGATCGTCGCCGGTGCCGGGTCGGGCAAGACCCGGGTGCTCACCCACCGGATCGCCTACCTGCTCGCCGCGCGGGACGTGCACCCCGGCGAGATCATCGCCATCACCTTCACCAACAAGGCCGCCGGCGAGATGAAGGAGCGGGTGGCCGCGCTGGTCGGCCCGCGGGCCCGGCTGATGTGGGTGTCGACGTTCCACTCCGCGTGTGTCCGGATCCTGCGGGCCGAGCACGAGCACGCCGGGCTCAAGTCCACGTTCTCGATCTACGACGCGGACGACTCACGCCGGCTGATGCAGCTGGTCACCCGCGAGCTGGACCTCGACCCGAAGCGCTATCCGGCGCGCGGGCTGGCCGCCCAGGTCTCCAACCTGAAGAACGAGTTGGTCGACCCGGAGCAGTTCGCGCAGCGGGCCAAGGGGCCCAACGAGCGGGCGCTCGCCGAGGCGTACACGCTCTACCAGCGGCGGCTGCGCGAGGCGCACGCGCTCGACTTCGACGACCTGATCATGACCACGGTGCACCTGCTCCAGTCTCATCCACACGTGGCCGAGAGCTACCGTCGCCGGTTCCGGCACGTCCTGGTCGACGAATACCAGGACACCAACCACGCGCAGTACACGCTGATCAAGGAGCTGGTCTCCGGCACCGAGGGGCTGGAGCCGGCCGAGCTGTGCGTGGTCGGTGACGCCGACCAGTCGATCTACGCGTTCCGGGGCGCGACGATCCGCAACATCCTGGAGTTCGAGCGGGACTTCACCGACGCGCGGACGATCCTGCTGGAGCAGAACTACCGCTCCACCCAGACCATCCTGAACGCGGCCAACGCGGTGATCGACCGGAACACCTCCCGCAAGCCGAAGCGGCTGTGGAGCGAGGCTGGCGCCGGCGAGCAAATCGTCGGCTACGTGGCCGACACCGAGCACGCCGAGGCGGACTGGGTGGCCCGGGAGATCGACCGGCTGGTCGACGCCGACGAGACCCGCCCCGGCGACGTCGCCGTCTTCTACCGCACCAACGCCCAGTCCCGGGTCTTCGAGGAGGTGTTCATCCGGGTCGGCCTGCCCTACAAGGTGGTCGGCGGGGTGCGCTTCTACGAGCGCAAGGAGGTCCGCGACGCGCTCGCGTACCTGCGTTCGGTGGTCAACGACGACGACACGGTGAGCCTGCGGCGGGTGCTGAACACCCCGCGCCGGGGGATCGGCGACCGAGCGGAGGCGTGCGTCGAGGCGCTCTCCAGCCGCGACCGGATCTCCTTCGGCGCGGCGCTGCGCCGGGCCCGCGAGGCGCCGGGCATCTCCAGCCGGGCGGCCAACGGCATCGCCGACTTCGTGGCGCTGCTCGATGGTGCCCGGGAGCTGGCCGAGACCGGCACTCCGGAGGAGGTCCTGGAGGCGCTGCTGACCCGCTCGGGCTACCTCAGCGAGCTGGAGGAGAGCCTGGACCCGCAGGACGCCGGCCGGGTGGACAACCTCCAGGAGCTGGTCAGCGTCGCCCGGGAGTTCACCGAGCGGATCGAGGCGACCGGCGCCGAGGGCGAGCGGGCCACCCTGGCGGGCTTCCTGGAGCAGGTCGCACTGGTCGCCGACGCCGACCAGATCCCCTCCGACGACCCCGACCATCAGGGCGTGGTCACCCTGATGACGCTGCACACCGCCAAGGGGTTGGAGTTCCCGGTGGTCTTCCTGACCGGGCTGGAGGACGGCGTCTTCCCGCACCTGCGTTCGCTGGGCGACACCCGCGAGCTGGAGGAGGAGCGCCGGCTGGCGTACGTCGGCATCACCCGGGCCCGACAGCGGCTCTACCTCTCCCGGGCGGTGACCCGCTCGGCCTGGGGGCAGCCGGCCTACAACCCTCCGTCGCGGTTCCTGGAGGAGCTGCCGCCGGAGCTGGTGCACTGGGAGCGCACCGAGGGGTCGTACACCTCATGGGCCGGTGGGGGCGGCGGCGTCGGTGGTCGTGCGGACCGCGCGCCCGGCGTGCGGGGCACCTTCAGCGGGGGCACGCCGAAGGCGGCGCAGTTGGCCAAGCGCCTCGGGGTGGACGGCAGCCGACTGACCACGGCCAGCGAGCTGCCCCAGGGGCCGAAGGTGTCGGCGGGCGACCGGGTCAACCACCAGCGGTACGGGTTGGGGCGGGTCGTCGCCGTCGAGGGGCACGGCCCCGGTGCCCGCGCGCAGATCGACTTCGGTGACCAGACCATGTGGCTGGTGCTGCGGCACGCCCCGATCGACAAGCTCTGACCCGGCCGGGCCGAGACGTCGCCCGGCGTATCTGGCCCGCCCGCCCAAGATCGCACTATGTTGCGGAAAGAGTGGCCTCCGGCAGCGCGGACGCCACTCTTTCCGTGATGTCGTGTGGATCAGTACCCGGTCGAGGTGTGACCGGTCCAATCGGCTACTGCGAGCTCACTCTTGAGGTTTTCCTGTAGCTCAGCGAGCTTGGCGGTGACGTCGGCGCGGTGCGCCTCCGCGGGAAAGCGCCGGTGTTGTACGAGAACCTACAGCCGGCAGTAGGTCCTCACCACAGATGTCGGTGATCGGCGTGTGAGCCTGGAGCTCTGCGCTGGTTCTCGGGCCCCCTAAGAGCAGGACGTCCTGCAGCACCTCCTCACCCGCGCCCTCATCCGCTGACCGCTCTGATGGGTCTTCAAGGAGGAGTCTGCACCGGCTGCAGACTCCCACTCACCATCGAGCAGGTGCACCAGCCGCGTGAGCGCGCCGAATCAAGGGGCCGCTGCTTGAATCTCGGACGGGTCGGCTGCCGCGGTGGTGACCGCGTCAAGACCGCTGGCTTCCGGGCCAGGACCAGGGTCGAGTGAGTCAGGTCAGCACGCGGATCGGGCTGCCGTCGAGGAAGGCGCCGATGTCGTCCACGGCGTCGCGGAAGAACGTCGCGTAGTTCAGCTCGCTGACATAGTCGAGGTGCGGCGTGGCCAGCACGTTCGGCAGCGTACGGAACTCATGTCCGGCGGGCAGCGGCTCCTCGTCGAACACATCCAGCCCGGCCCCCGCGATCCGCCCCTCGCGCAGTGCGGACGCCAGGGCGGACTGGTCGACGATCGCCGCCCGCGAGGTGTTGACCAGGTAGGCGGTGGGCTTCATGAGCGCGAGTTCCCGCGCGCCGACGAGCCCGCGCGTCCGGTCGCCGAGCACCAGGTGAACGGAGACGACGTCGGAGCCGGCGAGCAGGGCGTCCAGGTCGGGGGCCCGCCGCGCGCCGCCCTCCTCGGCCCGCTCGCGCGTCAGGTTCTGGCTCCAGGCCAGCACGTCCATGCCGAACGCCCGCCCGACGGCCGCGACCTGCGACCCGATCCTGCCCAGGCCGAGCAGCCCGAGGGTGCGTCCGTGCAGGTCGGTGCCGAGGGTGTGCCGCCAGGGACCGCTGGTGCGCAGCGCGGTCGCCTCGGACACCAGGTGGCGGGCCAGGCCGAGGATCAACGCCCACGTCAGCTCGACCGTCGAGGTCCAGCCGCCGCCCGTGCCGCACACCGTGACGCCGTGCGCCCGCGCCGCCTCCAGGTCGATGGCGGCGTTGCTCATGCCGGTGGTGACGAGCAGCCGCAGGTGGGGGAGCCGGTCGAACACCTCGGCGGGGAACGGCGTGCGCTCCCGCATGGCGACCACGACCTCGCAGTCGCGGATGGCCGCCACGAGCTCGTCGGTGCTCGTGGAGTGCTCGCGGAAGCTGGTGACCCGGACCCGGGACCAGTCCGCCAGCCCGAGCGCCACCCCCTGGTAGTCGTCCAGCACGGCGCAGCGCAGATCAGTGGACATGACGAAGGACCGTACGCCCCCTGCTCCAGCTCATCGCTGCTTTGGCGCTGGAGTCCCGCTTGCGAGCAGGACGGCATATACAGGGGCGAGTCGAAGCGCACACCACCTCGGACCTGCGGTTGTTCCTGTGCTGGTACGCGGAGCGGTGTATCGATCCGCTGCAGGAGCCGCGACCATCTGGTGCGACCGCATCTCGCGACCAAGCCACCGGAACCTGGCCACGTCGGCGCCCAGCTGTAGGTCCTCAGCAGAGTTGTCGGTGCTCGGTGCGTTGGCCTGGAGACCTGCATTGGTTTCTCACTGGCTTGTCGGCAGGTTCTTCTCACCGATCTGTCGGTTTCTTGATGATCTTGATGGCCCACGCACTGCCTGACTCTGATCGTGGCGTTTGGGGTTAGCGGCAGCGTTATCGCAGCCGCTGTGGGGAACGCTTGATTAGCGACCCCGATCGGGACGCCGTCGGCCGGTCGGCTCAGACGCCCGCCAGCGCTTCCGTCGGCGTGAGCCGGGCGGCCCGCACGGCGGGGTAAAGTCCCGCGACCGTGCCGATCAGCAGCGTCGCGGCGAACCCGCCCGCCGTCGCCCACAGCGGCACCACGGCCGGCCAGTCCTGCGTGGCCGCGTACCCGCCGGTCACCACGACGCCGATCAGGATGCCGCCGAGGCCGCCGAGCGCGGACAGCAGCAGCGACTCCACCAGGAACTGCAGCAGGACCTGGCCGCGGGTGGCCCCGAGCGCCCGGCGCAGGCCGATCTCCGACCGGCGTTCGAGTACCGAGATGACCATCGTGTTCGTGACGCCGATGCCGCCGACCAGGAGCGCCACCGCGCCGAGGCCCAGCAGCAGACCGCTGAACGTGTTCTCGGTGATCGTCCTGGCGGCCAGTGCGTCGGAAGGCCGCGAGACCAGGACCTCGGTGGGCGCCGTCGGTTTCACGGTGCGCGGAAGGGCCATGCGCACCTCGACCACCGCGTCCTCCGCCGTACGCGTGTAGACGGTCGTCGCGTGCCCGTCGAAGCCGAGGTAGGCCGCCGCGGCCGACCAGCCGATGAACACGGCGCGGTCCAGCTCCTCGGCCAGCGGCACCGGCCGCAGCACGCCCACCACGGTGAAGCGTTGCTTGCCGAGCACGATCTGCGGCTGTGCTGCGGCGTCGTCGATGCCGAGCCGCTGCGCCGCGGTCCAGCCCAGCACGGCGGTGGGGAAGTCGGCGGTGGGCAGGCTCAGCCAGCGCCCGCTGACCGGGCTGAGTCCGACCGTTTCCGGCAGGTCGAGGCGGCCCGCATAGACGGCGAGGCTGCCGGTCTGCGCGGGGTTGACGTGCTCGTTGCGGTACGCGTACACGTTGGGCAGCCGTCCGACCGCCGACACCGCCTCCACCGACGCGATTCTTGCGATCATGGGGATCGCCTCGTCCGGTAGGTGCGTCGGCGTGTCGTCCGACGATCTGCCCGGCTCGACAGTCAGCAGGTTGGTGCCCAGGTCGTCCAGCTGCCGGTCCAGTTCGGCCTGGCTGGAGCTGGAGATGCCGACCACGGCGATCATCGCGGCGATGCCGATCGCGATGCCGAGCGCGGACAGGAACACCCGCAGTCGGCGCGATCGCAGCCCGGCCGCGCCGACCCGCAGCACATCGCCCGGCGACAGCCGCCCGGGGCGGGGCGGGGCGCTCATACGGCCGCCCCGATCCGTGTGGCGAACGGCACCACGCCGGGTTCGCGCTCGTCGCGCACGATGAGCCCGTCGGAGACCTCGACCCGCCGCGGCAGCCGTGCCGCCAACTCCCGGTCGTGGGTGATGACCACGACGGTGGTGCCGGCCGCGTTCAGCTCCGTCAGCAGGCCCAGCACGGTCTCGCCCGAGGCGGAGTCGAGGTTGCCGGTGGGCTCGTCGGCCACCAGCAGCGGCGGATCGCCGATCAGCGCCCGGGCGATCGCCACCCGCTGCCGCTCACCGCCGGAGAGCTCGTGCGGACGGTGGTGCAGCCGGTGGCCCAGGCCGACCCGTTCCAACGCGACGTCGGCCCGCCGCAGCCGCTCCCGGGCGGCCACGCTCGAGTAGAGCAGGCCGTCGGCCACCGCGGCCCGCACCGCAACGCCCGGGGTCAGGTGGAACTGCTGGAAGACGAAGCCGATCGTGGCGGCCCGAAGGCCGGACAGCTGCCGGTCGGACAGGGCCGCCACGTCGTGCCCGCCGATGCGGACCTGGCCGCTGGTGGGGCGGTCCAGGGTGCCGATCAGGTTGAGGAGGCTGGACTTGCCCGATCCGGAACGCCCGACGACGGCGACCGCCTCGCCGTATCCGATGTCGAGGCTGACCCCGCGTACGGCCCGTACTCCGCCGGGGTAGGTTTTGGTGACGTCCGTCAGCTCGACCACGTTCACTGCGCGACCCCCACGGTGACGCCCTCGGCGATGCCGTCGCCGCTGATCTCGACCTTGCCGCCGGCGAACAGCCCCGTCTGCACTGGCACGACCCGGCTGGTCACGCCGTCACGCAGTTCCAGGCCGTAGCCGCGCTCGCCGATGGCGAGCAGCGCCTGGATCGGCACGACAAGCACGTCGGCGTGCTCGGCGGTGACGAAGCGGACCGTCACCGGCCCGGGCTCCGGCTCGGCGGTGGCTTTCAGGACCAGCTGCACGGTGACCTTGGGCTCTCCCTGACCCGGCGGCGGATCCGCGGGCGCGCCGCCGGTGGACGCGGGTGTTACCACGCCGAGCACGGTCGCCTCCACCGGTGCGCCGTCGGGCAGCGTGACGGTGGCCTTGACGCCCTTCTTGGCCAGGTCCGGTTCGGTGGCCGGCACCTTCGCGGTGACGATGAGGGTGGTCGGGCCGGCGAGGATGTCACCGGCGGCCGGCGCCCCGAGCCGCGCGGTCTGGGTGGCGATCCGCAGCGCGCCGGGTGCGACGATCACGTCCGTCGGCGCCACGGTGCCCGTGACGGGCAGCCCCAGGTCTTTCTGCCACCGCTTGACGGCGGCCGCGGTCGACGCGGAGTAAGAGGTGTCGGCCTCGAAGCCGGTGTACTTCAGCGCGACCAGGTTCGCCTCGAGCTGGGCGACGTCCGGGCCTTTGACCCCGCCGGCGAGGACCCGGTAGAACGGCAGCTCGCCGTAGAGCAGCACGATCGGGTTGTTGTCCGCACGCAGCAGCGGCTGTCCGCGCCGCACCGTGCTGCCGGCCGCCGCGAGCCAGGTCAGGGTGCCGACCGCCTTGGACGTGACCGCCGACGGTTGGCCGTAGCCGATCTCGCCTTCGACGACCGTGGCCGCCGTGATCGTGGAGCGTGTCACCTTGACCGTGCCGACCGCGGGAGCGCCGACGGGGCTGTCGTCCCCGCCCCCGGCGAAGACCCCGGCGGACATCGCCGCCGCCGCGGCGACCACCGCGGCGGCGACGACACCGAAGAGCACACGGCGCCATCGGGGGCTCATCCGACACCCGGCCCGTCGGTGGCCCTGGGCATGCAGATCTCCGTCGCCGCCTTGTACGTCGGGTTCGCCATCCGGGCCCTGAGTTCGTCCTTCATGCGTTTCGCGGTGGCCCCGTCGATCGGGGCAGGGTCGGGATCAGGATCGGGGTAGTCCGGCACGCCGTTGTTGCGCATGCACGCCGCGATCTCCCGGCGCTCGCGCAGTTCCTCCTCGGTCGGCTTGCGGGGCGTGTCCTTTACCGGGGGGTCCAGCGCGGGCCACTTCTGGAAGCACTCGACCAGTTCGGGAGTCAGCTCGCCCTCCGGCAGGCCCGAGAAATCCACCATGTTGTCGTGACCGAGGTAGCGGACCGACAGGCCCTTCTCGTTCAGGCACGTCGCGAGGTTCTGCTTCTGCTTGTCGTAGGCGTCCCACTGGCCGGCGGTGCCGGAGTTCGCCTCGCCGGTGGTCTCCGACTGGCCCGGCCCGCACGCCGTCAACACCGCCACCAGCAACGGCGCGCATGCCGCCAGTGCCGCGTACCGGATGCCACGCCCTGAACGCTGGCCCACACGTCTGCCGTCGATCGGCATCTACTTCTCCTCTGGAGCTAGGTTTCGCATCGCGTACGACGTGTCCGTCCCGGCGGGAACGTCGCCGCCAGGCCTGTGCTGGACGCCGGAGGGGTTCGCCGGCCGTCTCGGTACACAGCCCACCAGAGGTGGTGTTATGGGGCGGTGAGCAGAATTCCTCACATCCCGTTAACATCATATGAAATCGATTGATTTACTGATTCTTCGGGTGTGGGCGTGGGTTCATGCCCGCGGGGCGTCACTGCGGGGCAGGATCACGCGCACTGACAGGCCGCCGTCGGGACGGGGGGTGGCCAGCGCGTCGCCGCCGTGGGCCTGGGCGACCGCACGCACGATGGACAGGCCCAGACCGCTGCCCCTGGCCGAACCCACCCGGTCGGTGAGCCGGCGGAACGGCTCGAACAGCACCGGCACCTCGTGCGGCGAGATCAGCGCGCCCGTATTGGTCACGATGATCTCGGCCTGCCGGACCTCGGCCAGGATCTGCACCCACACGAAGCCGTGCGGGCGGTTGTAGCGGACCGCGTTGTCGACCAGGTTGCGGATCAACTGCTCCAGCAGGATCGGGTCGCCGACCACCGGCGCCGCCGCGAGTTGCGCCTGGACCTGCACCCGCTGCTCCGCGGCCGCCTTCGCGGTGACCTCGAGCGCATACCCCGCCAGTTGTGCCAGGTCGACCGACCGCCGGTCGGTGACCGCCTCGTCTGCCCTGGCCAGGGTGAGCAGCGAGTCGATCAGCCGTTCGTGGCGCAGGTTGACCGCGAGCAAGTTATCGCCGAGCTGCCTGACCTCGGCCGGGCTGTCCGGGCGGCTCATCGCAACCTCGACCAGGGTGCGGTTGAGCGCGATGGGGTCTTCAGCTCGTGCGCGGCGTTGGCGATGAAACGGCCCTGCCCGGCGAACGCCCCGTCGAGGCGGTCCAGCATGCTGTCGAACGAGTCGGCCAAGCTCTTCACCTCACCCGGCGGGGCGTCCAGGTCGATGCGCTTGTGCAGGGTGCGCCCCGCGATTCGGTGCGCCGTCTCGGTGATCATGCTAAGCGGGCGCATCAGCCGCCCCGACACAAACCAGCCCGCCGCGGTGACCACCACCCACACCACCAGCAGCGTCATCCCGCCCTTGAACAGCAGGTTCGCCTGCATCGAATCCATGATCGCCTGCTTGGAGGCGAAGCTCTGCCCGATGTGCTCACCCGCGGCCGCCTGTTCCTCCGGCGGGAGCACCGCGTACTTCTCCTCGTACAAGGCGTTCAGGCTGTACTCCATGCTGTTGTCGACCAGGATCAGCACGCCGCCGAGCACCACGCTGCCCGCCAGGGCGAACAGCAGGCTGAACACGACGGTCAGCCGGACCCGCAGGCTGCCGTGCCAGGAACCGTTCATCGCAACCGGTAACCCACTGCGGTCACCGTCTCGATGAGCTGCGGCTCCCCGAGCTTGCGGCGCAGGCCGCTGATGGTGACCCGGACGATGGTGGTGAACGGGTCCATGTGCTCGTCCCAGACCTTCTCCAGCAGCGTCTCGGCCGACGCCACCGCGCCCTCGGCCCGCAGCAGCTCCTCCAGCACCGCGAACTCGCGGCGGGACAGGCTCACGTAGCGGCCGTCACGGTACGTCTCCCGGTGGTGCGGGTCGAGCCGGATCCCGGCCCGCTCCAGCACCGGCGGCGTTGCCGGGCGGGCCCGGCGGCCCAGCGCCCGCACTCGCGCCACCAGCTCGGCGAACGCGAACGGCTTGGGCAGGTAGTCGTCGGCGCCGAGGCTGAGCCCGGCGACCCGCTCGGCCACCGTCACCGACACCGTGAGCATCAGCACGCGCACGTCCAGGCCCTGCGCCACGACCTGGCGGCACACCTCGTCGCCGTGCACCCGCGGCAGGTCGCGGTCCAGGACCATCACGTCGTACGCGTTGACGGCGAGCTTCTCCAGTGCCGCCGCCCCGTCGTAGGCGACGTCGACGGCGATGGCCTCCTGCCGCAGCCCCTCGGCGACGGCCTCGGCCATCAGCTCCTCGTCCTCCACGACCAGGACCCGCACCCCGCCACCTCCTCGACCGACCGACCGACCGCCAAGTATGCACGGGGCGTCGTTAGCAGGGTGTTAGTGAATTCCCTGTCGGCACGCTCACACCCCCTGCTGTTGGCTACCGAGCGTGACTGGAAAGCTGGCCGAGGCGGTCGTCGATCTCGCGGTGGTCGCGGGGCAACGTCGAACGGATCGCCGGGGCCACGACCGCCGCGGTGATGGCCGTGGTGAAGGCGGACGGGTTCGGCCACGGCGCGGTGCCGGTGGCCCGGGCCGCGCTGGCCGGCGGCGCCACCTGGCTCGGGGTCACCAGCGCCGCCGAGGCGCTGCAGCTGCGCGCCGCCGGGCTCACCGCGCCGGTGCTGAGCTGGCTGCACGGCCCCGGCACCGACTTCGCCGCGCTCGCCGCCGCCGACGTGGACGTGTCCGTGGCCGCCCCGGAGCTGCTCGACGCGGTCGCCGCCGCGGCCCGCGGCACCGGCCGCACCGCCGAGGTCCACCTGAAGATTGACACCGGCGTGTCGCGGCACGGCGCGACCGCCGACGGCTGGCCGGAGCTGGTCGCCTGGGGCCGCAAGTACGAGCGGGAGGGCGTGCTGGCCGTGCGCGGCGTGTGGTCGCACCTGGCCACCGCCGACTCCTCGCCCTACGGCGTGACCGTGCAGACGGCCGCGTTCGCCGAGGCAGTGAGGCACGCCCGCGACGCCGGGCTGGACCCGACGCTGCTGCACCTGGCCAACTCGGCCGCCGCCTTCACCGCCCCGCCGACCCACTTCGACCTGGTCCGCGCCGGCATCGCGGTGTACGGGGTCGAGCCGGTGCCGCAGCGCCGCTTCGGGCTGCGGCCGGCGCTCACCCTCCGACATGGCGGTGCTGGAGCACCCGGACGGGTCGCTGCAGGCGGGGCCGTCGCTGGAGATCCGGGTCGAGGGCGGGCACGACTTCTTCGACTACGCCAAGTACACCGCCGGCGAGGTGGTGTTCGACATCCCGGCGCGGCTCGACCCGTGGGTCACCGCGCTGCTGCACTGCCGGGCGCTGCAGGCGTTCGGCCGCGCTGGAGTGCCGCGGCCTGCTGCGTGTCGACTTCTTCCTGCCCGCCGACGGCGGCGAGCCGGTCCTCAATGAGGTCAACACGTTCCCGGGGTTCACCGCCGCGTCGCAGTATCGCGCATCTGGCAGGCCGTCGGGATGTCATACCCCGACCTGCTGAACACGCTCGTGAACACCGCGGCGCGACGGCGGCCCGCTCCCTGACCGCCCTGGCCAGGCGGCACCGGGACGCCGCTGGGCCGGGCCACTCGGGGTAGGGCCCGGCCCGGCGGACACCTCGCGCCGGCCCGGGGACGTCGGCCGAAACCGAAAGATCTAGTGAGAACCAGCGCTCAGCAGCCCAGGTCGATGCCGCGCGCCCGCATGAACGGAGCCGGGTCGATCTGGTTCCACATGCCCTGGTGCACCTCGAAGTGCAGGTGCGGGCCGGTGGCGTCGCCGGTGGCGCCCTCGTAGCCGATCACCTGGCCGGCCTTGACCTTCTGGCCCACGGTGACCGCGATGCGGCTCTGGTGGGCGTAGTGGGTCAGGTAGCCGTTGCCGTGGTCGACGAAGACGGAGTTGCCGTACCCGTCGGAGGCGTCACCGGCCTGGACGACCGTGCCGGCGGCCGCGGCGTGGATCGGCGTACCGGAGGGCAGCGCCAGGTCGATGCCGGCGTGCAGGGTGCCCCAGCGCTGGCCGTAGCAGGAGGTGACCGAGGCGCCCGGCATCGGGTCGACCCAGGCCGGCGTCGGCTTCGTGGTCTTCTTCGGCTTGGGCTTCGGCTTCGCGGTGGCCGTCTTCGTCGGCGTGGGGATGGCGCTGGCCGCTGTCGGGCTCGCCGTCGGGCTGGCCGAGGGGGAGATTGGCGTGCTCGACTCGCGGGCGGAGCGGTCCGCCCGGCTGGCGGCCTCGGCCCGGGACTGCGCGTCCAGGGACACGGCGGTGGGCGCCGGGCGGTCCGGGCCGGTGGTGGCGACGGCGACGCCGCCCAGGCCGAGGGCCACCAGGGCGGCCGCGCCGAGCACGATGAGGCGGTTCCGCCGGCCGGCGCGCTGCGGTTGCTCGGCGGCGGTGTCGGGGGTGTTCTCGTTCTGGACGGGGCTGTCTTCCTGCACGGCGGACCTTCACAGTCGAGGGGCACTTGACCTCGAAATACTGGTGTCGGGCCGAGCCGGGGCAGGTACGGGGACCGGGAGGTAGGCCGACGGGTCGGGTACCGCCTGCCCGGATATGACCTGCTTAGGTGTGATCCATCCGGAAAACTGATCTTGTCGGGCAGTGTCGTCGACCACAGTTCGTTCTGTGATCCAGCAGACAATCACCCCGCGCAAGCGACAAAAAACCGCCCGGATTGACAGATCCGGGCGGTCAACGGCCAGTACGCAGCGTCAGGACGCGGCTACCTCGCTGTAGATTATTGCCTCGACTCCCAGCTTGATGTCCACTCTGCGGTCCTGCAGGAACGGCACGGGGTCGATCGGCTCGCCCTTGACATGGATCTCAAGGTGCAGGTGGGTGCCGTAGGCGTGACCGGTCTGGCCCACCAGGCCGAGCTGGTCGCCCGCCTTGACGTTCTGCCCCTCCTTGACGCTCAGCGCGGAGGAGTGGCCGTAGATGGCCTCGCTGCCGTCGGCGTGCTGGACGATCACCGCGTAGCCGTACCCGCCGAACCAGCCGGCCTTGGTGACCAGCCCGTCGTGGATCGCCACGTACGGCGTGCCCTCGGCAACCACCAGATCCACGCCGGTGTGCATCTTGCCCCAGCGCACCCCGTAGGGAGAGTTGAAGTCGTAGCCCTGCAGCGGCAGCAACCAGAGCTCGGGCTCGGCTTCGTCCGTGCTCCGGCTGTCCCGGGAGGCGCGGTCGGCGTTGTCCGCACGGGCCACGGCGTCCTGGCTGGTGACCGACGCCTGCTTCAGCTCGTCGAGCACCGACGGGCTGACGTCCTTGGCGTCCGGCAGGGCGCTGGCGCCGAGCGCGACGATGCCGGCTCCGACGAAGGCGGTGGTGACGACCGCGGCGTAACGGCTACGCGGGGGGGTGGGTACGCGGCGACGACCGCGATATCTATCGGGCTCAGACGACAGGCGCTGGCGCACGCACACCCTCCGTTGTCGGGGTTCCGAGGCGACCGGTGGACGTTCGTGAAGCTCTGCTGAACGTCCGCTGACCGCGTCGTCACCCGTCCTTGGACTCGATGACAACCGTGGACACGTTAGCCAACCACCAGGCGAGTCACAAGCCAAAGCGCCGAATTGGCGTGTCGATCTGTCCGTTTGCGTCCGTGATTGTCATGCCTCGTGACGTCATTCGGTGCCCTCGTTACTGCCCGTTCGTCGCCGACCGTGACCGGTCCGGCGGAGTCGTCCGGCTTGACGGCGAGGGTCGTCGGCATCCGCCCGCGCGCTCACCCGTACTCCCCGTGACCGAGCCCCCGGCGGTGCCGCAGCGCCGGGCGCGTTTTCCGGCCCGGATTTCCCGGGCCCGGCCGGCCGGGTTACCGTTCGTTCAGGTGAAGGCCGTGGAGCCGGTGAAAGGTGTGCGCTGATGAGCTCTCGTATTCGGGTCGTCGTCGCCAAGCCAGGCCTGGACGGCCACGACCGGGGCGCCAAGGTGGTCGCGCGGGCCCTGAGGGACGCTGGGATGGAGGTCGTCTACACCGGCCTGCACCAGACTCCCGAGCAGATCGTGGAGACCGCCATCCAGGAGGACGCGGACGCCGTCGGTCTCTCCGTTCTCTCCGGCGCGCACATGACGCTCTTCCGTCGGGTGCTGGAACTGCTCGGTGAGCGGGACGCGCGGGACATCGTCGTGTTCGGCGGCGGCATCATCCCCAACGGCGACATCCCCGAGCTGGAGAAGCTGGGCGTCGCCAAGATCTTCACGCCGGGCGCCACCACGCAGTCGATCGTCGAGTGGGTCCGGCAGAACGTCGCGCAGCCGGTCGCCTGAGGCGCGCCGGAACGGGTCGTCGGACGGGGCCGGGCACGGGGGAGGGGCCGGACGCACCCCTCACACGTCCGGCCCCTCTATGCACGATGCCCCGCCGCCACCCCTCGACCGACAGGGCATCGGCCGTCTCCCGTCATCGCGCTGATCAGCGCTCCGACACCTGACTCAACGACGCCCCGACGGCCGGGTTACGCACCCCCGGCAACATCGCCCGGACGGCTGACGCCGCCCGCGCCGCGCCGGGAACCGGCCGTGTCCGACGCCTGGTTGTGCATTACCGCACACCGCGCACCCGCTCGGTTGCCGGTCGTGCCCACCTCGTTAGGCTGCGGCCAATGGCCTGTGTCAAGTGATGACAGGCGTCAAACTGTTTTCTGAACGCTGGTGGCGGCGCGACGGCGCGCCGCGGAGACGGGACGGGACGCGCAATCGTGGACCTGTACGAGTACCAGGGGCGGGACCTGTTCGAGCGGCACGGCTTGCCCGTGCTTGCCGGCGGCGTCGCCACTACCCCGGAGGAGGCCCGCGCGATCGCCGAACGCCTCGGCGGTCGGGTGGTCGTCAAGGCGCAGGTGAAGGTCGGCGGCCGAGGCAAGGCCGGCGGCGTCAAGCTGGCCGAGGGCCCGGATGAGGCGGTGGCCAGGGCCACCGACATCCTGGGCATGGACATCAAGGGCCACACCGTCCACAAGGTCATGATCACGGTGACGGCGGACGTGGCCGAGGAGTACTACTTCTCGTACCTGCTCGACCGGGCGAACCGCACCTTCCTCTGCATCGCCAGCGTCGCTGGCGGCATGGACATCGAGCAGGTCGCCGCCGAGACCCCGGATCGCGTGGTCAAGGCCTCGATCGACGCGAACGTCGGTGTCGACGAGGCCAAGGCGCGGGAGATCGTTTCCGCCGCCGGCTTCCCGGCCGAGGTCGCCGACCAGGTGGTCGAGGTGGCCGTCGGCCTGTGGCAGGCGTTCGTCGCCGAGGACGCCACCCTCGTCGAGGTCAACCCGTTGGCGAAGAACGGCGACGGGCGGATGCTGCTGCTCGACGCCAAGATCACCCTCGACGAGAACGCCGCGTTCCGGCACCCGGACCACGAGGCCCTGGTCGACCAGGCCTCGGTGGACCCGCTGGAGCAGGCCGCCAAGGAGAAGGACCTCAACTACGTCAAGCTCGACGGCGAGGTCGGCATCATCGGCAACGGCGCGGGTCTGGTCATGTCGACCCTCGACGTGGTCGCGTACGCCGGTGAGCGGCACGGCAACGTCAAGCCGGCGAACTTCCTCGACATCGGCGGCGGCGCGAGCGCCGCGGTGATGGCGAACGGCCTGGAGATCGTCCTCTCCGACCCGTCGGTGAAGAGCGTCTTCGTCAACGTCTTCGGCGGGATCACCGCCTGCGACGCGGTCGCCAACGGCATCGTGCAGGCGCTGGCCCTGCTCGAGCAGCGTGGCGAGAAGGTCACCAAGCCGCTCGTCGTCCGGCTCGACGGCAACAACGCCGAGGCCGGCCGGGCGATCCTCGACGACGCGAACAACCCGCTGATCCAGCGGGTCGACACCATGGACGGCGCGGCCGAGCGGGCCGCCGAGCTGGCAGCTGCGGGGGTCTGATCATGGCTATCTGGCTGACCAAGGACTCCAAGGTCATCGTGCAGGGGATGACCGGTTCCGAGGGTTCCAAGCACACCCGGCGGATGCTCGCCGCCGGCACCAACGTCGTCGGTGGCGTCAACCCGCGCAAGGCGGGCCAGAAGGTCGACTTCGACGGCACCGAGCTGCCGGTCTTCGCGTCCGTGGCGGACGCCATGGCCGAGACCGGGGCCGACGTCACGGTCATCTTCGTCCCGCCGCAGTTCACCAAGGCCGCCGTGGTCGAGGCGATCGACGCCGCGATCCCGCTGGCCGTGGTGATCACCGAGGGCGTGCCGGTGCACGACACCGCCGCGTTCTGGGCGTACAACCTTGCGCAGGGCGAGCAGACCCGGATCATCGGGCCGAACTGCCCGGGCATCGCCTCGCCGGGCGCCTCCAACGCCGGCATCATCCCGGCCGACATCACCGGCTCCGGCCGGATCGGTCTGGTCAGCAAGAGCGGCACGCTGACCTACCAGATGATGTACGAGCTGCGCGACATCGGCTTCTCCACCTGTGTCGGCATCGGTGGCGACCCGATCATCGGGACCACCCACATCGACGCCCTGAAGGCGTTCGAGGCCGACCCGGAGACCGACGCCATCGTCATGATCGGTGAGATCGGCGGTGACGCCGAGGAGCGGGCCGCCGAGTTCATCAAGGCGAACGTCACCAAGCCGGTCGTCGGCTACATCGCCGGCTTCACCGCGCCTCCGGGCAAGACCATGGGCCACGCCGGGGCGATCATCTCCGGTTCGGCCGGCACCGCCGAGGCGAAGCAGGCGGCGCTGGAGGCGGTCGGAGTCAAGGTCGGCAAGACGCCGACCGAGACCGCCCGCCTGATGCGCGAGATCATGTCCGGCAGCTGAGCAGACCAGGCAACACCGCAGGGGGTCGACCGGTTCCGGTCGGCCCCCTGCGCGTACCACTGCGTGGTTGCGCTCCGTATGCGAGCGGGCCGCCGGCCGGGGCGTGGCGCGGGCCGCGGTCGAGCAGGTGTGCCATCTGGCCGCCACCGACTACCGGCTCGCCGTGCTCACCGCGGTGACCACCCTCGACAACCCGGCGTCCCAGGCGGTGCTGGCACGCACCGGATTCACCGTGACGGGCGAGATCCGTGGCGACGGCCGCCCCGGCCTGCGGTACGAGCGTCGACTCGTCGGCTGACCAGTCCGCTCAGTCGTTGTTCCAGAACGGGTAGTTGCCGGTGGAGCGCAGGACCGCTCCTCCGATGATGTTGATCACGCCGAACGCGATGGCGAGATAGCCGAGGACCGGCGACTGGTTGTACCGCCGGGCGTCGCGGATGGACAGGTAGCCGAAGACGATGCCGAGGATGCCGCAGCAGATCAGGCCCAGCACGATGCCCAGCACGCCCCAGAGGGTGGTCCGGTCCCGTCCCCTCGCCGGTGGGGGTGGGGGTGGGGGGTATGCGCTCGTCACGGCGTCCTCCCGGCGGTCATGGGCGGTGGGCCGACCTGGACCGCGACCGGCGGACCCGACCCGGGCGGCGGTGACAGCCGACCCCTCGGGGCCGAGGCTAGACCGGGCCGGGCGTCCCGAAGCCGGATTCGGTCAACTCGCCGCCCTTCGGGGTGAGTTAACGGACTGCTCCCGCACCCGCGACGTGCCAGAGTAGAGCCGATGTCCCCCGTCACCCCTGACCATCCCAGCCGTGCCGGCGGTGTGAGCGCCGACGACCGGCCCGTCGGCCGTGCCGCGCCGGCCCGGCGGGTGCCCGCGCCCCGCGCCGGTGGGTCGCCGCGCGGGCGCGCACCACTGCCCGTCGCCGCAGGGGTGGCCGCCGGCTGGGCCGCACTCACCTCGTACCTGCCGGTCGCCATCGTGCTCGGCCTGGTCCGGCTCGGCGCGGATTCCGCGACGTTGAGCGGCACCCTGCGCACCGCGTTGGCCGGCTGGCTCCTCGGGCACGGTGTGCCGCTGCGCACCGAGTCCGGCCCGTTCGCGCTCGCCCCGCTGGCGCTGACCGTGCTCGCGCTCTGGCGGCTCACCCGGGCCGGCGTGCACGTCAGCCGTGCGATCGGCGCCCGCGACACCCGCTCACCACCCCGGGCACTGCTCGCCGCGAGCGCGGTCGGCATCGCGTACGCGCTGCTCGGCGCCCTGGCGGCGGTGCTGGTCGGCGCCGGCGGGCCGGCGGTGTCCCCGGTACGGGCGGCGGCCACGTTCGCGGTCGTCGGCACGCTCGCCGCGCTGGTCGGCGCGACCCGGATCACCGCCGTCACCCGGCTGCTCGTCGCCCGGATGCCGCGGCCACTACGGGACGGCGTGCGCACCGGGCTGGTGGCCGTGCTGCTGCTGCTCGGGGCGGGTGCCGGCGCGGCTGGCCTGGCGGTGGCCACCGGCGGTGGAGACGCGGCCGACATGATCGGGGCGTACCGGACCGGCGTGGCCGGGCAGGCCGGGATCACGCTGGTCAGCGTGGCGTACGCGCCGAACGCCGCGATCTGGTCGACGAGCTATCTGCTCGGGCCGGGCTTCGCGGTCGGCACCGACACCGCAGTCCGCACCAGCGAGGTGTCGGTCGGCGCACTGCCGGCCGTACCGCTGCTCGCCGGCCTGCCGCGCGGCCCGGTGGACGGCCTCGGCGCCCTGCTGCTCGCGGTGCCGGTGCTGGCCGGGATGGTCGCCGGCTGGCTGCTCGCCCGCCGCGTGGCCCGGGTCGCCGGCCCGGAGCGGGCCCCGCGGCGCTGGGCCCAGTTGCTGACGCCAGCAGCGTTGGCCGGGCCGGTGGCCGGCGTGCTGGTCGGCGTGGCCGCCGAGATCTCCGGCGGTCCGCTCGGCGCCGGCCGGCTGGCGCAGCTCGGGCCGGTGGCCTGGCAGGTCGGGCTCGTGACGGCCGGTGTCATCGCGGTTGGCGCGCTGCTCGGCGCCGCCGCCACCCGCGCACTCACCCGCGTCCCAGCTCAGTAGCCGCGCGCCGCCGGTGCGACCGCGGGGCGCCCCGGACGAATCCGGAGCGCCCCGTCACGACCGAACCGGTCAGGGCTGGGTCGGCAGATTGACCTGCGCCACGACGCTCAGGATGATCAGCAGGATGCCCAGCCCGACAGCGACAGCGCCGCAGATCAGGCCGGCCTTGGCCTGCCCGGCGTTGCTGGCCTGGCCCTGGGCGACCTTCTGCCGGGCCAGGTACCCGGTCACCACGCCCGCGATGCCGAGCGGGATGCCCAGGTAGAAGCAGCAGAGCAGCGGGATCGACGCGATGCCGAGAATCATCGACACCAGGCCGAGGGTGTTGTTCTGTCCCTGCTGCTGCGGGTAGCCGGCATTCGGGTACGTCGGCGTGCCGTACGGCGGCTGCTGCTGCTGCTGGCCGTACGGGTCCTGGTACGGCTGCTGCTGGCCGTACGGCTGCCCCGAGGTGGGCTGCTGGCCGTACGGGGCGGCCGGCTGCTGGCCGTACGGGTTCTGCGGCTGCTGGCCGTACGGGGCGGCCGGCGGCGGGGCGTACGGGTCGTGCGGCGGCTGGGGGGCGGTCGGGTCCTGATTGGGCTGCTGGCCGTACGGGTCCTGACCGGGGTTACCGGGCTGCATTCGAGAAGCTCCTTGGACTGGTTTCGTCAGTAGCTGCTGTTGTCGCTACTCATGATCGCGCCCAGACCGCCCAAAGCACAGCACACCAAGAAGATGGCATACCACGCAATGCCCACGATCAGGGCCCACTTCGACCACTTCCGCGACTCCGCCGCGGCCGCCTGGGCCCCGGCGAAGTCACCCTGCTGGAGCAGCGGGTTGACCTTCGACGCGTTGATGATCGCCGGGATGGCCAGCGGCCAGAAGAGGAAGATGGCGACGATCGACATCGTCATGTTGTTGTTGATCGGCGGCGGCTGTTGCTGGGGGTGGTAACCGGGCTGCACGGGTGCTCCTCATTCCAACGACACGGCTGGCGTGCCGGATCAGCGACGGGGGTGCGGGCCGGCACAGCGTCCAGCCCGAGCGACCGGCAGCGTACCGGGTCGATGCCCGTCAGCACTGTCAAAGATCGGCGCGCCGCCCAGCCGATGGGCGCCCTGACCTGCCCGATAGGGTGGCCCGGTGACCGAGCCCGCGTCCGCCGCCCGCATCGTCGTCCTCGTCTCCGGCTCCGGAAGCAACCTGCAGGCGCTGCTGGACGCCGCCGCCGACCCCGCGTACGGCGCGCAGGTCGTCGCGGTCGGCGCGGACCGCGAAGGCATCGCGGGCCTGGACCGGGCCGCGGCCGCCGGCGTGCCGACGTTCGTCGAGCGGGTCCGCGACCACGACACCCGGGAGGGCTGGGACGCCGCGCTCACCGCGCACGTCGCGAAGCACCAACCCGACCTGGTCATCTCCGCCGGGTTCCTCAAACTGGTCGGCCCGCACTTCCTCGCCACCTTCGGTGACCGCTACCTGAACACACACAACACCCTGCTGCCGGCGTTCCCCGGCATCCACGGCCCGCGCGACGCTCTCGCCTACGGCGTGAAGCTCACCGGGGCCACGCTCTTCTTCGTCGACGCCGGCATGGACACCGGGCCGATCGTGGCGCAGGTCGCGGTTCCGGTGCTCGACTCCGACGACGTGGAGGCGCTCACCGAGCGCATCAAGGAAGCCGAGCGGCGCCAGCTCGTCGAGCAGGTCGGCCGTCTGGTCCGCGAAGGCTGGACCATCACCGGAAGGAAGGTCACGGTTCCGTGAGTTCCACTCAGGACGGGCGCCGCCCGATCAGGCGGGCGCTGGTCAGCGTCTACGACAAGACCGGGCTGGTCGAGCTGGCCCAGGCCCTGCACGCGGCCGGTGTGGAGATCGTGTCCACCGGCAGCACGGCGGGCACCATCGCCGCCGCCGGCGTGCCGGTGACGCCGGTGGAGACGGTGACCGGCTTCCCCGAGGTGCTCGACGGCCGGGTGAAGACCCTGCACCCGAAGGTCCACGCCGGTCTCCTCGCCGACCTGCGCAAGGACACCCACGTGGCGCAGCTCGACGAGCTGGGAGTGGCCGCGTTCGACCTGCTGGTCTCCAACCTCTACCCGTTCCAGGCGACCGTCGCCTCCGGCGCCGGCGTCGAGGAGTGCGTGGAGCAGATCGACATCGGCGGCCCGGCCATGGTCCGAGCCGCCGCCAAGAACCACGCGTCGGTAGCCGTGCTCACCGACCCGTCCGGGTACCCGGCGCTGCACGCCGCGCTCGGCGAGGGCGGGTTCACCCTCGCCGAGCGCCGCGCGCTGGCCGCCCGGGCGTTCGCCGACATCGCCGAGTACGACGTGGCGGTGGCCCAGTGGTGCGCGCAGGAGCTGGCACCGGCCGACGACTCCTGGCCGGCGTTCGCCGGGCAGGCGCTGCGCAAGTCCGCCGTGCTGCGCTACGGGGAGAACCCGCACCAGCCGGCCGCGCTCTACACCGACCCGGACGCTCCGGCGGGGCTGGCCCAGGCCGAGCAGCTGCACGGCAAGGAGATGTCCTACAACAACTACGTCGACGCGGACGCCGCCTGGCGGGCTGCGAACGACTTCGCCGACCAGCCGGCCGTCGCGATCATCAAGCACGCCAACCCGTGCGGCATCGCGGTGGGCGCGGACGTGGCCGAGGCGCACCGCAAGGCACACGCCTGCGACCCGGTGTCGGCGTACGGCGGGGTGATCGCGGTCAACCGGTCGGTCTCGGTCGAGCTGGCCCGGCAGGTGGCCGACATCTTCACCGAGGTGGTCGTCGCCCCCGGCTTCGACGAGGGCGCGGTGGAGGTGTTGCAGGGCAAGAAGAACATCCGGCTGCTGCGCGCGCCGGCCTGGAACCCGGCGAGGGTCGAGTGGCGGCCGGTGACCGGTGGCGTGCTGACCCAGGTCGCCGACCGGGTGGACGCCCCCGGCGACGACCCGGCGAGCTGGCGGCTGGCGACCGGGGAGGCGGCGGACGAGGAACTGCTGCGCGACCTCGCGTTCGCCTGGCGGGCGGTCCGCGCGGTGAAGAGCAACGCGATCCTGCTCGCCCGGGGCGGCGCCACCGTCGGGGTCGGCATGGGGCAGGTCAACCGGGTCGACTCGGCTCAGCTGGCGGTCAGCCGGGCGGGCGCCGACCGGGCCCGGGGGTCCGTCGCCGCGTCGGACGCGTTCTTCCCGTTCGCCGACGGCCCGAAGATCCTCATCGACGCCGGCGTCCGCGCCATCGTGCAGCCCGGCGGCTCGATCCGCGACGAAGAGGTCATCGCCGCGGCCAAGGAAGCCAACGTCACCATGTACCTGACCAACACCCGCCACTTCTTCCACTAACCACCGGCCGGGCCGGTCCCCGGCCCGGCGATCATGAAGTTATTGCGCGGCTGATCGGCGTGTCGGGACAATAACTTCATGATCAACGGCGCTGGGCGCCCGGGGCCCGGGTGGGGTTAGGCAGCGGTTGGGCGGAGTTCGGCGAAGTGGCAGGCCGACGGGTGTGGGTCTGCGGCGCGGGGCACGGTTTGCGGATCCTCGACGGCGCAGATGTCCTGGGCCTTCCAGCAGCGGGTCCGGAAGTGGCAGCCGCTCGGCGGGTCGGCCGGGCTGGGCACGTCGCCGACCAGCCGGATCATGTTGCGCTGCTCGCGCGCCTCCGGGTCCGGGACCGGCACCGCCGAGAGCAGCGCCTGGGTGTACGGGTGGGTGGCCCGCTCGTAGATCTCGTCCTCGGTGCCGGTCTCGACGATCCGGCCGAGGTACATGACCGCGACCCGGTCGGCGATGTGCCGCACCACGGAGAGGTCGTGGGCGATGAAGATGTACGAGAGCCCGAACTCGTCCTGGAGCTGCTCCAGCAGATTGATCACCTGGGCCTGGATGGAGACGTCCAGCGCCGACACCGGCTCGTCGCAGACGATCACCTCGGGCCGCAGCGCGAGCGCCCGGGCGATGCCGATGCGCTGGCGCTGACCGCCGGAGAACTGGTGCGGGTACCGGTTGATGTGCTCCGGGTTGAGCCCGACCACATCGAGCAGTTCCTGGACCCGTCGATCCCGGCTGCCCTTCGGCGCGGCGTCGCGGTGGATCTCGAAGGGCTCACCGATGATGTCGCCGACGGTCATCCGCGGGTTGAGCGAGGTGTACGGGTCCTGCATGACCATCTGCATGTTGCGGCGCAGCCGGCGCAGCTCGGCCCCGGACGCCTTGAAGAGGTCCTTGCCCTCGAGGGTGGCGCTCCCGGAGGTGGGCGTCTCCAGCCGCATCAGCAGCCGGGCGAGGGTGGACTTCCCGCAGCCGGACTCGCCGACCACGCCCAGCGTCTCACCGCGGCGCAGCTCGAAGCTCACGCCGTCGACGGCCTTGACCGCGCCGATCTGCCGTTGGAACAACACGCCCTGACTGATCGGGAAGTGCTTGACCAGGTTGTCGACGGAGAGGATGGTCTCGCCCCGGACCTTGGTGGAGCTAGCGGGCGCTGTCATCACGGACCTCCTGCGCGAAGTGGCAAGCGCTGGTCCGGCCGTCGCCGAGAACCAGGTCGTGCGGCACCGCGTCCACGCAGACCTGCTGCACGTACGGGCACCGGGGGTGGAACGGGCAACCGGAGGGGATGCGCATCAGGTTCGGCGGGAGCCCCTTGATCGTCGACAGCTCCTGGCCGCGGACGTCCATCCGCGGGATCGACTCCAGCAACCCCTTGGTGTACGGGTGGGCCGGCGCCTTGTAGAGCGAGCGGACGTCGGCGTGCTCGACGATCCGGCCGGCGTACATGACCGCGATCCGGTCCGCGACGCCGGCGACCACGCCCAGGTCGTGGGTGATCAGGATCATCGCCATGTTCAGGTCCCGGCGCAGGTCGGCCAGCAGGTCCATGATCTGGGCCTGCACGGTGACGTCGAGCGCCGTGGTGGGCTCGTCGGCGATCAGCACCTTCGGGTTCAGCGCCAGCGCCATGGCGATCATGACGCGCTGCCGCATGCCTCCGGAGAACTGGTGCGGGTAGTCACCGATCCGCTTTGCGGCACCCGGGATCTTGACCAGGTCCATCAGCTCGATGGCACGCTGGCGGGCGTCAGTTCGTGACATGCCGTCGCGCTGGCGCAGCGTCTCGCCGATCTGCCAGCCGACCGGGAACACCGGGTTCAGCGCGGAGAGCGCGTCCTGGAAGATCATCGCGATCTCCTTGCCGCGGACCTGCCGGCGCTGTTCCTCGGAGCGGGTGAGCAGGTCCTGACCCTGGTAGAGGATCTGGCCGGAGCGGATGACCGCGGGCGGAGTGTCCAGGATGCCCATGATCGCCTGGGCGGTGACCGACTTGCCGGAGCCGGATTCGCCGAGTACGGCGAGGGTCTCCCCGGCGTCCAGGTGGTAGGACACGCCGTTGATCACCCGGGCCACACCCTCGTTGGTCCGGAACTCGACGTGCAGGTCCCGGAGTTCCAGCAGGTGGCCGCCCTCGGGCGTGGCGGAGGCGGGCGTGGGTTGGACGGTGGAGTGGGTCATGAGAGGTTCACCGCAGCTTCGGGTCGAAGGCGTCACGGATCGCGTCGCCGAGCATGATGAACGCCAGCACGGTCAGCGCGAGGAAGGCCGACGGGACGATCAGCGGCGTGGCCGCCTCCCGCATGTGGATGCGGCCGGTGTCGATGTCCTGGCCCCACGAGATGGTCGGCGCCTTCAGGCCGATGCCCAGGAACGAGAGCGTCGCCTCGGCGGCGATGAAGGAGCCGAGCGCGATGGTCAGCACGACGATGGCCGGGGCCAGCGAGTTCGGCAGGATGTGCCGCCACATGATCCGGCCGTGGCCGGCGCCGAGCATCCGGGCCGCCGCCACGTAGTCCTGCTCCTTGGCGGTGATCACCGAGGAGCGCACGACCCGGGCGGCCGTGGTCCAACCCAGGATCGCCAGCACGAAGATCACCGCGGCGATCCGGGCGTTCACGCTGTCGCTGGACACTCGCTTGAGCAGCACGATCGCGGCCAGCAGCAGCGGGATGCCGAGCACCACGTCGATCACCCGGGAGAGCACCGCGTCGACCCAGCGGCCGAAGTAGCCGGCCACCATGCCGACCACCAGCGCGATGACCCCGGTCCCGAGCGCGGAGAGCGCGCCGACCAGCAGCGAGGCCCGGGTGCCGTAGACCGCCCGGGAGTACGTGTCGCAGCCCTGGAAGTCGTACCCGAAGATCGCGCCTCCGGACGGTCCGGCGTGCTGCCGGGAGAGCACGCAGTCGTTCGGGCTGTTGGCGGTGAAGATCCCGGGGGCCAGGGCCATCAGGGTGAAAACGACGACCAGCGCCAGCGAGATCCAGAAGATCGGGTTGCGGCGCAGGTCGCGCCAGGCGTCCCCGGCCAGGCTGCGGGCCTTGTTCGCCGCGCCGATCTGGTTCGGCGTGCCCGGCTCGCCCGAGGGGCCACGGCGTGCGGCCTGGTTCTCGGTGGCCGCCACAGTTTCAAAGTCACTCATAGCGGATCCTCGGGTCGAGTACGGCGTACAGGACGTCCACCACCAGGTTCGAGACCAGGTAGACCACGACGAGCACGCTGACGATGCCCACCACCAGGGGGCCGTCCTCGGTGCGGATGCCGCGGAAGAGGTTGAAGCCCACGCCGGGGATGTTGAAGACGCCCTCGGTGATGATCGCGCCGCTCATCAGGTTGCCCAGTTCCACACCGAGGAAGGTGACCACGGGGATGAGCGAGTTCCGCAGCACGTGCACGGTGACGATGCGGCGCTTGACCAGGCCCTTGGACCGGGCGGTCCGTACGTAGTCGGCGCGCAGGTTCTCCGCCACCGAGGTGCGGGTCAGTCGCAGCGCGGTGGCCAGCGACAGCGAGCCGAGCACGATGCCCGGCAGCAGCAGCGCGTAGAACGTCGGCTCGGAGCCGGCGGTGGGCGGGAAGAGCTGCCACTTGACGCCCAGGAAGTACTGCGCGAGGGGCGCCAGCACGATGGTCGGGATGCCCAGCACCAGCAGGGTCAGCACCAGCGTCGAGTTGTCGAAGATGCTGGCCCGGCGGATGCCGGCGACCACGCCGGCGGTGACTCCGAAGATGATCGCCACGGCGAGCGCGATGAGCGCGAGTTTCACGGTGACCGGCCAGGCAGCCTGCAGGATGTCGCCGATCTGGCGACCGGTCAGCGACTGGCCGAGGTCGCCCTGGAGCAGGCTCTTGACGTAGTCGAAGTAGCGGTAGAAGAAGCCGCCGACGCCGGTGGCGTCCAGGTGGTACTTCTCGGTCAGGTAGGCCCGCTGGGCTTCGGTCACCGGGCGCTCGCCGGCGAGCGCCTGGATGGGGTCGCCCTGGCCGGCGAACATCAGCGCGTAGACGATCAGGGTGGTCCCGAAGAACGCCAGGACCATCTGCAGTAGGCGCCGCAAGATGTAGCGGAACATGCTTAGCAGTCTCTCCGGAAATGTGCGAAAGGGTCGCAGGACGGCATCTCTGGTCGTACCCGAAATATCCGGGATGCCTGCCGTTCGGCCCGGGGATGGCCGGCGCTACCGATGCCGGGTCCGTTGTCCGGGCCCGGGGAGCGCGGTCCGGGCCACCCGGGCGTCATCGCCCGGGTGGCCCGCACCATGGTCAGCTCAGCTGGCTGCTTCGATCTTGACGAGGTTGACCCGCTGGAACAGGTCCATCTCGACATTCTTGACCTTGGACGAGTGGCCGAACACGTTCTCGCCGAAGCGGAGCGGGATGACCGGCATGTCCTTGGCCAGGATGTCCTCCGCCTGCTGGTACTTGGCGATCGCCTCGTCCTGCGTCTTGGCGGCGGAACCCTCCTTGACGAGCTTGTCGAACTCCGGGTTGCTGTAGCCGTAGTAGTTCGACGAACCGTTGGTGCTGTACAGCGGGCCGAGGTAGTCCTCCATGGTCGGGTAGTCCATGACCCAACCCATCCGGAACATGCCCACCGGCTGCTTCTTCTCGACCTTGGTCAGCAGGTCGGCGAACTTCGGCTCGGTCGAGCCGACGACGTCGACACCCAGGTTGGTCTTCAGCTGGTTGACCGTGGCGTCGACCCAGTCCTTGTGGCCGCCGTCCCCGTTGTAGGAGATGACGATCTTCGACGGGCCGCCGGCGGCCTGGTAGAGCCTCTTGGCCTCGGTCGGGTTGAACTCCCCGGCCGCACCAGCGGTGTTGTCCCGGTAGCCCGGCAGCACCGGCGAGACGAACGAGCGGGCCGACTGCTGCGAACCCTTGAAGACCGACTTGCTGATCTCGTCCCGGTCGATCGCCATCGAGATGGCCTTGCGCACGTCCGGGTTGCTGTAGTCCTTGTCGAACGTCGGGAACGCGAGGAACTGGAACGACGACATGGGGCTGGTCTTGTACCGGTCACCCAGGTCGGTCGGAGCGGTGCTCAGGCTCTCGGTCGGGATCGTGGGCAGCACGTCCAGGTTGTCCGCCAGGACGTCCGCGTAGGCCGCGGTGAGCTGCTGGTAGATCCGGAACTCGACGTCCTTCACCTTGGGCTTCTCGCCCGGGTAGGCGTCGTACCGCTCGACAACGATCTTGCTGTCGTGCTGCCAGGTGCCCTTCATCTTGAAGGGGCCCTGCCCGATCGGCGCCTGCTCGTAGGAGTCCTTGAGCACGCCCGGGGCCGAGAACGCGGCCTCCGGCATCGGGTAGAACGCGGTGTAGCCGAGCATCGTCCGGAAGTCGATGTACGGGTCGGCGAGCGTCACCTGGAAGGTGAGGTCGTCGACCTTCTTCAGACCGGACATCTCCTTCGCCTTCGGCGCCTTGCCCTGCAGGTCCGGGTAGCCAGCGATCTTCTCGAAGAAGAAGTTGCTGTCCTGCCCGTTGGGGGCGTACGCGCCGTAGTTCCAGGCGTTGATGTAGTCCTCGGACGTGACCTTCTCACCGTTGTGGAAGGTGTAGCCGTCCTTGAGCTTGACCGTCCAGACCTTGTTGTCCGACGACGTCACGGACTCGGCCGCGACCTCGTACGGCTTGTTCTGGGCGTCGTAGTCGACGAGCGGGGAGAACAGGCCGGTGAGCACCTGCGCACCGGACGTCTCGGTGGTGTTGGTCGGAACCAGGTGCTTCGGTTCCGCGATCTGGATGCTGACAGCTGAACTGCCGCTGCTGGACCCACCGTCTCCGCCGCTGCCGCAGGCCGCGAGGCCCAGCGTCACCGCGAGCGGGAGGGCGGTCCAGGCGGCGAGCCTACGAACTCGCATTGAGCCTCCTCATCTCCTCACGCTGCGCAGTCAAGCCCGACGCTGGGTTTACGCTGCGCAACAAGGGGTAACGGTAGGTCGGGCAACCGCCTTCGGCAACGAGCCGGTTGCGGCTGCATAACGGTCCGGGATGGCTTTCCTTGCCGAGTGCGGGGAGGCCTGCTACCCCAGACGGGGCTTAACCGGACTGACCTGCTTTTTCGCCGGTCGATTTCACGCCTGTTGTGGTGTCTCCGCCCTCGCTGGCCTGCTCTGGGTCGAATGCCGCCCCCCACCCTGCTGTGCCGACCTGTCCGGTTCGGCGGTGATCAGCTCCACAAAACGTCACGGAGAGTGACTAGCGACACGTCACAGTTCGTGACCGGCGGCGAGTGGCAGGGATCTCGGCAGCCGGTCCCGGACTGAGGTCGTCCGAACGGTCGGCGGTGGCCGTGAGACGATCTGGTCGTGACGGCGACGCTTCTGGACGGCAAGGCGACCGCGGCGGAGATCAAGGATGAGCTGCGGATACGGGTGAAGGCGCTCGCGGAGCGTGGCATCACCCCCGGGCTGGGCACGGTGCTGGTCGGGGCGGACCCGGGCAGCCAGGCGTACGTCAACGGCAAGCACCGGGACTGCGCCGAGGTGGGCATCGCCTCCATCCGCCGGGAGCTGCCGGCCGACGCCACCCAGCAGCAGGTCGACGACGTCCTGGCCGAGCTGAACGCCGACCCGGCGTGCCACGGCTACATCGTCCAGCTGCCGCTGCCGGCCCACCTGGACACCCAACGGGTACTGGAGCTGATCGACCCGGCCAAGGACGCCGACGGCCTGCACCCGGTCAACCTGGGCCGGCTCGTCCTCGGCTACGACGGCCCGCTGCCCTGCACGCCGCGCGGCATCGTGGAGCTGCTCCGGCGGCACGATGTGGCGCTGCGCGGCGCCACCGTCGCGGTGGTCGGCCGGGGCAACACCGTCGGCCGTCCGCTCGGGCTGCTGCTCACCCGGCGCAGTGAGAACGCCACCGTCACCCTGTGCCACACCGGCACGCTCGACCTCGCCTCGCACACCCGGGCCGCCGACATCGTCATCGTCGCGGCCGGCGTACCGGGCCTGCTCACCGCCGACATGATCAGTCCTGGCGCGGTGGTGGTGGACGTCGGCATCACCCGGGTGATCGGCGCGGACGGCAAGGGCCGGTACACCGGCGACGTGGACCCGGGCGTGGCCGAGACGGCCGGCGCGCTGGTCCCGATGCCCGGCGGCGTCGGCCCGATGACCCGGGCGATGCTGCTCAGCAACGTCGTCGAACGCGCCGAGCGCGGCTGAGGTGTAACGAAGGGCACCCTGCGGACGCTCGTGCGGGTGAGCGGACGTTCCGTGTCGAACCAGGCCGTAACCATCCGCCCCTGACCTGATCGGTGCCAGGATGACTGATACGGTCCGGAAAACCGACTGGTATCAGGGAGTGGGACGACCATGGGTAAGAAGGTCACTGTCGTCGGGGCTGGCTTCTACGGCTCCACCACCGCACAGCGCCTGGCCGAGTACGACGTCTTCGACACCGTAGTGATCACCGACATCGTGGAGGGCAAGCCCGCGGGTCTCGCACTCGACCTCAACCAGTCGCGGGCCATCGAGGGCTTCGAGACCAAGGTGGTCGGCGCGACCACCGGCCCGAACGGCGAGGGCTACGAGGCCATCGAGGGCTCCGACGTCGTGGTGATCACCGCTGGCCTGCCGCGCAAGCCGGGCATGAGCCGGATGGACCTGCTGGAGACCAACGCCAAGATCGTGCGGCAGGTCGCCGAGAACGTCGCCAAGTACGCCCCGAACGCCGTCGTCATCGTGGTCTCCAACCCGCTGGACGAGATGACCGCCCTGGCGCAGCTCGCCACCCAGTTCCCGAAGAACCGGGTGCTCGGCCAGGCCGGCATGCTCGACAGTGCCCGGTTCAGCAACTTCGTCGCCGAGGCGCTCAACGTGCCGGTGGCGTCGGTCCGCACGCTGACCCTGGGCTCGCACGGCGACACCATGGTCCCGGTGCCCTCGAAGAGCACGGTCAACGGCAAGCCGCTGCGGGAGGCGATGCCGGCGGCGCAGATCGAGGAGCTGGTGGTCAAGACCCGCAACGGTGGCGCCGAGGTGGTCGCGCTGCTCAAGACCGGTTCCGCGTACTACGCCCCGTCCGCCGCGGCGGCCCGGATGGCGACGGCCGTCGCCGAGGACTCCGGCGAGGTCATGCCGGTCTGCGCGTGGGTCGACGGCGAGTACGGCATCGACGGCGTCTACCTGGGCGTCGAGGCCGAGATCGGCGCCGAGGGCGTCAAGCGGGTCGTCGAGACCGACCTGGACGCCGACGAGCGGGCCAGCCTCCTGGCGGCCGCCGAGGCCGTCCGCGCCAAGCAGGGCGACGTCGCGAACATGTGACCCGAACCACCGCTCCGCGAAGGGCGCGCCGGCGAAGCCGGCGCGCCCTTCGCTGTCCCCCCACCCCGATCCACCCCCGTGATCAAGAGGTTTGCGTCACCGCGACCGCGGTTCCTGACGCAAACCTCTTGATCAACAAGCTGGGAACGGGGGGAGCGGGGTGAAGGGGGTGAAGGGAGTGCCCAGGTGGGGGGTGGCCAGGAGGGTGGGGTTGAGGGTGCGCAGGGCGGCCAGCCGGGAGGCGCGGGCGAGTTCCGGGTCCACCTCGTGGGCGTACGCCAGGTTGGGGTCGACGAGTTGCGCGGCGTGCACCAGCAGGTCGCCGGTGAGCAGCATCCGCTCGTCGGCCGCCGTCAGGAGCACCGACTGGTGGCCGGGGGTGTGTCCCGGGGTGGGCAGCAGTCGTACCGCCGGGGTGAGGCTGGTCTCGCCGTCGACCACCCGGAGCTGGCCGGCGGCGCGCAACGGCGCGACCAGGCCGGCCGGCAGCCCGGGACTGATCGTCTCCGCGGCGTCCAGCTCGGCGCGTTGCACAAGGTAGCTCGCGTTCGGGAAGTACGGCCGGCCGGGCGTGCCGGTCACCGCCCAGCCGATGTGGTCGCTGTGCAGATGGGTGAGCACGACCGTGTCGACGTCGGCGGGGTCGATGCCGGCGGCGGCCAGTTCGGCGGGCAGCCGACCGGGTACGGGCGCCCAGCTCCCGGCGGGCGCGTCGGCCGGCCCGATCCCGGCATCGACCAGGGTCACCGGCCCGTCGCCGGCCCGGACGGCGAAGCTGCGGAAGGACAGCCACCACTGCCCGTCGGCGGTCACCGAGGTGGGGTCGCGCCGGTCGGCTTCCCGCCAGTGCGCCGTTGTGGCGTGCGGAAACGCCTCCGTCCGGGGCTGGAAGAAGGCACCCTCGGAGTCGGTGAGCGCGGTGACCGTGATAGACCCGAGGGTGCGGCTCAGTGGCATCGGGCGATGATGTCAGGAGACTTCTGCGCCGTGCAGCCCGGTTTCCGCCGGCCGGTCGAGGCCGGCTGGGGGCCGCCGGCCTGTTTCCAGTACGCTCGTACTGCTTGAGCACGTGTCCCCCGAGAGGAGCGCCGGCCGATGGCGAAGATCAAGGTAAACAACCCGGTCGTGGAGCTCGACGGCGACGAGATGACCCGGATCATCTGGAAGCAGATCCGGGAGCAGCTGATCCTGCCCTACCTCGACGTCGACCTGCACTACTACGACCTGTCGATCCAGCACCGTGACGAGACCGACGACCAGGTCACCATCGACGCCGCCAACGCCATCAAGGAGCACGGCGTCGGCGTCAAGTGCGCGACCATCACCCCGGACGAGGCCCGGGTGGAGGAGTTCGGCCTGAAGAAGATGTGGCGGTCGCCCAACGGCACCATCCGCAACATCCTCGGCGGCGTCGTCTTCCGTGAGCCGATCATCATGTCCAACGTGCCGCGGCTGGTCCCCGGCTGGACCAAGCCGATCATCATCGGCCGGCACGCCCACGGTGACCAGTACAAGGCCACCGACTTCGTCGTCCCCGGCCCCGGCAAGGTGACCGTCACCTACACCCCGGCCGACGGCGGCGCGCCGATGGAGATGGAGGTCGCCAACTTCTCCGGCGGCGGCATCGCCATGGGCATGTACAACTACGACGAGTCGATCCGGGACTTTGCCCGGGCCTCGTTCCGGTACGGCCTGGACCGCAACTACCCGGTCTACCTGTCCACCAAGAACACCATCCTCAAGGCGTACGACGGCCGGTTCAAGGACATCTTCGCCGAGGTGTTCGAGAACGAGTTCAAGGCCGAGTTCGCCGCCGCCGGCATCACCTACGAGCACCGGCTGATCGACGACATGGTCGCCGCCGCGCTCAAGTGGGAGGGCGGCTACGTCTGGGCCTGCAAGAACTACGACGGTGACGTGCAGTCGGACACCGTCGCGCAGGGCTTCGGCTCGCTGGGTCTGATGACCTCGGTCCTGCTCTCCCCGGACGGTCGTACCGTCGAGGCCGAGGCCGCGCACGGCACGGTCACCCGGCACTACCGGCAGTACCAGAAGGGCGAGAAGACCTCGACCAACCCGATCGCGTCGATCTACGCCTGGACCCGGGGCCTCGCCCACCGGGGCAAGCTGGACGGCACGCCGGCGGTGACCGAGTTCGCCAACACCCTGGAGCAGGTCATCGTCGACACCGTCGAGGGCGGCCAGATGACCAAGGACCTCGCGCTGCTCATCTCGCGGGACGCCCCGTGGCTGAGCACCGACGAGTTCATGAACGCGCTCGACGAGAACCTGGCGCGCAAGATCGGCGCCTGATCCACGCGTACCGCAGCAACGGAGCCCGTCGGCACCCGCCGGCGGGCTCCGGCGTGTCCGTGGTCGACACACCGCCCGCGTCACCCCGGCCGGCGCGCCTCGTTGACCAGGGTGGACGAGATGCCAGTCGCGTCCAGGAAGGTTGACCGCGGTCGACCCGCGGCATGCGTGCCGATCAGCCAGCCTTCCCGGCTGTGTCGAGCACAGCCAGCCGTCCCTTCCCTGCGGGGGGCCCTGTCCCGGGCCCCCCGCGCCCTGTCTCCCGGGTGTCAGGCGTTAGGAAGGGCCCCTTCCTATGCACCCGGCGTTAATAAGGGGCCCTTCCTTCAGGCGGCGCGCAGGAGGTCGGCGGCGCGTTCGGGGGAGATGTCGTTGATGAAGACGCCCATCCCGGACTCGGAGCCCGCCAGGTACTTCAACTTGTCCTTGGCGCGTCGGATGCTGAACAGCTGAAGGTGCAGGTGGCCCAGCTCGCGGTCGATCCGCACCGGCGCCTGGTGCCACGCGGCGATGTACGGCATCGGCATGTCGAACAGCCCGTCGAAGCGGCGCAGCAGGTCCAGGTAGAGCGGCCCGAAGGCGTCCCGCTCGCTGTCGCTGAGCGCCGGGATGTCCGGCACGACGCGGCGCGGCGCCACGTGCACCTCGAACGGCCAGCGGGCCGCCGCCGGCACGAACGCCGTCCAGTGCTCGTTCTCGACGACCACCCGGTCGCCGGCAGCGCGTTCGGCGGCCAGCACGTCCGCGTAGAGGTTGCCTCCGCCGGTCCGCTCGGCGTGCCGGCGTGCCGCGGCCAGCAGCGCCCGGGTGCGCGGCGTCACGAAGGGGTACGCGTAGATCTGCCCGTGCGGGTGGTGCAGCGTGACACCGATCTCGACGCCCCGGTTCTCGAAGCAGAACACCTGCTCCACGCCGGGCAGCTCGCCGAGCACCTCGGTCCGGTCGGCGAGCGCGTCCAGAACGGTGCGGACCCGGCTCGGGGGGAGGCTCGCGAAGGAGGCGTTGTGGTCCGAGGTGAAGCAGACGACCTCGCACCGGCCGAGGCCCGGCCGGGCCGGCGTGAACGGGGTGATCTCCCCGGGCTCGTCGGTCACCCGGCCGCTCAGCGACGGGAAGCGGTTCTCGAAGACCACCACGTCGTAGTCGGGGGCCGGGATCTCGGTCAGGCGGTCGCCGACCGATGGGTCGAGCGGGCACTCGTTCGCTGGCGGGAGGAAGGTGCGGGTCTGCCGGTGCACGGCGACCGCCACCCACTCGTCGGTCAGCGGGTCGTAGCGCAGTTGGGACGCGGGGGGCGGCGGCGGAAGGTGCCGGCGGTCCGCCTGGTCGCGGACAGCGTCGTCGCGCTCGTCGAAGTAGATCAGCTCCCGGCCGTCGGCCAGGTCGATCGCGGTGCGCTTCACTGCGCCGTCCCCTCACTCGTCGGCGTGCGCGTCATGCGGCCCGCCCCCGTCGCCTTCACGATGATCAATTCGCCCACCTGTTCCTCGAGTACCTGTCGCGCGGGCGGAGGCAACCGGTCGTCGCTCACCAGGACGTGCGCCGCGGCCAGCTCGACGATCGAGGAGATGCCCACCGTGCCCCACTTGGTGTGGTCGGCGAGCACCACCAACCGGTCCGCCGCCGCGACCAGTGCCCGGTCGGTCTCCGCCTCCATCAGGTTCGGGGTGGTGAAGCCGGCCCGTTCGCTGATGCCGTGCACTCCGAGAAAGAGCAGGTCCAGGTGCAGCGTCCGGACGGCGTCGACCGCGAGCGGGCCGACCAGCGCGTCCGAGGGCGTGCGTACGCCGCCGGTGAGCACCACCGTCTGGTCCGGCCGGCCGCCGGCGTGCAGGATCTCGGCCACCGGCAGCGAGTTGGTCACGACGGTCAGGCCGGGCACGTCCACCAGCCTGCGGGCCAGCTCGGCGGTGGTGGTGCCGGCGGAGAGCGCGACCGCGGCACCCGACCGGACCAACTGGGCGGCCCGGTCCGCGATGGCGGCTTTCTCGGGCAGCTGGCGGACCGACTTGGCGTGGAAGCCCGGCTCGTCGGTCGAGCTCGGGCCGGCCGCCGTGGCGCCGCCGTGCACCTTGGCCAGCAGGCCGCGTTCGTGCAGCGCCTCCAGGTCGCGCCGGATGGTCATGTCGGAGACGCCGAACTCGGTGGCCAGCTCGGTCACCCGGACGCCGCCCGTCGACCGGACCCGCTCCAGGATGGCCGCCTGCCGCTGCTGAGCGAGCATCCGCCGTGCCTCCCGGGTCCACGTACTCTCACGCGGTCAAACGTGTTCCAACAAAGATGAACACTAGCGCGTAGCCGGTAGCGGTGGAAGGAACGGGGTACGGCCGGCTCAGGCGGACGGGGTCTTCATCTCCACCCAGCCGGTCTCGGTCAGGTGGTGCAGCACGGCCTGCACCGCCTCCGGCACGCTCAGATCGGTGGTGTCCACCACCAGGTCCGCGTCCGTCGGCTCCTCGTACGGGTCGTCGATGCCGGTCATGCCGGTGAGCAGGCCGGCCCGGGCGCGCGCGTACAGGCCCTTGCGGTCTCGCTGTTCGCACACCTCCAGCGGGGTGGCGACGTGCACCAGCACGAAACCGGCCCCCGCGGCCAGGGCCATCTCACGAGCGGTGGCGCGGGCCGCCGCGTACGGGGCGATCGGGCAGCAGATGCCCACCCCACGGTGCCGGGCCATCTCCGCGGCCACCCAGCCGATCCGTCGGACGTTGAGATCCCGGTCCGTCTTGCTGAAGCCCAGCCCGGCGGAGAGCTCCCGGCGCACCACGTCCCCGTCGAGCAGGGTCACCGTGCGGTCGCCGCTCTCGCGCAACACGTCCGCCAGGCCCCGGGCGATGGTCGACTTGCCGGAGCCGGAGAGCCCGGTCAGGAAGACCACGAGGCCCCGGTGCCGGCGCGGTGGCCGGGCCCGGGCCAGCTCCTTCGCCACCGCGGGCGGGGTGTGCCACTCCGGCAGCGGGAAGCCCCGGTCCAGCAGGTCGTCGATCTCCTCCTGCGTCAGCGCGAGACGGCGGTTGCGCGGCGGGATGTCCTCCCGCCAGCGCCACTGCCCGTCCCGGTTGTCGTACGCCAGCTCGCGCGGCACCAGCACCCGCAGCCCGGCTCCGGAGAGCATCTCCCCGGTGGAGAGCAGGTGGGTGACCCCGTACGCGGCGGAGACCCGTGCGCGCAGCAGCGCATCGGCGATCTCCTCCCGACGGTGCGACAGTGGCACCGCGACCAGGGTGGCCGGCGGCATCCGGTCCCGGGCGGCGAAGATGCTGCGCACCAGAGCCTCCGGCGGGAGCCCGGCGACGCCACCCTCACCGACCGGGATCATCACCAGCAGGTGCGCGGCCAGGGTGCGCGCGGCGTGGGCGATCTGGGCAAGCTGCGGCCGGTGCAGCGGCCGGTCGGCGATCACTCCGAGCACCCGGCCCGGCGGCAGCAGCGCGCGGACCTCCTCCGGGCTGCGGCGCAGTCGCTGGAACGGCCCGTGGCCACCGTCACCCAGCCGCCGGACTTGGCCGCCCACCCCGGCCACGCCGTCGCGTACCGGCCAGACGTCCGCCACGTCCAAGGCGGCCACCGGCGCGCCCTCGCCGTCGGTCAGCACCAGCGCCCGGCGGGCCGGATCGCGCGGATCGAAACCCTGGGCCAGCGCGGCGGGCAGTTGGAGGGCCACCGCGACCTGCCACGGCGTGCCGTCGGCCAGCCGCCCGCGTCGGCTGACCGAGACCAGATCGGCGCGGGTCATGAAGCCGGTCAGGGGGGCGTACGCGCCGGTCAGCAGCAGCTCAAGATCCGCGAGCTCGCCCGGACGCGGCGTGTACGCCGGCGCGTCCCGGAGCACCTCGTCGGGCAGCACCCAGCCGTTGCTCATCCACACCCCCCACTCGCTGACCGGCACACAGTTTCGCAGCCGACCGCCGATCGGTCGAGGCCGCCACTCCACGACCCGGCGGGCGGTCAGCGGCGGATCCGGCGACCCACCGCCGACCGCAGTCGGTTCCAGATCCACCGCTCGTCGCGGAATCGGGGCGGCGCACCCTAGGGGTCGGCCGCCGCGAGATCAGGGGAGTGCAGGGGGCGCGCCGGTGTCCGCGGGGGGCATCGACTCCCTACGCTGGGCATCGTGACACTGATCGCGACCCAGTCGCTCACCAAGACGTACGGAGGTCGGGTCACCGCGCTCGCCGACCTCACCGTCGCCGTCGAGCCGGGGATCATCGGCCTGGTGGGCGCGAACGGCGCCGGCAAATCCACCTTGATCAAGATCCTGCTCGGCCTGATCGCCCCGACCAGCGGTCAGGTCTCGGTGATCGGTTTCGACCCGACCGCTGACCCGGCGGCGGTCCGCGCCCGGGTCGGCTACATGCCCGAGCACGACTGCCTCCCGCCGGACCTGTCCGCCGCCGAGCTGGTCACCCACCTCGGCCGGATCAGCGGCCTGCCGCGCACCGCGGCCCGCGAGCGGGCCTCCGAGGCGCTGCGGCACGTCGGGCTCTACGAGGAGCGCTACCGCCCGGTCGGCGGCTACTCCACCGGCATGAAGCAGCGGGTCAAGCTGGCGCAGGCGCTGGTGCACGACCCCGACCTGCTGCTGCTCGACGAGCCGACCAACGGCCTCGACCCGGCCGGCCGGGACGCCATGCTGGCGCTGGTGCACCGCATCGGCACCGAGTTCGGCATCTCCGTGCTGGTCTGTTCGCACCTGTTGGGCGAGGTGGAACGGATCTGCGACACGCTGATCGCCATCGACGGCGGCCGGCTGCTGCGCGCCGACCACATCTCCGCCATGACCTCGGCCACCGACGTGCTCGCCGTGGAGGTCAGCGAGGGCACCGAGGAACTCGCCGCCCGGCTCGCCGCGCTCGACCTGCCGGTGGCGCGGGACGGCCGGCTGCTGCTCGTGCCACTCGCCGACGACAGCACCTACGACCTGATCCTCGGCGCGGTCGCCGAGCTGGACCTGCCGCTGCACCGACTGGACCAGCGCCGGCACCGGGTGGCCGAACTCTTCGCCACGAGGGAGCTCTCCCATGCCTGAGCTGTCAACCGCCGCGGTGCGCTCCACGCCGACGGGCGTCATCCACGACATCGGCTACCAGCGCTACGAGGGTCCGCGGCTGGGCCGCCGGCACGTCTTCGGCGCGCTCTATCTGCACGGGCTGCGCACCGCGTTCGGGTTCGGGCGCAGCGCCAAGGCCAAGATCTTCCCCTGGCTGGTGGTCGGCATCGTCACCCTGGTCGCGGTGGCCCTGGCCGCCGTACGCAGCCAGATCGGCGAACCGGTCGCCACGTACGCCCAGTTCGCCGACTCGATGAGCTGGCTGGTCCTCTTCTTCGTCGCGGTGGCCGCGCCGGAGCTGGTCTCGCGGGACCTGCGCAGCGGGGTGCTGCCGCTGTACTTCTCCCGACCGCTGCCGCGCGGTGACTACGCGGTGGCCAAGCTGCTGGCGCTGGTCACCGCACTCTGGCTGCTGCTCGGCGGGCCCCAGCTGGTGATGTTCCTGGGCGCCGCGTTCACCACCAAGGACGGCATGCGCGGGGTCTGGAACGAGCTGCTCGACCTGCTGCCCGGGCTGCTCTACGCCGGGCTGTGGGCGGTGGTCTTCGCCTCGGTCGGGTTGCTGGTCGCGTCGCTGACCGGCAAGCGCGCGTTCGCCGCCGGTGGTGTGGTCGCCGTCTTCCTGATGACCACCCCGATCGTGGGCACGCTGAGCATCCTGCCGTCGCGTACGGCCAACGAGCTGGCCGGGCTGGCCTCGCCCTCCACCCTGGTGCAGGGCGTGGGCATCTGGTCGCTGGGCGATCTGCTCGTGGAGGGCGACCAGGGCGGCCCGTCGATCGGCGGCTTCGGCCCGGTCTACGCCCTGGCCGCGCTACTGCTGGTCGCCGGCGCGACCGCCCTCCTGCTGGCCCGCTACCGGAAGGTCGCCTCCTGATGAGCACGCTGAGCCTGACCGGGGTGTCCCGGTGGTACGGCAACGTGGTCGCCGTCAACGACATCAGCATGGCGCTCGGGCCGGGAGTGACCGGGCTGCTCGGCCCGAACGGCGCCGGCAAGACCACGCTCCTGCACATGATGGCCGGGTTCCTCGCCCCGTCGCGGGGCACCGTGACCCTCGACGACGAGCCGACCTGGCGCAACCCGAGCGTCTACCGCCGGCTGGGGCTGGTCAGTGAGCGCGAGGCGGTGCAGGGCTTCCTCACCGCGTACGAGTTCGTGCTGGCCAGCGCGAAGCTGCACCGGTTGGCCGATCCGGCGGCGGCGGCCCGGCGGGCCATCGACCTGGTGGAGCTGGAGTCCGCGCAGGACCGCCGGATCGGCACGTACTCCAAGGGCATGCGGCAACGGGCGCGGGTGGCCGCCGCGTTGGTGCACGACCCGCAGGTGCTGCTGCTCGACGAGCCGTTCAACGGGTTGGACCCGCGCCAGCGACTGCACATGATGCAGTTGCTGCACACGCTTGGCGACGCCGGCCGGACCATCCTGTTCAGCTCGCACATCCTGGAGGAGGTCGAGCAGGTCTCCGGGACGGTGCAGGTGATGGTGGCCGGCCGACTGGCGGCCTCCGGCGACTTCCGGACCATCCGGCGGCTGATGACCAATCGCCCGCACGTCTTCGCGGTGCGCTCCACCGACGACCGGGCGCTGGCCGTCGCGCTGATCGCCGAGGATTCGGTGAGCGGCGTGGAGCTGGACCGCACCGGCCTGACCGTGCGCGCCGGCGACTACGGCGCCTTCACCCGGGCGCTGCCCCGGATCGCACTGACCCGGGGCATCCGGGTGCGCCAGCTGGTGCCGTCCGACGAGTCCCTGGAGAGCGTCTTCTCCTACCTGGTGGAGGCCTGACATGTCGACCATTACCTGGATCACCGCGCGCGGCCTGTTCGGCCGGCGGCGGTTCCTGCTGCTGCTCCCGCTGCCGCTGGTGCTGCTCGGGCTGGCCGTGCTCTGCCGGTCGCTGGGCGTCGACCCGGGCGAGTGGGGCCCGCCGGTGCTGGTCGGCCTCGGGTTGGCGGTGGTGCTGCCGGTGGTGGCGCTGATCATCGGCACCGGTGTGCTGGGCGCCGAGATCGACGACGGCACGGTGGTGCACATCCTGACCAAGCCGTTGCCGCGGTGGCAGATCGTGCTGCCCAAGCTCGCGGTGGCCGCCGGGGTCACCGCGGTCACCGTCGCGGTGCCGCTCTACGTGGCGGGCGTGCTGGCCGATTCGGTACGCCTCGGCCTGGCGCTGGCCGCCGCGGCGGCGCTCGGCGCGCTGGCGTACTCGGCGCTGTTCCTCGCGCTCAGCCTGGTCACTCGGCGGCCGGTGCTCCTCGGCCTGGTCTACGTGCTGATCTGGGAGGGGCTGCTGGGCAACTTCGTCAGCGGCACCAAGGTGCTCTCCATCCAGCAGTACGTGATCGCCCTCGCCGACCGGCTCGCCCCCACCGGGCTGCTGGAGACCACGGTGTCGGTGCCGGTGGCGGCGGTGATGACCGCGCTGGTCAGCATCGGCTTCACCGTGCTGGCCATCGACCGTCTGCGCTCGTTCAGCGTGGCCGGCGAGACGAGCTGAGGTCGGTGCGGCGCGGTCTTCCGGCCAGCCACCGTCCGGCGGTAGGGCTGGCCGGATGGACCGGGCGGGGCGTCGCGCGCCAGGCTGGTGGGCGTGAGCGTCGAAGCGGAGCGAGTGTCGTTGGCTGAGCCGTACTCCCGGAGCAGCCGGCCGTGGCTGACCAGCCTGGCGGTCGCCGGACTGGCCTGCGCCACCGTCGCGACGGCCGCCCAGGGCAGCGGACGGTTCCACTGGTGGGCCGGCTTCATCCTGATCCCGGGCGCGCTGATCGCGGCCAGCGGAGGGCCGCTGCTGGCCAGGGGTGGGGGCCGGGCCTTCGCCGGGTACGTCATCGCCTGCGTCGGCGCGCTGGTGTTCGCGGTGGGCGCGCTGTTGATGTTCAGCGTGATGGGCCGGGGTTGGCCGGTGCTGGTGACGTTGCCCTGCCTGGCGGTCGCCGGCACCTACCTGTGGCGGGCGGCCCACCCGCTGGCCCGTGGCCTGCACCGGGCGGTTGCCCTGCTCGCGCTCACCGGCGCGTTGCTCGGTCTGACCCTGCAACTGATCCGGGTGGATCTGATCCACCTGGAGACCGGCTGGTGGGGTGCGTTCCTGATGCTGGCCGGGGCGATCGTGCTGGGCAACGCCGTGGAACTGACCCGGCACCGGATGCCGTACCGGCTCCAGGCGATCACGTTGCTGGTCGGGCCGGCGGTGGTCTCGTTCCTGCTCGGCCTGCGCTTCCTGCGCGGCTGGTGAGCTGCTGGGAAGGTGCCCTCCCCGCGGAGGGCACCTTCCGCACCGGTCAGAAGGCGCAGGCGATGACGAGTTCCGGTGTGCGATCGGGGAGCAGATCGAGCTTGCCGATCCGGCCAGCCGCGCGCAGGTCGTCGGCGACCAGGGTGAGCTGGTCCAGCAGCGCCGCCGGGCCGAGCGCCTCGGCCAGCGGCACCTCCGCCTTCATCGACAGTTTCCGCTCCGACTTGGCCCGCCGCACCTGGCTCAGCGCGTCGCCGGCCAGCCGAAGCAGCGCCGGTTCGCCCGTTCCGTCGATCGTCCGGGCCACCTCGTGCGTGGTGGGCCAGGGCGCCCGGTGCACCGAGCCGTACCGCCACCAGGACCAGACCTCCTCGGTGACGTACGGCAGGACCGGGGCGAACAGCCGCAACTGCACCGACAGCGCCGAGGCCAGCGCGGCCCGGGCCGAGTCGGCCGCCGCTCCGGTGCCGTACGCGCGCTCCTTGACCAGCTCGATGTAGTCGTCGCAGAACCGCCAGAAGAACGCCTCGGTCACCTGCAACGCCGCGGTGTGGTCGTAGGAGTCGAAGGCGGCGCCCGCGGCGGTGACCACGGTGGCCAACTCGGCGAGCATGGCCCGGTCCAGTGGCGCGGTCGCCGGGGTGCGCAGCGCGTCCGCGGCCCCCAACCCGAGCGCGAACTTCGACGCGTTGAGCAGCTTGGTGGCCAGCCGCCGGCCGACCTTGATCTGCGCCGGGTCGAACGCCAGGTCCATGCCGGGCTTGCCGCTGGCCGCCCAGTAGCGCACCGCGTCCGAGCCGTGCTGCTCCAGCAGCGCCAGCGGGGTGACCACGTTCCCCTTGGACTTGGCCATCTTCTTGTGGTCCGGGTCGAGGATCCAGCCGGAGAGCACGGTGTCCCGCCAGGGCAGCACGCCGTGCTCGAAGTGCGAGCGGACCACACTGTCGAACAGCCAGGTCCGGATGATCTCCTGCCCCTGCGGGCGGAGGTCCATCGGGAAGATCTGGGCGAACAGCTCCGGGTCGGTCTCCCAACCGCCGACGATCTGCGGGGTCAGCGACGAGGTGGCCCAGGTGTCCAGCACGTCCGGGTCGCCGACGAAACCACCCGGCCGGCCGCGCTGCGACTCGTCGTAGCCGGGTGCCGGATCGGTGGATGGATCGACCGGCAGCGCGGACTCGTCCGGCGTGAGAGGCTGGGACCAGTCCGGCTCGCCAGCGTTGTCGAGCCGGTACCACACCGGCACCGGCACCCCGAAGAAGCGCTGCCGGCTGACCAGCCAGTCGCCGGTCAGGCCGCCCACCCAGTTGTCGTAGCGGTGCTTCATGTGCGTCGGCACCCAGTGCAGCTGTTCGCCCCGAGCCAGCAGCGTCGCCCGCAACTCGTCGTCCCGGCCGCCGTTGCGCAGGTACCACTGCCGGGTCGAGACGATCTCCAGTGGCCGGTCGCCACGCTCGTAGAACTTGACCGGGTGCGTGATCGGGCGTGGCTCGCCGAGCAGGTCGCCCGCGTCGGCGAGCATTCCGACGATCTCCCGGCGGGCGCCGTTGACGGTCTGCCCGGCCAGTGCCGCGTACGGCTGCGCCGGCACCCCGGCCGGCGGTTCGGGGAGCAGCCGGCCGTCCCGGCCGATCACCACCCGGGTGTCCAGCCGCAGCTCACGCCACCAGGTCACGTCGGTCAGGTCCCCGAACGTGCAGACCATCGCGACGCCGGTGCCCTTGGCCGGGTCGGCCAGCGGATGGGCGTACACCGGCACCTCGACGCCGAACAGCGGGCTGCGCGCCGTGCCGCCCACCAGGTCGGCGTACCGCTCGTCGTCGGGATGGCAGACGAGCGCCACGCAGGCCGGCAGCAGCTCGGGCCGGGTGGTGTCGATGAGCACCTCCCGCCCGCCGGGCGCGGTGAACCGCAGCCGGTGGTAGGCGCCGGGCCGCTCCCGGTCCTCCAGTTCGGCCTGGGCGACCGCGGTGGCGAAGCCGACATCCCACAGCGTCGGCGCCTCCGCCTGGTACGCCTCACCCCGGTGCAGGTTGCGCAGGAACGCCCGCTGGCTGGTCGCCCGAGCCACCCGGCCGATCGTGGTGTACGTCAGGGACCAGTCCACGGAGAGCCCGAGGCGCCGCCAGAGCGCCTCGAAGACCTGCTCGTCGGCGACGGTCAGCCGCTCGCACAGCTCGATGAAGTTGCGCCGCGAGATCGGGGTGGGGTCGCGGCGGGCGGCCTCGTCGACCGGGGTCGCGGGTGGCCGCCACACCGGGTCGTACGGCAGCGCCGGATCGCACCGGACCCCGTACACGTTCTGCACCCGACGCTCGGTGGGCAGGCCGTTGTCGTCCCAGCCCATCGGGTAGAAGACCGCCTTGCCACGCATCCGTTGGTAGCGCGCCGTCGTGTCGGTGTGGGTGTACGAGAAGACGTGTCCCATGTGCAGCTCGCCCGATACGGTCGGCGGCGGGGTGTCGATCGAGTACACGTCGACACGCCTCTTCGAGCGGTCGAACGCGTACGTGCCCTCCTCCTGCCAGCGGCGCGCCCAGCTCTCCTCGAGCCCGTCCAGGGTCGGACGCTCGGGGACGCCGGCGCGGGCCGTCCTCGCCGTTTCGGTCATCCTGCGATCGTAGGCAGGCTCCAACGGCCGGACCACGGGTTAACCCGCGTGCCACGATGGATTTCGTGCCTGCGCCTCCAATGACCGGAGGGAGGGGGTCGGCCCCGTCACCGGGCGACCGGGCCGGCGACCGGGCCGGAGGTGGCCAGTCGGATCCGCAGCCTCCCGTCGCTGCGGGCGTTCGCCCGCTCCAGGATCGTGGAGATCGGGGCGTAGGAGTTCCGCTCGTTCTCGTTGGTGCAGGCGCCCTCTCCCGGGTCGCCGTTCGAGAGGATGCCCAGCGCCTTGCCGTCGGCCTCGGTGAACAGCGGGCCGCCGCTGTCGCCCGGCCGGGCACAGATCCGGACGTCGATGCCACCGCTGCTCTTGCCGGTGATCTCGCCGCACCGGGTGCCGGGCACGTAACCGGCGCCGGCGCCGGAGTCGACGTACTGCTCACCGGACTTCGGGGTGTACGCCGAGCCGGTCGCGCAGACCACCCAACCGGTCTGGATGGCGCTCCACGGCACGTAGCCGGTGATCCGCACGTCCCGGCTGCCGCTGGTGGCGCACCGCGGGTTGTCCGCGACACACCAGTAGTTGACCAGGCTGGGCGTGCTCGTGGCGCCGCGCGGGTACGCCCACCGGGGGAGAGCCCCGGGCTGGTACGGCATGATCGCGTAGTCGTACGGGTAGGCGTTCTCGGCCAGGCTCGGGTTCGGCGCCTCCACGTTCACCGGCACCTTCGGGCCGAGGAACTGGTGCCAGGTCCGGTCCACCTGCTGGTGCCGTCCGCCGACGACGCAGTGCCCCGCCGTCAGCACGTACGCGTCGCGCACTCCGACGATGAGGTTGAAGCCGGTGGTGCAGCCGCCGACGGTGCCGTCGTCGCGCGGCACGTCCAGGCGGATGCCGCCGCGCATCGGCCCCTGCGGGCAGTAGCGCGGGTCGCACGCCTTCTGCACGTTGGTCGCGGGGGTCCGGGCCTGGGTCCGGGTCGGCACCCCGGCGGCGCGGCGCGCCTCGGCCAGCCGCGGTTCGTCCGCCGTGATCCGGTCGCCGGTGAGCACCACGACCTCGTTGGCCTGATGATCCACCACCACGTCCGAGGGGGACGCGTCGAGCGCGGCGGCGACACCGGCCGCGGCCTCGACGAGCTGATTCAGCGTGTGCCGCACGGCGACCACCCGGACGTGCGCCGGGTCCGGTACGTCGGCCACGGCCGCCTGGACCGCCGCGACGTCGGTCGCTCCGATGGTGAGCACGCCACCGGCCGCCTGGTCGAGCCACATGCCGCCGTACGAGTGCGGGACCTGCTCGGTCAGCCGCGCGTCCAGGGGCGCGGAAAGCTCCTGGAGGGCGAGCCGGCGTGCCGCCTCGGTCGCGGAGATCCGGTAGCGGTCCCGCAGGTACGCGACCGAGGCAGGCGCCGCCTCAGCCACCACCTTGGCCGGTCGGGAGCGTACCGGCCCGGAAACGGCCTTCGACTCCGTCGCGGTCTTCGTGTCCGGTGCGGGCGCGGCTGCACCGGACGCGGTCGCGCCGGGTGGCGCGGTCGGTCCGCTGGCTGTCGCGCTGCCCAGCCCCTCCTCGGCCGCGACCGCGGTCACCGCGCGGCGCTCGGCCGCGTCCCCACTGGTCACCGCGACAGTGGCCCCGACCAGGCCGGCGACAGCCAGTCCAGCCACGATCATGCGTCCCCGTGTGCGCACCCCCGTGCCCTCCCCGTGCGTTCGTCGGTGCCCGGCCGGAACAGAGCAGTCGTCGTTGCCGACCGCGCCGGGCGAAACCGAGATAGACGAGCCGTGATTGTAGCTACAGGAGCGACTCCCGCCACTGCCGGTGCAGGGCGGCGTACCGGCCACCGGCGTCGGCGAGCTGGCCGGGCGGGCCGTCCTCGACGATCCGTCCGCCGTCGAGGACGAGCACCCGGTCGGCGGTCTCCACGGTGGAGAGTCGATGCGCGATCACCAGGGCGGTCCGGTCCCGCAGGATGGTGCCGAGCGCCCGCTGCACCAGCCGCTCGGTCGGCACGTCCAGCGAGGACGTCGCCTCGTCCAGGATCAGGACGGTCGGATCGGCCAGGAACGCCCGGGCGAACGCGACCAGCTGCCGCTGCCCGGCGGAGAGCCGGCCGCCGCGCCGGTGCACCTGGGTGCCGTACCCCTCGGGCAGCGCGGCGATGAACTCGTGCGCGCCGATCGCCTGGGCGGCGGCCTGCACCGCGGCGTCGTCGGCGTCCGGTCGGCCGAACCGGATGTTCTCCGCCACGGTGCCGCTGAACAGGTGGTTCTCCTGGGTCACCAGCACCACCGCCCGCCGGAGGTCGGCGTCGCTCACCTCGCGCAGGTCGGTCCCGTCCAGCCGGACCGTGCCGGCGTCCGGGTCGTGGAACCGGGCCACCAGCTTGGCGATGGTCGACTTGCCCGCGCCGGTCGTCCCGATCAGCGCGACGGTCTGCCCGGCCGGCACGGTCAGCTCCAGCCCGGCGAGGATCGGGGTGTCCGCGCGGTAGCCGAAGGAGACCGCCCGAAAGGTCAGCTCGCCGCGGCCGGCGCCGTTCGGCAGCGGCACCGGTCGGGCCGGCTCGGCGACCGCCGGCCGCTCGTCCAGCACCCCGGCCAGCTTCTCCAGCGCGGCGGTGGCCGACTGGAGCGAGTTGTAGAACTGGCTGAGCTCCTGCATCGGCTCGAAGAAGCGACGCAGGTAGAGCAGGAACGCGGCGAGCACCCCGACCTCGGTCCGTCCGCCGAGCACCCGCCAGCCGCCGTAGCAGAGCACCACCGCCACGGCGACGTTACCGATCAGCTTGATCGCCGGGGAGTACGTGGCGATCAGCCGGAACGCGTGCAGGCTGCTCGACCGGTAGTCGTCACCGAGCGCCTCGAAGATCCGCTGGTTACGCGGCTCCCGGCGGAACGCCTGCACCGCCCGGATGCCCCGCATCGACTCGACGAAATGCACGATGACCAGCGCGACCGCCTCCCGGGTCCGCCGGTAGGCGCTGGCCGACGCCCGCGCGAACCAGCGCGAGAGCCAGAACAGGAAAGGGAAGGCGAGCAGCGTCACCGCGGCCAGCGGCAGGTCCAGCCAGAGCAGGATGGCGGCCACCGACAGGATGGACAGCCCGGCGAGCACCAGGCTGTCGATCCCGCCGTCGACCAGCTCGGCGATCGAGTCGAGGTCACTGGTGAGTCGGGAGACCATCCGGCCGGAGGTGTACCGCTCGTGGAAGCCCACCGACAGCCGCAGGAAGTGCCCGAACACCCGCTGCCGCAGGTCCAGCAGGACGGCCTGGCCGATCCGGGCGGACAGCGTGAGGAAGCCGCGCCGGGCCGCGTACTCGGTCACCGCGGCGGCGGCGAACGCCCCGGCGACGGCGGCCAGCGGGCCGGGGTCGCCGGCCCGCAGCGGTGCGATGGCCCGGTCGATGCCGATCATGACCAGGTACGGGCCGGCCATCGCGGCGGCGTTCTGGGCCAGCAGCAGGCCGACCGCGGCGGCGAGTCGCCCCCGGTGCGGGCGGAGCAGGTCGGCCAGCAGTGCCCGGCTGTGCCGGCGCAGCCGGGCCACCGCCTCGGGGGTGCTCTCCTCGGCCCGGCTGCGGTCGGCCTCCGGGTCGGTGGCCGTCCCGCGCCAGCGGGCCAACTCCGGCTTTTCCCCGGGTGGATCGGCCTGCTCCGGCACGCTCACGAACGCACCAGCCCCCGCCCGTCCGCGGTGGGCGCCGCGGGCGCGGCGGCTCCGGCTGGCGGCGGCTGCCCGGCCGGCGGCTCGGCAGCCAGCAGGGCACGGTACGCCGGTACGGTGGCCAGCAACTCGGAGTGCCGGCCGATCGCGGTGATCCGCCCGCCGTCGAGCAGGGCTACCCGGTCGGCCAGTGCGATCGTCGACGGCCGGTGCACCACCAGCAGCGCGGTGCTGTTCCGCAGCACCCGCCGCAGCGCCGCCTCGACCAGCCCCTCGGTGTGCACGTCGAGGGCGGACAGCGGGTCGTCCAGCACCAGCAGCGCCGGGCGACCGAGCACCGCCCGTGCCAGCGCCAGCCGCTGGCGCTGGCCCCCGGAGAGGGACAACCCCTGCTCACCCACCCGGGTGGCCAACCCCCACGGCAGGTCGTACGCGAAGTCGGCCTGGGCCAGCGCCAGAGCGGCCCGGACCTCGTCGTCGCCGGCGTCCGGGCGCCCCAGGGTGAGGTTCTCCCGCACCGACATGGAGAAGAGCGTCGGCTCCTCGAACGCCACGCCGACCAGTCGGCGCAGCGAGTCGAGCCGCAGCTCACGTAGGTCGTGACCGTCCAGCGTGATCCGACCGCCGGTCACCTCGTGCAGCCGGGGCACCAGGGAGAGCAGCGTGCTCTTGCCGCTGCCGGTGGCGCCGACCAGCGCCAGCGTCTCGCCCGGCTCGATGCTGAGGTCGATCTCGCGCAGCACCGGCGTGGTCGAGCCCGGGTAGCGGAACGCGACCCGTTCGAAGCGGAGTCGGCCGTGGACCGCGTCGCGGGGCAGGGCGAGCGCTCCGGGGGCGTCCATGATCTGCGGCGGGGTGTCCAGCACCTCCTGGATCCGGTCGGCGGCGGTGGCGGCCTCCTGGCCGTTGGCGATGATCCAACCCAGTGACTGCACCGGCCAGATGAGCATCAGTTGGAGGCTGACGAACGCGACCAGCTCGCCGATGGTGAGCGCGCCCCGCGCGGCGGCGGCCGCCCCGGCCACCAGCACCACGCCGAGGGTCAGGTTGGGCACCAGGTCGAGCAGCGCCGCGGTGTTGGCCAGCAACCGGCCCTTGGCCACGCCGGTGTCGTGCAGCGTCCGGGCGCCGCCGGCGAAGCGGGCGGCCAGCTCGACCCCCCGGCCGTACGCCTTCATGGTGCGCAGGCCCTGCGCGGTCTCCTCGACCAGGGTCGCCACGTCGCCCTGCTGGTCCTGCATCCGGCGGGACGCGGCGTGGTATTGCCGGCCGAACCGGCGGCTGATCAGCAGCAGTGGCACCGCGCTGGCCGCGACCAGCAGCCCGAGCGCCGGGTGCAGGTGGATCAGCAGCAGCACCACCACCAGGTAGGTGGTCAGGTTGAGCACCAGGAAGAACACGCCGAAGGAGAGGAATCGCCGGATCACCGAGAGGTCGCTGGTGATCCGGGAGAGCAACTGGCCGGACTGCCAGCGATCGTGGAAGCTGGCCGGCAACCGTTGCAGATGTGCGTAGACGTCGGCGCGCAGCGCCGCCTCCATGCCCACCGCCGAGGAGGACTGCACCCAGCGGCGGATGAAGATGAGCACCGCCTCGACGACGCCGAGCAGCAGCGCCAGGCCACCGAGCTGGAGCAGGCCGGCGGGATCGTGCCGGGCCACCGGCCCGTCCACCACCCGCTGCACCACCAGCGGTACGGCGATTCCGGCCGCGGTGCCGGCGAGCCCGGCGACCAACAGCCAGGCGAACTCGGTGGTGTACGGGCGCAGGTAGCGGCGCAGCCGCCAGAGGTTGTGCACGGGGTGGGGGCCCGCGGCGACCCGGGCGGCCGGGTCGCCGTCGCTCTCCACAGGCACTACCCGACGGTAGCGTCAATGGGTGTCGATGCTTGTGTCAGGTTGTTGTCAACCGCCGCTCATGACCGAGAAGCCACTTCTTCACGTCCAGCCCCCAGCGGTAGCCGCCGAGCGTGCCGTCGGTACGCAGCACCCGGTGGCAGGGCACGAACAGCGCCACGGCGTTACGGGCGCAGGCGGCCGCGGCGGCCCGCACCGCCGGCGGCCGGCCGGCCAGCGCGGCGTACCCGGTGTAGGTGACCGGGGTGCCCGGCGGGACCTCGCGCAGCACCTGCCAGGCGTGGGCCATGAACTCGCCACCGGTGCTCTGCCGCACCGGCACCGCGTCGATGGCGGTGAGGTCACCGTCCAGGTAGGACCGGACGGCCACGCTGACCGGGCCGAGGTCGGCCCGCGCTCGTAGTGGCGCCCGCAGGGTGGGGTGGACCAGGGGCAGCAGCGCCGCCGGATCGGGGGTGAAGCCGGCCGCCCGGACCTCACCGTCCGGACCGGCGATGATGCTCAGCGGGCCGGTCGGTGTGCTCAGTACGGTGCTGTCGATGCTCATGCCGCTCTCCAGAGTCTGATCGTGGCGTAGGACCGCCAGGGGCGCCAACGTTCGGCGTACGCGTCGAGGGTCTTCGAGGTGTCGGGCAGGCCGAGCGCGGTCGCGCCGCGCCGGACCGCCAGGTCGGTGGGGAGCAGGACGTCCGGGTCGCCGAAGGCGCGCATGGCCAGGTAGCCGGCGGTCCACGGGCCGATGCCGGGCAGCGCGAGCAGCCGCCGGGCGGTCTCCTCCCGGTCGCCGCCCGACGCGAGGTCCAGCTCCCCGTCGGTCACGGCCCGCGCCAGGGTGCGTACCGTCTCCCGCCGCCCGGCCGGCATCCCGAACCCCGCATCCGGCACCCCCAGCAGCTCCTCCGCGGTGGGAAAGCCGCGGAGACTCCCCGGAGGCTCACCGCGTTGGTCATGAGGCGGGCCGGGGGTTCGATCTCCGTCCGGCCCGCCGACCTCATGGTCGGTGCGGTCGCGGGCGGCCAGCAGGCGGGTGAGGGTGGTGCGGGCGGAGGTGACCGAGACCTGCTGGCCGATGATGGCGCGGACCGCCAGCTCGAAGCCGTCCACCGCACGGGGGACCCGGATGCCGGGTTCGGCGGCGACCGCCGGGGCCAGAGCCGGGTCGGCGGCGAGCGTGGCGTCGATGGCGACCGGGTCCGCGTCCAGGTCGAGCAGCCGGCGGCAACGGGCCACCGCCGGTGCCAGGTCGCGCAGGTCGGCCAGGCGCAGCGTCGCCGCCACGTGCCCGTCCGCCGGGGTCAGCGCCACCTGGCCGGCACCGTGCGGCAACCGCAACCCCCGGTGGTACGTCCCGTCGCGGACCTCCTCCACCCCGGGCAGCGCCCGCACCGAGAGGAAGTCCAGCAGCGCCCGGGCGTGCAGCGGCGGACGGTACGCCAGTCGGAGCGTGATCGTCCCCGCGCCGGCCGGCGCCTGGTGCCGGCCACGGGCCGCCCGCAGCTCGGACGGGGCGGTCGCGTACACCTCGCGGACCGTGTCGTTGAACTGCCGCACACTGCCGAAGCCCGCGGCGAACGCGATCTCGGCCATCCCGAGGCCGGTCGTCTCGATCAGGATCCGGGCGGTCTGCGCCCGCTGGGCCCGGGCCAGCGCGAGCGGCCCGGCGCCCATCTCGGCGCGCAGCATCCGGTGCAGGTGCCGCTCGGTGTAGCCGAGCCGGGCGGCCAGCCCGGGGACGCCATCCCGGTCGACCACCCCGTCGGCGATCAGTCGCATCGCCCGGCCGACCACGTCGGCGCGGACGTCCCACTGGGGCGAGCCGGGTGCGGCGTCCGGGCGGCAGCGGCGGCAGGCGCGCAGCCCGGCGCCCTGCGCCGCAGCCGCGGACGGGAAGAACCTGACGTTCCGCCGCTTGGGGGTGGTCGCGGGGCAGGACGGCCGGCAGTAGATCCCGGTCGACGTCACGCCGGTGTAGAACCAGCCGTCGAACCGCTGGTCACGGCTGTCCACTGCCCGGTAGCACCGCTCGAAGTCCATCTCCACGTCACCGATGATGCCCCGATCCCCGGGCGATCGGCTGGCGGGAATCGGACGTGGCCATGCGGGCCCCGAACACCGGCATCAACCGATGGTCCGCCCAGCGTTCAGCGGCGGCGCCGATGCGGCTGGCCGGACCGGCCGGACCGGCCGGACCGTCCGGCCCCTTCGGCCGGGTCGGGCCGGGCCACCCGCTCGACTGGGGCGGGCCTGGCGCTCAGCAGGGCCGGCCGGAACACGCCGTCCGGGTCGTACCGCCGCCACAGCCGGCGTACCCGGGCACCGGTCGCACCCGGGTAGATCCGGGCGAACGCCGCCGGGTCCGGCCGGCTCTCGAAGTTGAGGTAGGCGCCGTCGGCCCGGCCGGCGGCACCCCGCCAGGCGGCGTCCAACGCCGCGCCACCCTGCGGAGGGAACACCGAGGCGATTACCAGGGTGCTCTGGTGCCGATGCGGGTAGGCGGTCGCTTCCGGGGCGACGTCGTTGACCGCTCCGCCCACCGAGCGGAGCTGGATCACCGCCCGCCCGGTGACCGCCCGCATCACCGCCCGCGCACCGGCCTCGCCCAGCTCGGTGAACAGACCGTTGGTGGTCGTGCCCCGCTGTTGCCCGACGTTCGGGTGCAGGTGCGCGGTCGGCACCAGGGTCGGGTAGGGCAGCAGGTCGGTCCGGTGTTCGAGCACCTTCCCGATGGCCAGCAGCGGCTCCACCAGGGGCCGGGCCCGGCGCAGGCTCTCGGCGGCCACCACGGCGGTGACGGACATGAGGGCCGACCGCCCCTCCGCGAACAGCACGGCGGCCGCGGACAGCTCCCGGGGGGCCTGCGCCAGATAGCCCGCCCACTCCCGGACGGTGCGGCCGTCCGGGTGGGCCTCGATGACGAGCTGCGCCACCCCGACGTTGCGTTGCTCGGTGGCCTCGATCTCGAACGCCACCACGATCCCCGCCCCCGCACCGGCGCCCCGCACCAGCCAGAACAGCTCCGGCTCGTGCTCCGCGTCCGCGCGCACCAGCGTCCCGTCCGCGAGCACCACCTCCACGGCACGGACGCGGTCGATGGTGAGGCCGTAGGAGCGGACCAGCCAGCCGACGCCACCGCCGGTGGCCAGGCCGCCGACGCCGACGTTGCCGTGGTCACCCGAGCTGATCACCAGACCGTACGGGGCCAGCGCCGCCGCGACGTTCGCCCACCGGGCGCCGGCCTCGACCCGGACCAACCCGGACCGTTCGTCGAGAACCCGCACCCGGTTGAGCATGGACAGGTCGATGACCAGGCCACCGTTGTTGGAGGAGGCGCCGGAGAGGCCGTGTCCGCCGCTGCGGACGGCGATCGGCAACCGCTGCTCCCGCGCGTACCGGATCGCGGCGACCACCTGCGTGGCGTTCTTCGGCAGCAGGACGCCCGCCGGCGAAGCCGTCGTGGTGTACGTCGAGCGCAGCTGCGCGTACCTGCGGTCGCCTGGTGTGACGATCTGCCCGGTGAGCGAGTCGGGCACCCGGGCCAGGGCGCGGCGCAGACCGGAGGCGGGCCGGTGTCCTGAATCGGTCATGGCCCAAGAGTGGGCGGTCGCACCTGCCCCGACAAACTCGCGTTGGCCATTGAGCCTGTTCGCCGGGATGCGGGAGCGCGCCGGTTCGGGAAACAACCGCGCGAGGGTGACCGGGATCTCGGTCTGACCGCTCGCACGGCGGCTCACGGAGCTGGTGGGCGATGGCGGCCGGCCGGTCAGATCGGGCGGCAATGTCCGACCTGACCGGATCTGATCAGCTCGGCCGGCCCGGTACCCCGGGCGGACCGGGCGGACTCGGCTCGACGGTCGGACGCGCCGGCGTCGGCGTCGGCAACCCGGGTACCCCGGGCGGGCCGGGCGGACTCGGCTCGACGGTCGGACGCGCCGGCGTCGGCTCGCCGGGTACGCCGGGCGGGCTGGGTACGGCGTCCGGCGCGGACGGGGTGGGCGCGGGCAGGCTGGGCACGACCGAAGGGCTCGGGCTGGGCGCGGCCGGCCGGGGTTGGTCCGACCCGGTCCCGGCGAGGGCGAACGGGGCGGCGATCAGGACGGCCACGAGGGTGCCCACCGCCCCCATGGTCACGGTGGCACGGCGCCGGTTGCGCACCCGCCGTTCCGCTCGGCTCAACTGGTCATGCACGATCGGTGCCTCCTCGGCCAGGTCGGTGAGGGTGGAGCGGATGAGGCGCTCGAAGGGATCGGTCATCGCCGTACCTCCAGCATTGCGACCTCCGGCAGCAGCTCCCGCAGTCGGCTGACGGCCCGGTGGGTGCGGCTGCGCACCGTGCCCACCGAGCAGCCGAGCAGCTCGGCCACCCGCGCTTCGGGCAGGTCCTCGTAGTAGCGCAGGACCACCACCGCCCGCTGCGCCGGTGGCAGGTGGCGCAGTGCGGCACGCATCGCCAGCCGCACGTCCGACCCGCCGCTCGGGTCGGCGCCCACCGGTTCGTCCGCCGGGTTGAGCGGCGTCTCCCGCCACCGCCGCAGTCGCCGCCACCAGCTGATCTGCTCGCGGTACATCACCACGCGCAGGTACCCCTCGGGGTCGGCGTGCCGGATGGTTCCCCACTTCGGGATGGTCCGTGCCAGCGCCGACTGGAACAGATCCTCGGCGGCGTTGCGATCCCCGGTCAGCAGGTACGCGACCCGCAGCAACGCCGGTGTCCGGCTGGCGACGAACTCGGCCAACCGGGCGCGCTCGTCCTCGTCCACCCACCACCCCGTTTCGTTGTCACCCATACAGACGCCCCAGGTCATCCTCGCTATCCACGTTCGGTGCGGCTTTTCCGCCCGGAAGTGTCGGTCGTGGCGGGTAACGTCCGGCCACCAACTCAAGAAGGGGTGCGGTGATGGCGAGCGTGGCGGGTCGGGCGGCGGCATCGACACGGGACGCGTTCCCGCCGCTGCCCCGCGCGGTGGTGCAGTCCTTCTACCGCCGGATGCGGGCCGTGGCGCCGGCCGCCGTCGGCGCGATCGAGCGGGACCGGGCGGCCGACGTCGAGCGGGCCTTCGCCGACACCGCCTGCGGCAGGCTGGCCCGCTCACTCGACGATGCGGGCCTGCGTGCGCTCGGAATGTGGACGCACCACTGGTGCATGCGCTTCTACGACGACGACACCCGGGTTGGCCGGCGGCTGGTCCAGGAGATCGCGGTCCGGCCGGGGCTGGGCTGGACGGCCGACGAGGTGCGCTGGATGCTGCGCGAGTCGGTCTCGGCCGGCCCGGCCGCCGCCGAACGGTTCACCCTGCCTCGGGCCGCCGCCGCGCAACTGCCCCCGGAGGAACGGCCGTTCGGGGAGCTGCCCCCGGGTCACTGGCCGGAGAGCGAGCCGGCCGAGGGCCAGCGCACCGCCAAACCGGTTGAGGGGCATCCCGCCGGGTCGGAGCCGAACCGGCAGGCCGAGTCCGACCCGTCGGCTGAGCCCGCGCCGGGCCGTGTGGCCGGCAGCGAGCCGATCGGGAGGACCGCCGGGGCGATGGCCCTGGTGCCGCGTCAGCGACGCGCTGGCTGAGCTGGCATCGGTTCGCGCCGCCGTGGCCGGGGTGATTGGCCCGCGGTCGGCTGCGGCAGGATGAAGGCCGTCCCGCACCGACGGAAGGACCCGCATGCCCGCCAGCGAACCGACCATCCTCGCCACCAGCATGGGTTTCTTCCGGGGCGACCGGGGCCCCACCGACCTGCGCCCCGGTCCGGTGTTCGAGCTGGCGGCCGAGCTGGCCGAGGCCGGCCCGCAGCCGCGCATCTGCTACCTGGGGCAGGCCGTCGGGGACCAGCCCACCTCGCTGACGGCCATCTACGGCGCCTTCGCCGACACCCGTTTCCGGCTGTCGCACCTCGCCCTGTTCCCGATGCCGAACGTCGAGGACGTCCGCGCCCACCTGCTCGCCCAGGACGTGATCTGGGTCGGCGGCGGCAGCGTGGCCAACCTTGTCGCGCTGTGGCGCGTGCACGGGCTCGACGAGATCCTGCACGAGTGCTGGCAGGCCGGCGTGGTGCTGGGCGGCGTCTCCGCCGGCTCGATCTGCTGGAATGTAGGTGGCGCCACCGACAGCTTCGGCCCCCGGCTGCGCGGCTTCACCGACGGCCTGGGCTGGCTGCCGTACGGCAACGGGGTGCACTACGACAGCGAGGGTCAGCGGCGACCGCTGATGCACGAGCTGGTCGGCGACGAGACGTTGCCGACCAGCCACTGCACCGACGACGGGGTCGGGCTCGTCTACCGGGGCACCCGACTGGCCGAGGCGGTCGCCGACCGCGAGGGCGTTTCGGCGTACGAGGTCAGCCGCGGCGCGGACGGCAGCGTCCGGGAGGCGGTCATCGCCCCACGCCTGCTCGGCTGACGGCCGCCCTTCACCCCCGCCGGCACGGGCCGGCTGGAGTCGAAAACCGAGCCGCGTGGGCCGGCCCGTCCAGCACCGGCGTAAGCTGGCCCGTCGTGAGTCTCACCATCGGCATCGTCGGCCTGCCCAACGTCGGCAAGAGCACGCTTTTCAACGCGTTGACCAAGAACGACGTGCTGGCGGCGAACTACCCGTTCGCCACCATCGAGCCCAACGTCGGCGTGGTCGGGCTGCCCGACGAGCGGCTGGGCAAGCTGGCCGAGATCTTCTCCTCGCAGAAGGTGCTGCCGGCGCCGGTGTCGTTCGTCGACATCGCCGGCCTCGTCCGCGGCGCGTCGAAGGGGCAGGGCCGGGGCAACGCCTTCCTGGCCAACATCCGGGACGCCTCGGCGATCTGCCAGGTGGTGCGGGCCTTCTCCGACCCGAACGTGGTGCACGTCGACGGCAAGATCTCCCCGGCCGACGACATCGAGACGATCAACACCGAGCTGATCCTCGCCGACCTGCAGACCCTGGACAAGGCGCTGCCCCGGTTGGAGAAGGAGGCCAAGCTCCGCAAGGACCGCCTGGCAGCGGTCGCCGCCGCGAAGGCAGCCATCGAGGTGCTCGACGGCGGCACCACCCTGTACTCCGGGGCCGCCGCCGCCAAGATCGAGCTGGAGCACCTGCGCGAGCTGCACCTGCTCACCACCAAGCCCTTCCTGTACGTCTTCAACGTCGACGAGGCCGAACTGGCCAACGCCGCGTTCCTCGACGAACTGCGCGCGCTGGTCGCTCCCGCCGAGGCCGTCTTCATGGACGCCAAGATCGAATCCGAGCTGGTGGACCTGCCCGAGGACGAGGCCCGCGAGCTGCTGGAGTCGATCGGGCAGAACGAGCCCGGCCTCAACCAGCTCGTCCGGGTCGGCTTCCGCACCCTCGGGCTCCAGACGTACCTGACCGCCGGCCCGAAGGAGGCGCGGGCCTGGACCGTTCCGGTCGGCGCCACCGCGCCGGAGGCCGCGGGCGTCATCCACTCCGACTTCCAGCGCGGCTTCATCAAGGCCGAGGTGGTCTCCTACGGCGATCTGGTCGCGGCCGGTTCGATGGCGGCGGCCAAGGCGGCGGGCAAGGTCCGCATCGAGGGCAAGGAGTACGTCATGCAGGACGGCGACGTGGTGGAGTTCCGCTTCAACGTCTGAAACCGGCCTGTTTTCGCAGGTCAGGCGGTTGAGGCGTTGCCCTGGGGCACGTCGGGGGCACAACCCCACGCGTCATCGACGGCGCGGCGGGTGCGTTCTTCCGAGTCCGGCATCAGGTGGCCATACGTCGACAGGACCAAGGTCGCGTTCTCATGCCCCAGCCGTTCAGCGACCACGATGACCGACTCGCCCTGCATCAGCAGGACCGACGCATAGTGGTGCCGCAGGTCATGACTCGTGGTGCCCTTGGGCAGCCCGGCCCGCTCGACGGCCGCCGAAAAGATCAGCGAGCCGTAGTAGTCGTGCCGGTACGGGCCGGCGAAGCGGGTGGTGAAGATGGTGCCGTCAGCAGCCGGCGGGAACTGCGCCGAGTGCTCACGGATGGCAGTCGCCACGACCTGGGGAAGCGGGATGGTTCGGCGGGACCGGCGAGTCTTTGGTTCGGTCCGAACCTTGGACTGCGGCGCGAACTGCCATTCGATCCGAACCGTCCGCGTGGCGTAGTCGACGTCTTGGACGCGTAGCGCGAGCAGCTCGCCGAGGCGGAGCCCGAGTCCGGCTTGCACGATCACCATGGCGCGGTTGCGGCCAGGCATCGCGGCGGCTAGGCCGCGCACCTGGTCGACGGTGAGCGGCACGATGCGTTCCCGGTGGGCTGACGGCAGGATGATCCGCACCACGGGAGACCGGCCGACAAGCCGATCCAGCACCGCAGCCGCGTAGACCGATCGCAGGAGGCCAACCAGGTTCCGCAGGGTCGACGGCGCGAGCACCTTGGACCGGTCAGCCGCCCACGCCTGGACCTCGGAGGGCACGACAGCCGCCAGGCGGCGAGAGCCGAGCGGGGTGCCGGCGATGTGCGTTTCGATCAGCCCGGACACCCGGCGGGCGGTCGTCGGCCGATGCGCACGGCCAGCGGCCCAGCGTCGGGCGTACTCAACGACGGTCGTCTTGTCGGACGGATCGACGTACTGGCCGCGCAGGATGTCGCCTTCGACCTGAGCAAGGAATCGGTCAGCGTCGACCTTTCGAGTAAACGAACGCTTTCGCTGCCGGCGAGCATCGTCCCGCCAGCGGGCAAGGTAGCTGACTTTGCCATCACGGTTGCGTTTCTCGACGCTGCCCATGTCAGGCCGCTCGTCCGGCGAGCCAGGACCGCACGTCGGCTGGGTCGTACCGGAGGTGACGTCCGACCTTGAAGGCGCGTGGACCGGTCCGGCGGTAGCGCCATTGGTAAAGAGTTCCCACCGGAACCCGAAGGAACGCGGCCACGTCCTCGATCGACCACAGATCATCGGTGCTCATTGCTGCTCGGCTTGCCAACGTCAGTCCTCCTTGTCGTGTTAGCTAGGCGGCCGGCGACAGGCCGGCGGGTGTGGTGCCGAGTTCGTGGGCGAGTTCTTCGCGTCCGGCAGCGTGTCGGGCGCGGGCCATGGCGGCGGCGGTGTTGGCGAGGAGTGCGTCTCCGGTGGTGTGCCAGCCGACTCCGGTGAAGGTGAGGGTGCCGACGATCAGGGTGGTGGTGTCGTCGAGGTGGTCGACGGCGCGGAGGGTGCCGGGCGGCTGGTCGGCCTGGTGCTCGTGCTCGTGGCGTCGGAAGCTCACGCGGGTGTCGCGCAGGAGTTGGAAGGTGACGGAGTAGCGGCGGGCTTTGGTGAGGAAGTGGCCGCCGTAGCCGAGCATGTGTGCCCATCGGCGCAGCCGGGCGTAAGGGTTGGTCGTCGCCGGTTTCACGGGTTCGGCGTCAAGGCTGGCTTGACGGTCAGCAACGCAGGTGGGGCAGGTGGCGTAGCGGGTGTGGGTGCCGCAGTCAGCGCACGTCCAGCGGCCGACGAAGCCAGGTGTAGGCCGTGGGTCGCGGGGCCGCTCGGACAGCGGGACGGGTGTGCTGGTGGGTCGGCCGAGTCGCCAGCAGGCGTCGATGAGGCGGGCGGTGTGGTCGCCGTCGGGGTCGGCGTAGTCGCCGATGGTGTCGGCGTCGAGCCTGACGGAGCGGTGCCCGGTTACCTCGGTGCTTTTGGTGGCGTACTTGGCAAGGTAGCCGGCGACGAGGCTGTCAGTGACTTCTCCCGCGCCGCTGGTGGTGATGGGCTCCAGGTCGAGTTGCTCGCCCCAGGTGATCGCCCAGCCCTCGGGCCGATCGGGGTGCGGTGGGGTGGCGAAGGCAACCTGTGTGGCGGCGTGCTTCAACGCGTCGACCAGGTCGTCGACGGTGAAGCAGGGCGGCGGTGGGACGATCGCGTCGGGGTCGGCGGGGTTGACGCCGTCGAGGCGGGCGATGGCGTGGAAGTGGACTGCTGCCCGAGCTTGAAGTTCTGCGACCTTCCCGGGTGAGAGCCGGACTGGGGCGACTTTGCGGGTGTTGCCGGAGGCGGTGACCACCTCGACGGCGGGGATGCCGCGCTGCCGGGCGAGGTGGGCGAGGTGGCGTTCCGCGGCTTGCTTGGTGCGGTGCCAGAGCTTGCCGGAGAACACGTTCCACACGACTTGGTGGTCGTGGTCGTAGCAGTCCAGGCACAACGGCCGTCCGATCACCATTTCGCCGGTCTCGTGACGTGCCCAGCACACGGCGGGGCGACCGTGGGCGCAGAGGCCAGCGGTGGGGTCGGTGGTGCGGCGGGCGTGGCACGGCTCGGACCGGCAGTCGCAGCGTTTGCGGTTGACGCAGGTGTGCCGCTTGACCACGCGGGCGTGCACGGGGCCGAAGGTGGGAGCGGTGAACGTCGCGAACACGGCCGGATGTGCGGCGACCGTTTCGGGGACGCCTTTGCCGCCGACGAGGCCGGCGCGCAGGAGCTGGTAGGCGTCGCGTTGGTAGGTCTGGGCGCAGGCGGGACAGACAGCCGCGCGGCGGTTGCCGCACGCCTTGTAGATCGCGGCGTCGGGCATGTGATCGGTGTGCCGGGCATCCAGGAGCCGGCCGGTGGCGGGTTCGACGGTGAGGAGCTGCCCGGCGAGGCGGATGGGGCGGGTGCAGCCGGCGGCGGCGCGGACGTGTTCGAGCCAGCCGAAGTAGTCCGGGTGCTGGGCGCGGGTGAAGGCGGAGCCGGCGGCGGTGTAGCCGACGTAGGGGGTGGTGGTGTCGGCGTTCGAGCCCACACCCCGGGCCGAAGCGCGGGGTGTGAGGTCCAGCGTCGAGACCATCAGGCGGACACCTCGTCGAGGTGCCGGGTGGTGATGGTGTGTTGGGTGACGATGATGCGGCAGGCGCCGCATTGGCGGTCGGCCGGTTCGTGCCGGTGGCATGCGATGGTGGTGGTCTTGTCGCCGCAGCGGATGGTGACCGGAGTCCGGCAGGGTCCGCCGGGGATGACGTGGATGACGGTGCGTCGGGTGTCGTAAGGGTGTGCCTCGGAGAAGGCCGGGCAGGTGTGGGTGACCTGCTCGATGTCGACGACGTGGATGGTCATCGGGCACCACCGCTGACGGGGGTGCCGTTGACGGCCGGGGTGTGGCCGGTGATGGTGTGCAGCAGTTCCCGGGCGATGTCCGGGGTGACCGAGAGCAGGCCGGCGAGTTCATCGGTGGTGATGGGTCGGCCGGTGCTCTGTTCGTGGCGTCCGATGACGAACCGGGCGGTGGGCATCAGGTGCGCCGGCACGTCTGGTCGGGTGATCGGCGTCGGTGTGATGGGTGACTCGATGACGGCCGGTACGACAACCGGCAGGGTGTCGACGACCGGCGCAGGGGCCGGGGTGAATTCGACGGCCGGCGGATTCGGGGTGCCGGTCGGCGTGGCGTCGTCGTCGGCGGCGGTGTGGGTGGGTTCGCCAGCCGGGGCGCTGTCCTCCGTATCTGTCTTGACGGGGGCGAGGACGAGTTTGACCAGAGCCATGAAGGCCAGGGCCGGGACGGCGGACAGAAGCCAGCCCGAGGGACCAACCTCACCTACGGCAACGCCGAGTTGCGCGGCGAGGGAGAACCCTGCGAAGACGATGAGCAGCGTCATCGGGTAGCCGATGGATCCGCCGGTGCGCTTGCGACGCCGGATTGTCAGCAGGGAGGCGACGGGGACGAGTTCGGAGATGACGGCGTTGGCCCAGCCGAACCACCCGGGGGTGTTGTCAGGGCTGTTGGCCATGGTCCAGTCATGGACGTGGGTGAAGGACGCGGCTCCGGCGGCGAGGCCGACCAGGACCACGATGGCGACCAGGGCGTGGCCCTCCCAGCGGGCGGCCCGAGTAGCGGGTGAGTTAGTGATGGCCATGGGGGGTCACCTCCGTGGTGTGGTCGAGGTCGACGAGGTCGACGACGCCGGAGCAGTCCCGGCAGAACAGCGGGGTTAAGCCGAGGACGGCCATGCTGTTGAGGAAGCAGGGGATGCAGGTGAAGTCGGCGGGGAACAGGCCCTCGCCCTCGCATCGGTGGCAGACCGGCAGGCAGGCCGGGCAGGGCTTGAAGACGGGGCCGAGGATGTCGTGGATGCCGGCAGGGGTGTTCTGCTCGATGCACCACGCGCAGGAGTCAGCAAGGTTGAAGCTCACGACGGGTTCCCTTCGTGGCAGTCGAGGCATTCGCCGTAGCGGCGGGGGATGTAGTAGGGCTTGACCTGGGCGCAGACGCGGCAGGTTCGGCGGGCGCGAAGCGCTTTGGCGATGGCGTCGCGCTGGGCGGGCGTAGCGACCCGTTTGGGTGCGGCCATGTCGAGGCGGTAGAGGTAGGCGACCCGACGGTTTTTGCGGTGCCGCCAGAGGATCTGGGCGACCGGGGTTTGCCCGGCGGGGCGAAGGCCGGCGGCGCGAAGTTGCCGCACGGTGGCTAGGCCGTCCGGGGCGCAGTGGTAGGGGAAGGTGGGGAACCCGTAGCGGGTGCCGAGCGGGTCGTAGAACTCGACCTGAATGCCGGTGCGGTCGGCCAGGTTGTCGAGGTCGACGCTGCGCAGGTCAGTCATGGCTTGTCTCCCCAGCGCTGCTGGGCGGCCTGCTTGGAGATGCCGAGTCGGGAGCCGATCTCGGACCAGGAGTAGCCGAACGCGCGGAGGCCGATCACGGCCTCTTCGATGGCGTCGTCAATGACCGAGGAAAGGGCGACGAGGTCGCGGAGTGCTTCGACGTCGCCGGTGGCGACGCGGCGGCCGTGAGCGCGGATGATCCGGCGGCCGAACGCGGCGAACTCGTCGTTCTCGACGACGATGCGGCGCTTCTGCCGAGGCACGTTCGGCGTCAAGGGCTTCTTGACGGTGCTCATCAGTTCTCGCCTCCGGTGGCGTGGAGGGAGTCCCACTCGTTGGCAGCCGCCTGGAGGGCGGTGATGACCTGCTCGGCGGTGCGGGCGGGGTCGTCGTTCCAGGAGTAGGGGGAGGTGTGCTCGTCGGTCAGGTAGCCGTCGGTGTCGACGAGGAAGACCGGCGCGGTGGTGTCGAGGTAGTCGACGAACGCGCCGAGGGTGGTGAGGTAGTCGGCGAGGGCGTCGGGGTCGAGTTGGGAGAAGTGCTCGACCGGGTGTCCGGCGCAGGCGATGCCGATGGCCCCGGCGGCGCAGGCCGGCGGGGTGATCGTGTCGGTGTTCTTGGCGTAGTAGGTGCCCTGGTGCCAGCCGTGCCGGCGGAGGTAGAGGGCAGCCATCCGCAGCAGGACAGCGGGAGTGCTGACCGATGCTGCGGTGGGTGGGTTTTGGATAGCCTTCATGGCAGCCACGTCCTTTCAGAAGGGCTTGGTGGGAGGTCGGCAGGACCGGCAAGCTTGCGAGGCGGATCCGGTCCTGTCGGCCGATCAGTGAGTGCGTAGCCGCAGGTAGCGGCGGTGGCGGGTGTCGTCGCCGCCCATCGGGGTCGGCGGGGACATGTAGACGAGTCGGCCGCTGGCCGAGGCGACCTGGACCATGGCCGCGATCTCGTGTGGGTGGGCGACGATCCACAGCTCGACGAACTGGGCAGCCTTCTGGTTGTTGGCCTTGGCGTAGGCGCGTTCGTGGGTGGTCATGCCGCCATCTCCCACTCGGTCGGGTTGACCGTCGGGGTGCCGGTGCCGGTGGTGGGGCGGCGGGTCCAGGCGGCGTAGTCGGCGATGTTGTAGATGTCGGTGTCGGTGAGGTAGGCGGCCTTGATGCGGCGAGGAACGCCGCCTTCGGCCAGGAGGTAGGCCGCGCCCTGGTTAGTTGGGGAGATGTCGGAGGCGGTGTAGCCCTGCTCGGCCCAGCCCTGCCCGAGGATGATGTTCGAGCTGTTCAGCGACGTGCAGCGGAACGCGGCCCGGTAGCCGAACAGGTCCCGCAGGCTGGCGGGGATGATGTCCCAGGACGGCCGCTGAGTCGCGGCGACGACGGGCATGCCGCAGGCCCGACCGAGGGACACCAGTCCTCGCAGGAGGGTGGAGAACTCTTCCTGCTGGGCTTTGGTGCCGAGGACGGTGGAGAACATGGCGAGTTCGTCGATGATGGTGACGATGACGGACATGCCGTCGCCGTCGGCGAGCTTGCGGCGCCGGTTGGCCAGGAGCCAGGCGTAGCGGTTGGTGGCCACGACCAGGAGGCGGCGTAGGACGTCGATGCCGTGGTCGATGTCGGGGCCGATGAAGGCGTCGGCGAGGTCGCGCCAGGGGCCGAGTTCGACGAGTTTGGCGTCGAAGAGCACCAGGCGGGTGTTGTCGCACAGGGCGGCGTGGCCGCAGATGTTGTTGATCAGGCCGGACTTACCGCCGCCGGGTTCGCCTGCGGTGAGCAGGTTGCGGTAGATGACGTCGAGGTAGACGGGTTGGCCGAACTCGTCGATCCCGATGAAGATCGGGTCGAACATCGACAGGCCAGGACCCACCGGCACCGCCTCAGCGGTGGTGGGAGTCGTGGTGGTCATGGGTGCCCTCCTGGGCGTTGTGGGCGCGAGGAGCCACACGAACGAGCCGCCATGGCTCCTCGCGTCCGGGGTGGGTGTGGGTCAGATCCAGTCGGAGGTGTCGTCGTCCGGCACGGACGACGCGGAAGCCGCGGGCTTGCTGCCGTTGGCGGTGGTGGCCGGCTTCTTCGCCGGCTTGCCCTGAGTGGGAAGGGTGACCGTCGGCATGTCGATGTCCGGCAGGTCCAGGGCGGTGGGGACCGTCAGCGGCGACGCCGAGACGGGCGCGGCCGGGTCGATCACGTCCACCAGGGGGGAGGCGACGTGGGCGGTCAGCACCTCACGGCGTTTGATGTCGAACCGCAGGTAGGCGGCGTTGTTCTCCGAAGCGCGCTCGATGAGCACGGTGGAGGCGTGACAGGTGACCGCGATCTTGTCGAGGCGGCCTTCCAGGTCCTTGGCGGACAGGCCGGGGCGCAGGTAGACCCAAACTCGCTCGCCGACGGGGGTGGGACGTGCCCAGAGGATCAGCGGCAGGCTGCCGGACTGGTTGGCGATGATGAACTGCGCGAAACACACACGCAGCCGATGCCTCACCACCAGGCACCACGTCCAGGCTTTGACCTGACGGCGAACCGGACGGATGGCGGCGGGAACGCCGACGACCAGGGCGACAACCAGCAGAGTCACCACGGTTGAAGTGTGGTTGGCCAGCTGCACCCACGCGGTCAGCAGCAGAACACCGAGGATGGTTTCGAGGCTCCACCACCACAGCAGCCGGATCACCGGCCACACCCGGACGAGCACCCAGACGGCGGCACCGGTTGGGATGCCGATCAGCGCACCGACGAACAGGGACACGATGGGGTGCCAGTAGGAAGCGGCCACCACGGCCGACAGAAGGCCGACGATGACCGCCGTCAGGATGAACGCCATCTTGGCGTTACGCGCGGAGGAACGGTGAACCTTGGCCTCGATGACCGTCACCGTTCCGGTTGACCTGCCGCCAAAGCGGCGGGGGCTAGACTTGGACACGACGAGTCCTCCCAAGCACATTGGGTCGGATGAGTTGGAAGGCACGGGGTCGGGTGATGTAGGAGTCAGACCGACCCCGCGCCAGCTCTTGCGGGGATGCCACCACCACAGGTGATGACCAGGTACGGGAATGTAGGAGTCAGAAGCACTCCCGGACCCATGATGTGGATTGGTTCAGCGGACCATCAGGCCGCTTCGCGAGCCACGGACACCAGCGGCTCACACAGCACAGCGGTGCGATGGACCTACTTGCCGGCCGGAGAACCAGTCTTCGGCTTCAGCGAGACCGCCCGGAACGCGACGCCGTTACGCCCGTTGGTCGCCCACGGAATGGCCTCCAACTGCTCGACAGCCAGGAAGTCGCCCACCTTCACGCTCGGCTTCTCTCCCGCCGTGGTGATGGTGATGACCTCCCCGCCGTTCTCGTCGAGCACGAAGACCTGGGTAGACCACATGAGCCGGCCCGTGTTCTTCTCGGACTTCTGATTGCCGTTCTGGTCGTTCTTCGGCTCCGGGTCCTTCGACGCCGTCACCTGCTTGCTCGTGGTGTCCACGTACAGCTTCAAGGCTGTCTCCTTCTGCTGGGGCACCGTTCGTCGGTGCACTCCGTCGTCATCATGTCTTCATGAAGACGTGTAGACAACGTACGGCGGTGGATGTCTCGCGTCAAGACTTCATGAAGACCTAAACTCGGTGGTGACGCGAAGGAGTGTGAAGCCGTGGCTAAATGGGAGCGCATCGCCGCAGACTGGCGGGAAAAGATTCATTCCGGCGAGCTGGCACCGGAATTCAAGCTGCCGAACGAACAGACGTTGAAGGCCGACTACGAGGTCAGCCTTCCGGTCGTGCGGCAAGCCCTGGACGCCCTGGAGGCCGAAGGGCTGGTAGATCGTCGCCACGGACGAGGCACGTTCGTTCGGGCACCACGCCAGCGTGTGCGGCGATCGCCGGAGCGGTACCAATGGGAGAAGGACCGAGCCCGGCTACCCGAGTCCCAGAGACGTCGCACGGGCGCGACGGAACGCGACACGGGACTGACCATGCAGGACCTTGAGTTCTCGGCGGAGTACCGAACAGTTCCCGCGACCGTCGAGCTGGGCCGACTATTCAGCGTCCCGGTCGGTGCCAAGATGCTTGAGCGCGTCTACCGAACAGGTTCACGACGAGAGAACGCGCCACTGAGCCTGAACACTTCATACATGGTGTACGACGTCGTTGCCGAGAATCCAGCGCTGCTTGATGCTCACAACGAGCCGTGGCCGGGCGGAACGCAGAACCAGCTTCTCAGCATCGGGATCGAGCTAGATCGGATCGTTGACGAGATCACTGCGCGACCTCCGGGGCCAGAGGAAGCTGAGGCGTTGCGGCTGCCGCCGGGGGTCTCAGTGCTGATCCTCCGGAAGATATCTATCGACACGAGCGACTGCGTGGTCGAGGTGTCGAACGTCGTCCTGCCAGGTGATCGAACTGAGTTCGTCTACACAACGAAACTGGCGAGGTGGTCGGAGTGAGAAAACTGATCTCCGTAGTCACCCCGGTCCACGGCCCGAGCATCCCCTACCTTGCGGACTCCTACGAGTCACTGCGGGCACAGGAGATGCCCGACGGGTGGACCTGGGAATGGCTGGTGCAGGAGGATGGCCGCACCGGCGATGTCGAAGCCGTTCTACCCCAAGACTCGCGCGTCCTGGGCGCGACCGGCAAAGCCGGCGGCCCCGGAGTCGCCCGCAACATGGCGATGGCGCGGAGCCAGGGCTCACTACTGCGGGTCCTAGATGCCGATGACCAGCTCACACCCGGCGCACTCGCACGCGAGATCGAGGTTCTCAGCTCTCGCCCTGACATTGGGTGGACAACATCGAGCGTCCTTGACCTGATGCCTGACGGGTCAACGGTCAGTTGGCAGCATGCCGACCCGGCGGGAGGCAGACTCGACCGGGCCGAGGTGCTTTCCTACTTTCACGACAACGGCTATCGACTACCCGTGCACCCAGCAACGCTTTGCATCCGACGGGAACTTTCGCTTGCGCTCGGTGGCTGGATGGCCCTACCCGGCGGCGAAGACACCGGCCTACTGCTCGCGGCTTCGGTAGTTGCCGACGGGTACTTCATCGACGAACCAGGGTTGCTGTACCGGAAGCACCCGGACCAGATCACCGCACAGGCAGACTGGACGGCAACCGCGGAATGGCAACTGCGCATGCAGCTCATCGAGTCCCGGGCGATCGCGCTGCGATCCCTCCTCCTGCCCAGCGCCGCCTGACTTGCGCAGCGGCTGGCGGTCGTTCGCACGATGTTCCGCACCGGGTTTGATGGAGACATCGAAACCTGGGAGGAACACCAGCGATGCCCGCACCGAAGAAGTACCCCGACGAGCTGCGTGAGCGTG
>NZ_JBSFYP010000033.1:0-75806 GCF_053599835.1 Micromonospora sp. NPDC005163
CCATCCGTAGCATCATCGTGCGGGCGTGGAAGCACTACCGGTGGGACACCCGACCCCGCAGCCCTCGCATCCGATGACCTACTGGCGGACGCTCTAAGTGGACTTCGCAGGCTATGACCCCGCCGGGGGACGGCCGAGCCGGGGAATCGTCTCCGCGAAGATCGTCGTCGCGGGCGGCTTCGGCGTCGGTAAGACGACGCTGGTCGGGTCGATCTCCGAGATCACACCGCTGACGACGGAGGCGGTGATGACCGCGGCCGGTGTCGGCATCGACGATCCGTCCAAGGTGCCGGGCAAGGAGACCACCACGGTCGCCATGGACTTCGGCCGTATCACCATGGCGCAGGACCTGATTCTGTACCTCTTCGGCACCCCCGGCCAGACCCGGTTCTGGTTCATGTGGGACGAGATCATCCGGGGTGCGGTGGGTGCGGCCGTGTTGGTGGACACCCGCCGGATCACGGACGCCTTCGCGCCCCTGGACTACTTCGAGAACCGCAACCTGCCGTACGTGGTGGCGCTGAACCGGTTCGACGACGCTCCCCAGTACGAGCTGGAGGAGGTCCGCGAGGCGCTGGCCATCTCGCCGCAGGTGCCACTGGTGATGACCGACGCCCGGCACCGGGAGTCGGTCAAGCAGGTGCTGGTGACGGTGGTCGAGCACGCCATGCTCCGGCTCGAGGCCGAGCACGGCCGGGGATTCGCCACGCCGGTCGGCTGACCCGGGGCGGCCGGCCGGCACACGCCGGCCGGTCGCGAGGCGTCAGTCGACCCGGAGCCGGTAGCCGCGCTTGACCACGGTCTGCACCACGCGGGGGGCGTGCAGGCCGGCCCGGAGCCTGGCCACGGCCATCTCCACCGCGTGCTCGTCCGCGCCCCGGGGCAGGGTTCGCAGGAGCGCGGTACGGGACAGCACCCGGCCGGGGGACTGGGCCAGCGCACGCAGCACCGCCATCGGGGCGGGGGCGAGCGGGCGCAGCTCGCCGTCGATCATCGCGGCGTGTCCGCGCAGGGTGAGCAGGTGCCCACCGGCCTTGAACGTCGTCGTCCGGCGGGGCAGCTCGTCGACGATGGTCCGTACCAGCGCGCCCAGCCGGGCCCGGCCCGGCGCGCTGACCGGCACCCCGAGCCGTAGCAGCGGCTCGGCGGTCACCGCGCCGACGCAGCTGGCCAGCACGTCGCCACGGAACGCGGACAGCACGGCGTCGGTACGGTCGCCGGCCGTCCGCAGCAGCGCCTCGGCCGCCGGTGCCGAGGTGAACGTCACCGCGTCCACCAGCCGGCCGGCGATCAGGTCGACCAGCCGGTGCAGCGGCGCCGGGTCGGTCGGCGGTGCCCAGCGGTAGACCGGCACCTCGATCACCGTGGCCCCGGCGGCCTCCAGCGCGAGCGTGCAGTCCGGCTGCCGCTCGCCGTGCAGCTGCATGGCGATCACCTGCCCGGCCACCCCGCGCCGCCGCAGGTGGTCGACGACCTCGTCGCAGCTCTCCGAGGCGGGCGACCACTGGTCGTGCAGCCCGGCGGCGCGGATCGCGCCGCGTGCCTTGGGGCCTCGGGCCACCACGTACGACCTGGCGAGCACCGAGCGCAGTGGCTCGGCCAGCCCCCAGCCCTCGGCAGCCTCCAGCCACCCGCGCATGCCGATGCCGGTGTTGGCCATCAGGATGTCCGGCGGCCGGTCCAGGCAGGCGCGGGTCGCCTCGCGCAGCTTGGTGTCGTCGGACAGCGGCACGATGCGCAGAGCCGGGGCGAGGACCACCCGGGCACCTCGGCGTTCGAGCAGCGCGGCCAACTCGTCGCGCCGCCGGTCGGCGGTCACCCCGATGGTGAAGCCGGCCAGTTCCTCCCGCATCAGGCCTCCTGTCGCAGCCGCACCTCGACCAGCCCGTCCCGGCAGCGCACGTCGTGCCGGGCCACGGCCACCCCGGGCAGGTCGAGGCAGCGACCGGTGCGCAGGTCGTACACCTGCTTGTGCAGCGGCGAGGCAACCGTCGGCGCCGCGCCGCGGCTGCCCACGATGCCCCGGGACAGCACGTACGCGCCGGTGACCGGATCGTGGTTGTCGATGGCGAACAGCCCGTCCGTGGTCCGGAAGAGTGCCACCTGCACGCCGTCGACCAGGGCGGCGACGCCGCGGTCGGGCTCCAGCCGGTCGAGCCGGCAGATCCGGGTCCAGGTCAGGGTGGCGGTCCCGCTCATCGCCGTACCTCCGGCAGGCCCAGTGCCACGGGCTGCCGCCGCCGGCCGGTGTCGGCCGGTTCCCGTTCCCGACGGTCGTCGCCCGGGGTGGCGGGCGGCGGACCACCGCCCGCCGGCACCGGCTGGCCGCGCTCCAGCGCGAAGGTGATCGACGGGTCGGGTACGTCCGGCGCGTTGACGAAGGAGGTGAACCGGCGCAGCCGCTCCGGGTCGTTCAGCACGTCCCGCCACTCGTCGGAGTACGACGCGACGTGCCGGGCCATCGCCGCGTCGAGGTCGGCGCAGAGCCCCAGCGAGTCGTCGACGATGACCGACCGCAGATGGTCGAGGCCGCCGTCCATCGCCTCGATCCAGGCGGCGGTGCGTTGCAGCCGCTCGGCGGTGCGGATGTAATACATCAGGAACCTGTCGATCAGCGAGATCAGCGCTTCGGTGGACAGGTCGGAGGCGAACAGGTCGGCGTGCCGGGGCCGGAAACCGCCGTTGCCGCCGACGTACAGGTTCCAGCCGGTCTCGGTGGCGATCACGCCGAAGTCCTTGCCGCGCGCCTCGGCGCACTCCCGGGCGCAGCCGGAGACCGCCGACTTGATCTTGTGCGGGGCGCGTAGCCCCCGGTAGCGCAGCTCCAGCGCGACGGCGAGCCCCACCGAGTCCTGCACCCCGTACCGGCACCAGGTCTCGCCGACACAGGACTTCACCGTGCGCAGCGCCTTGCCGTACGCGTGGCCGGACTCGAAGCCGGCATCCACCAGCCGCCGCCAGATCTGCGGCAGCTGCTCCACCCGGGCTCCCAACAGGTCGATCCGCTGACCACCGGTGATCTTCGTGTAGAGGCGGAAGTCCCGGGCCACCTCGCCGATGACGATCAGCTTCTCCGGGGTGATCTCCCCGCCGGGGATCCGCGGCACGACGGAGTAACTGCCGTCGCGTTGCAGGTTGGCCAGGAAGTGGTCGTTGGTGTCCTGTAGCGACGCCTGCTCGCCGTCGAGCACGTGCCCCGCGCCCAGCGAGGCGAGGATCGACGCCACCACGGGCTTGCAAATGTCGCAGCCGCGTCCCCGGCCGTGTTCGGCGACCAGCCGGGAGAAGGTGCGGATGCGGCGTACCCGGACGATCTCGAACAGCTCGCGCCGGCTGGCGTCGAAGTGCTCGCAGAGCGCGGTGGACTGCGCCACGCCGGCCGCGTCCAGGAGCTGCTTCAGCATCGGCACGCAGGAGCCGCAGCTGGTGCCGGCCCTGGTGCACGCCTTCAGTGCCGACACGTCCGCGCATCCACCGGCGATGGCGGCGTCCACGTCGCCCCGGGTCACCGCGTTGCAGGAGCAGACCTGGGTGGCGGCGGGCAGCGCGCCGGCGTCCGCGCCGCCGTCCGGCGCGAGCAGCGCCAGCGGAGCGGCCGGCAACGGGCCACCGACGCTGGCCCGCAGCGTCGGGTACGCGCTGGCGTCACCGACCAGCACACCACCGAGCAGGGTGCGCGCGTCGTCGGAGAGGACCAGCTTGGCGTAGACCCGGGTGGCCGGGTCGGTGAACGTGACATCCAGGCAGCCCGGGGTCACGCCGTGCGCGTCGCCGAACGAGGCCACGTCGACGCCGAGCAGTTTCAGCCTGGTGGCGGTGTCCGCGCCCGGGAAGGTCGCCGCACCGCCGAGGAGCCGGTCGACCACCACCTCGGCCGTGGCGTACCCCGGGGCGACCAGCCCGTGGCAGGTGCCGTCGACCGCCGCGCACTCGCCGACCGCCCAGATCCGCTCGTCGGCGCTGCGGCAGGTCGCGTCGACCAGCACCCCGCCGCGCGGACCCAGCGGCAGGCCGGCGGCCCGGGCCAGTTCGTCCCGGGGCCGGATGCCGGCGGCCACCACCACCAGTTCGGCCTCCACCGTGCGGCCGTCGGAGAGGTCCAGCGCGGCGACCGCGCCGTCCGGACCGGGCCGGATCGCGGTGGTGGCCACCCCGAGGTGGGTCCGCACGCCCAGCTCCTCGACGTAGCGGCGGAGCATCGCGCCGCCGGCCGGGTCCACCTGCACCGGCATCAGCCGGGGTGCGAACTCGACCACGTCGGTGCTCAGGCCGAGCAGCCGCAGGGCGTTCGCCGCCTCCAGCCCCAGCAGCCCGCCGCCGATCACCGCGCCGGCCCGCCGGCCCCGCGCGTACGTCCGGATCGCCACCAGGTCGTCGAGGGTGCGGTAGACGAAGACCCCGGGCAGGTCCGCGCCGGGCACCGGCGGCACGAACGGGTACGACCCGGTGGCCAGCACCAGCGCGTCGTACCGGTGTTCGCCGGTGGCCGTGCTGACCACCCGCCGCTCGCGGTCGATCGCGGTGGCCGGCTCGCCCAGGCGTAGCCGCACCCCGTCGTGCGGGGTGTGCAGGTTCAACGCGTCCGCGTCCACCCCGTCGAAGAAGGCCGAGAGTCGCACCCGGTCGTACGCGGGTCGGCTCTCCTCGGCGAGCACCGTCACCCGCCAGCGCCCGCGCGGGTCGCGGGCCCGCAGCGCGTCCACGAAGCGCTGCCCGACCATGCCGTTGCCGATGACGACCAGATCGCCGTCGTTCATCGTGTCACCTCCACGGAGTCCGCCTGGGAAAGCCAGTCGACGATGCCGGCGACGGCGTCCCGACAGCCGCCGCAGCCGGTTCCGGCCCGGGTCGCCGCCAGCACGGCGTCGACGCTCCGGGCGCCGGAGCGCCAGCAGCTCACCAGGGCGCCCTTGGTCACGGTGTTGCACTGGCAGACCGTGGCCGCGTCCGGCATCAGCGCCGGGGACGCGGCCGGTGCCGCGCCGGCGCTGCCCGAGGCCCGGCCCAGCAGCAGTGACCGCCGGTCGGCCGGGACCGGCTGACCCCGGTCGAAGAGCTGGATCACGGTGCCGATCGTCGGGTTGTCGCCGATCAGGATCGCGCCGGTCAGCCGCTCGTCGCGGATCCGCAGCCGGGCGTACGTGCCCCGGGTCGGGTCGCTGAAGGTCAGTTCCTCACCCGGACCACCGCCGGTGGCGTCGCCCATCGCGGCCAGGTCGACACCGGCCGCCTTGAGCCGGGTCACCGCCGGCCGGGGCCGGTACCGGGCCAGCGGCTCGGCACCGCTGAGCACCTGGGCCAGCACCCGTGCCTGGGCCCAGGCGGGGGCGACCAGCCCGGTGAGTGTGTCGTCGTGCTCGGCGCAGTCGCCGATCGCGGAGATCCGCCGGTCGCTGGTGCGCAGCCGGTCGTCCACGACCACGCCGCGACGCACGTCCAGGCCGGCGTCGGCGGCGAGCGTGGTGTCGGGGCGTACCCCGCAGGAGAGCACCAACAGGTCGGCGTGGAGCGACCGGCCGTCGGCCAGGTCGAGGCGGACGCCGGTCGAGTCCGCGGCCACGCCGGTCGCCGGCACGGCCAGCTGGATGGTGACGCCCAGGCCGGTGAGCGTGTCGGCGAGCACGCCGCCGGCCATCGGGTCGAGCTGCCGTTCCATCAGGTGCCCGGTGGGGTGGACCACGGTGGTCGCCAGCCCCCGGGTGGCCAGCCCGCGGGCGGCCTCCAGGCCGAGCAGTCCGCCGCCCAGGACCAGCGCGCTGCGCGCGCCGCCGGCCACCCGGAGGATCCGCCGGCAGTCGTCCAGGGTGCGGAACGGCGCCACCCGGCGCGGCAGCTCCCCGGTCAGGCCGGGCAGCGGCGGCACCATCGCCCGGCTTCCGGTGGCCAGCACCAGGTGGTCGTAGCCGATCCGGTCGCCGTCGGCGGTGTGGACCGTCCGGCCGGCCCGGTCGATGCCGGTCACCGGCACGCCGGTGCGCAGGTCGCTGCTGTGCCTGGCGGCCTCGGCCAGCTCCACGTCCTGCTCGCCGATCCGGCCGGCCAGCAGCGCGGAGAGCATGATCCGGTTGTACGCCCGGTGCGGTTCCGCCCCGAGCACGGTGACCTTCCGGTCGCCGGCGCGGGCGTGCAGCTCGGCGGCGAGCCGTGCGCCCGCCATCCCGTTGCCGACGACCACCACGCGCTCGGTCATGCCCTCTCCACCCGCACGGCGCAGATCTTGAACTCGGGCATGCCGGAGATCGGGTCCACCGCGTCGTTGGTGACCGAGTTGGCCCGGGCGGGGCCCGGCCAGTGGAACGGCGCGAAGACGGTGTCCGGCCGGATGGTCGGGCTGAGCCGGGCCGGCGCCCGCAGCTCGCCCCGCCGGGAGGTGACCCGTACCGGCTCACCGTCGCCGATGCCGAGCCGGGCGGCCAGGTCGGGGTGCAGCTCGACGAAGGCGTCCGGTGCGGCCAGACGCAGCGCGTCCACCCGGCGGGTCTGGGTGCCGGACTGGTACTGGGCGAGCACCCGGCCGGTGGTGAAGTGCAGCGGGTACTCGTCGCAGACCGGCTCGGCGGCGGGACGGTGGTCCACCGGATGGAACCGGGCCCGCCCGTCCGGGGTGGCGAACCGGTCGGTGAAGAGTCGTGGCGTGTCCGGCCCGTCCTCGGTGGGGCAGGGCCAGAAGACACCGTCGGCGGCGTCGATCCGGGACCAGCTGATCCCGGCGTAGTCGGCCGGCCCACCGGCGGAGGCCCGCCGCAGCTCCGCGAAGACGGCGGCCGGGTCGGTCGGGAACCGGGCCACCGCGGCGCCGGTCGGCACCTCTGTCGGCTCGGCGGCGGCCAACCGGGCCGCCAGGTCGGCGAGGATGGCCAGATCGGTACGGACGCCCGGCGGGGGAGGGCGGAGCGCCCGTCGGCGCAGCACCCGGCCCTCCAGGTTGGTCATGGTGCCGTCCTCCTCGGCCCACTGCGCGGTGGGCAGCACCACGTCGGCCAGCGCGGCCGTCTCGGACAGCAGCAGGTCGGCCACGACCAGCAGATCGAGCTCCCGCAGTCGGCGTTCGACGTGGGCCGCCCGGGGTGCGGACACCACCGGGTTGGAGCCGAGCACCAGCAGCGCCCGTGGCCCGCCCGGGGTGCCGAGCGAGTCGAGCAGTTGGTACGCCGGCACGCCCGGGCCGGGCAGCTCGTCGGCCGGTACGCCCCAGACCCCGGCGACGTGCTCCCGTGCGGCCGGGTCGTCGATGCGCCGGTAACCGGGCAACTGGTCGGCCTTCTGCCCGTGCTCCCGTCCACCCTGGCCGTTGCCCTGGCCGGTCAGGCAGCCGTACCCGGAGCCGGGGCGGCCGGGTAGCCCGAGGGCGAGTGCGAGGTTGACGTACGCGGTGACGGTGTCCACGCCCTTGGCGTGCTGTTCGGCGCCGCGCGCGGTGAGGATGATCGCCCGTCCGGCGGTGCCCAGAGCCCGGGCGGTCGCCTCCAGGTCGGCCACCGGCACGCCGGAGAGCTGTTCCGCGCGGGCCGGCCACCAGGCCGCCACGCTGCGCCGGACCGCCGCGAAGCCGGTGGTCCGCTCCCCGACGTACGCCCGGTCGACCCAGCCCTCGGTGAGCGCGATGTGCAGCAGCGCGTTGGCCACCGCCAGGTCGGTGCCGGGCAGCGGTTGCAGGTGCAGGTCGGCCTGGCGTGCGGTGGCGGTGGCCCGTGGGTCGACCACGATCAGCCGGCCGCCGTTGCGGCGCTGCTCGGTCAGCCAGCGGACCAGCGGCGGCATGGTCTCCGCCGGGTTGGCGCCGACCAGCAGCAACGTGTCGGCCCGGCCCAGGTCGGCGAGGGGGAACGGCAGCCCGCGGTCGACGCCGAAGGCACGTAGGCCGGCGGCAGCCGCCGAGGACATGCAGAACCGTCCGTTGTAGTCGATGTGCCGGGTGCGCAGCGCGACCCGGGCGAACTTCCCCAGCGCGTAGGCCTTCTCGTTGGTCAGTCCGCCGCCGCCGAACACGGCGACCGCGTCCCGGCCGGACTCGGCCTGGACGGCGCGGATGCCGGTGACGATCCGTTTCAGCGCGGCGTCCCAGCTGGCCGGGCGCAGCTCGCCGCTGGCCGGGTCGCGCAGCAACGGGGTGGTCAGTCGTTCGGGGTGGTCGAGCAGCTCGGCGGCGGTCCAGCCCTTCTGGCACAGCCCGCCCCGGTTGGTGGGGAACTGCCGGGGGAGCACCGTCACCCCGTCGGGCTCCTCGCGCAGCAGCATGCCGCACTGGAGCGCGCAGTACGGGCAGTGCGTGGCAACCTCGCGGGGCGGGAACCCCGGTGGAGTTGCCGACCGTGCACCGTCTGTCATGTCGGCAAAGCGTGCCGTCGGGCGGTTTCCGGTCCGGGTCCCTTCTGTTTCGGTCCTGTCAAGTGGGGCTCACACCGCACCGAGGCAGGGGACGCGATGGCGGGGCGACGCCCTCGGCCTAGAATATGAGAAACCTGTCTCGATAATTGGGAGGGCGCGATGAGCGTGGCGGACGCCTTCGACGCGGTGGCGGGCAGCTACGACGCGGCACGCCGACGGTTGGTCCCCTGCTTCGACTCCTTCTACGGCACGGCGGTGCAGGTGGCCGCGCCCCCGCTGCGGGCCGCGCAGGCGGCCGGGCGTACCCCGGAGGTGCTGGACCTGGGCGCGGGCACCGGCCTGCTCTCGTTGCTGCTCGCCGCCGCGGTACCGGGGGTGCGGCTGACCCTGGTGGACGCCGCGCCGGCGATGCTCGCCCGCGCCGCCGACCAGCTGCACGTCCGGTCCGTGCCGCACCGGACGGTCCGGGCCGACCTGGCCGACCCGCTGCCGACAGGCCGGTACGACGCGGTGGTCAGCGCGCTGGCGATCCACCACCTGGCCGACACCGGCAAACGTGCCCTCTACCGGCGGGCCGCCGCCGCGCTGGTGCCCGGCGGGGTGTTCGTCAACGCCGAGCAGGTGGCCGGCCCGACCCCGACTCTGGACCGGCGCTACGACGAGGTGTGGACCGAGCGGATCACCGAGCTGGGCTCGCCCTCCGAGGAGATCGCCGCCGCCCGGGAGCGGATGCGGCACGACCGACCGGCGACCGTCGCCGACCAGTGCCGGTGGCTCACCGAGGCCGGCCTGGTCGATGTCGACTGCTACTTCAAGGAATGGCGCTTCGCGGTGTTCGGCGGTCGGGCGACCGGCGCCGGGCGCTGACGCGGTCCGACCAACGCCGGAATGTACGTTTCGACGCCAATGGTGACCTGCCCGGTCGCGAGGATGACTGACGGTCATACCGATGGGTAGTCTCACCGGCATGACTGCCAAGGTGACCCTGTCGTTCACAGACGAGACGATCGAGGAGGCCCGACGGTTCGCCAAGCGCGAGGGCCTGTCGCTCTCCGCGTGGATGGACCAGGCCGCCCGGGAGAAGGCGCTGCGTGAGGTCTTCACCGCACACGCCGCCGCGGTGAACCGCGCTGGCCTGGATCTGGAATCCGCCGCCCTCGCCGACGCGCGCGAGGTGGGCATGGTCGACGACCTGCTCTTCCGCGGCCGGCCGCGTGCTGCGTAGGGGTGAGGTCTGGCGCATCGAGGGCGCCCGGGAACGCCTCGGACTCGTGATCAGCTCGGACGTCTACAACTCCACCGACGTGCCCATCGTGATCGTCGTCGAGGTGGTCGAGGAGTCGCTGCTGCGGGACTCCCCGCTCGCCGTGTCGATGGGCCGGTACGTGGTGATGCCCGACCGGCTCTCCTCGCCGATGAAGAAGTGGTTCACCGAATGCGTGGATGTCGCCGACACCGACACCATGCTCCGGGTCGGCCGCGCGCTGCGCATCCTCCAGGAGCTCTGACCACCGCCGCTACCCGTCCGGCCGTCGCCGGGCGGGTCTCACCGTCGCCGCCGGCCTGCGGTGCGGCCCTCGTTTCCGCGCCGACCCGCGACGGGCACTGCCCGGTAACCCGGCGTTCCTAGCGTTCCCCCTGGTCACACCGACGAGGAGGAGCCGCAGTGAGCACGCTCACCAGCACAACCGCCCCACCCGCCGCCGCCGGGCGCCGGCACGAGCTCGCCGACTGGCGGCCCGAGGACCCCGACTTCTGGCGTACGACGGGCGCGCCGATCGCCCGGCGCAACCTCTGGGTCTCGATCTTCGCCGAGCACGTCGGCTTCTCGGTGTGGAGCCTCTGGTCGGTGACCGTGCTCTTCCTCGGCCCCGAGTACGGCATCGACCCGGCCGGCAAGTTCCTGCTCACCGCGGTGCCAGCCGCGCTGGGCGCGGTGCTGAGGCTGCCGTACACGCTGGCGGTGGCCCGCTTCGGCGGACGACGGTGGACCATCGTCAGCGCGCTGCTACTGCTGGTGCCCGCCGTGCCGATGGCGGTGCTGCTGGAGCCGGGCGTCTCGTACCCGACCCTGATGGTGCTGGCCTGTCTGACCGGGGTCGGCGGCGGCAACTTCGCCTCCTCGATGGCGAACATCAACCTGTTCTATCCGCAGCGGCTCAAGGGCCGGGCCCTCGGGCTCAACGCCGGTGGCGGCAACCTGGGCGTACCCGCGGTGCAACTGGTCGGGCTGACGGTGCTGGCCACCGCCGGGGCCGCGTACCCCCGGCTGGTGCCGGCGGTCTACCTACCGCTGATCGTGCTGGCCGCGCTGGCGGCAGCCCGGTGGCTGGACACCGTCCCCGGGGCCCGGAACGAGCCCGGCGCGCTGCGCGAGGCGGCCCGCGACCCGCACACCTGGATCATGTCGGTGCTCTACGTCGGCACCTTCGGGTCGTTCATCGGGTTCGGCTTCGCCTTCGGCCAGGTGCTCCAGCTCCAGTTCGCCGAACGCTTCCCCACCCCGGTCGACGCCGCCGGGCTGACCTTCCTCGGCCCGTTGGTCGGCTCGCTGATCCGGCCGCTGGGCGGGCACCTCGCCGACCGGCTGGGCGGAGCCCGGGTGACCTTCTGGAACTTCGTGGCGATGGCGGCCGGCGCCGGAACCGTCCTGTACGCGGCCCGGGAGCGGTCGTTCGTGCTCTACCTGGTGGGTTTCCTCGCCCTGTTCGTCTTCTCCGGCGTCGGCAACGGCTCCACGTACAAGATGATCCCGGCGATCTTCCGGGCCCGGGCGGCGGGCGCGGTGGCCGACGGCCGGTGCGATCCGGTGGCCGCCGCCCGCTGGGCCCGCCGGATGACCGGCGCGCTGATCGGCATCGCGGGAGCCGTGGGCGCCTCCGGCGGACTGCTGGTCAACGTCGCGTTCCGCCAGTCGTTCCGCACCACCGGCACGGCCGACGCCGCCTACCTCGCGTTCATCACCTGGTACGCGTTCTGCGTCGCGGTGACCTGGCTCGTCTACCGTCGGCGGGGGGCGGCCCGACTGGCCGGCGTGTGAGCTGTGCCATGATGGGCCGTGTCGGCACGCGCGACCGTACCCCCGTTTTGACCTGCTGATGGGGCGCCGGGTATCGTTGCCTGCTGTTGTACGACATCCAGAGGCGTGCCCTATCAGGTACGCTTGGTCGTTCGTGCGCGCTGGTCCGGCCTGCAAGATCTGGTCACCTCGGCGCGCGACCCCAGACCGACGACGAGACAAGGTAGACCTGTGCGTACGTACAGCCCGAAGCCGGGTGAGATCGAGCGTCAGTGGCACGTCATCGACGCCTCTGATGTCGTGCTGGGCCGCCTGGCCACCCACGCCGCCACGTTGCTGCGTGGTAAGCACAAGCCGACTTTCGCGCCGCACGTCGACACGGGCGACTTTGTCGTCATCGTGAACGCGGGCAAGGTTGCGCTGACCGGCAACAAGCGCCAGACCAAGATCGCCTACCGCCACTCCGGTTACCCGGGTGGTCTGAAGCAGATCGGCTACGAGGAGCTGCTGACCAAGCGCCCCGAGCGGGCCATCGAGCTCGCCGTGAAGGGGATGCTCCCGCACAACAAGCTCGGCCGTCAGCTGATCAAGAAGCTGAAGGTCTACGCCGGTGCCGAGCACCCGCACCTCGCGCAGCAGCCGGTGCCGTTCGAGATCAAGCAGATCGCGCAGTGAGCGCGGGCGAAGGAAGCAGCATGACCGACATCACCGAGACCGAGGTTGCCCCGGAAGCCCCCGAGGCCACCGAGGCGCCGGCGCCCGTCGCCCGCGCGCCTCGTGGTGACCGGCCGATCCAGACCGTGGGCCGCCGCAAGGAGGCCATCGTCCGGGTCCGTATCGTCCCGGGCACCGGCAAGATCACCTGCAACGGCCAGGACCTCGAGGCCTACTTCCCGAGCAAGGTGCACCAGCAGCTCATCAAGGACCCGCTGGTCACCGCCGAGAAGCTCGAGCAGTTCGACGTCATCGCCAACCTGCGTGGCGGCGGCACCACCGGGCAGGCCGGTGCGCTCCGGCTGGGCATTGCCCGCGCGCTGATCATCAACGAGCCGGACGACCGCCCGGCCCTGAAGAAGGCCGGCTTCCTCACCCGGGACGCCCGGGTCAAGGAGAGCAAGAAGTACGGCCTCAAGAAGGCCCGTAAGGCTCCCCAGTACTCGAAGCGCTGATCTTCGCCAGCGCCTTGTACTTCTGACGGACGGCCGGTCCGCCTCCCCTCGAACGGGGAGGTGGGCCGGCCGTTCCGCTTTCTCCTCATTGGCAGTGCTCATCGGAAGTTGGCGGGTATGGGTCGGTTGTTCGGCACGGACGGCGTACGCGGGCGGGCAAACGCGGATCTCACCCCGGAGTTGGCGCTCGCGCTCGCGGTGGCCGCCGCGCACACTCTCGCCGAGACGGACCGCAGCCATCCGCCGCTCGCCGTGGTCGGCCGGGACACCCGGGCCAGCGGCGAGATGCTGGAAGCGGCCGTGGTGGCCGGGCTGACCAGCGCCGGCGCCAACGTGGTGCGGGTCGGCGTGCTGCCCACTCCGGCGGTCGCGTTCCTCACCGCGGAGGCCAAGGCCGACCTCGGGGTGATGCTCTCCGCGTCACACAACCCGATGCCGGACAACGGCATCAAGCTCTTCGCCGCCGGCGGGCACAAGCTGCCCGACGAGATCGAGATGCAGATCGAGGCGGCCGTCGAGACGAACGCCACCACCGCCTGGGACCGGCCGATCGGCGCCGGTGTCGGCCGGGTGCACGACCTGCTCGACGGCGCCGACCACTACGTCCAGCACCTGGTCGGCACCGTGCCGCACCGGCTCGACGGGATCAAGGTCGTGGTCGACTGCGCCAACGGCGCCGCCGCCGAGGTCGCCCCGGTCGCCTACCGGGAGGCCGGCGCGGAGGTCGTGGCGATCCACGCCGAGCCGGACGGGCTGAACATCAACGACGACTGCGGCTCGAACCACATCGAGGCGCTGCGAGAGGCCGTCGTCGAGCACGGCGCCCACCTGGGCATCGCCCACGACGGCGACGCCGACCGCTGCGTGGCGGTCACCGCCGACGGCGACGAGGTCGACGGCGACCAGGTGATGGCCATCCTCGCGCTCGCCATGCGGGACGCCGGCACGCTCACCCAGGACACCCTGGTGGCCACCGTGATGAGCAACCTCGGGCTGCGGCTGGCGATGTCCGCCGAGGGCATCCGGCTCATCGAGACGAAGGTCGGCGACCGGTACGTGCTGGAGGAGCTGCGCGCCTCCGGGCTGGCGCTCGGCGGTGAGCAGAGCGGCCACATCGTCATGCCCGCGCACGCCACCACCGGCGACGGAGTGCTCACCGGCCTGCACCTGATGGCCCGGATGGCGGACACCGGCCGATCCCTGGCCGAGTTGGCCTCGGTCGTCACCAAGCTGCCCCAGGTGCTGATCAACGTGCCGGTCGGCGACCGCACCGTCGGCGCCGCCGCGCCGGCCGTACGCGCCGAGGTCGAGCGGGCCGAGGCGGAGCTGGGCGAGACCGGTCGGGTGCTGCTGCGCCCGTCGGGCACCGAGCTGCTGGTCCGGGTGATGGTCGAGGCGGCCACCGAGCAGACCGCCCGCTCCGTCGCCGAGCGGATCGCGGAGCAGGTCCGCACCGCCAGCCCGGTCGGCTGAGGCCGCCACCCGGCGGCCTCACCACCGCAGTTGAGCCGCCCGCTCGTACGTGTCGGCGGGGTCCTCGCCGTCGGTGAGGTCGAGGTCCTCGACCATGCTGCCGTCACCGAGCCGGACCAACCGGTCGCAGCGGGCCGCGATCGACCGTTCGTGGGTGGCCAGCAGGATCGTCATGCCGTGCCGCTCCCGCAGGTCGAGCAGCAGGTCGAGGATCTGGGCGCTGGTGGTCGAGTCGAGGTTGCCGGTGGGCTCGTCGGCCAGCAGCAGCCCGGGCGCGCCCATCAGCGCCCGAGCGATGGCGACCCGCTGCTGCTCGCCACCGGACAGCTGCGCCGGCATCGCCCGCTCCCGTCCCGCGAGGCCGACCGCGTCGAGCAGCTCACGGGCCCGGGTCGCGTGGTCGGCCCGGCCGCGTTGCGGCAGCACCGGGGTGATCACGTTGTCCAGCACGGTCAACGCGGGCAGCAGGCGGTAGCGCTGGAAGACGAACCCCACCCGCTGCCGGTACCGGGCCAGCGCGGTGCGGCGCAGCGCCGTGATCTCCACGTCGTCGACCGTGATGGTGCCGCTGTCGGCCTGCTCGATGGCGCCGATCAGGTGCAGCAGGGTCGACTTGCCGGAGCCGCTGGGACCGGTCAGTGCCACGACCGACCCGGCCGTGATCTCCAGCGAGACGTCGTCGACCGCGGTCAGCCGCTCGGCTCCGGTGCGGAACTGCCGGGTCAGCCCGAGGGTCCGGACCGTGCTGCCCGTCGTTGCCTCCATCGTCACTCCTCTGCGAGTAGCCGTGCGGTCGGGAGCCGGCGCAGCAACGCGGCCGGCACGAGCGCCGCGAGACAGGTGACCAGCACCCCGACGAGCGCCACCGCGGCGGCGACCAGGACCAGGGCGCTCGGCAGGCCACCGACCAACCAGGCGGCCCCGGCGAGCCCCAGCCCGGCGCCGGCCACCGCCCCGAGCGCGCCGATGAGGAGCCCTTCGTAGCCCACGAGGCGGCCCAGCGCGGCGTCCGTCCAGCCGACCGCGCGCAGGGTGGACAACTCCGCGGCGCGGTCCCGGACGTTCAGGTACAGCACGTCGGCGACGGCGCCCGCGCCGAGCAGGACGGTGACGACCGCGGCCAGGGTGTCCGCGCCCCGCACGTTCAGCGAGACGGTGTCACCGAGCAGGCTGCCGACGATCGCGCCGCGGAAGGCGTAGGCGGCGGCGCTGACCAGGGTGAGCGCGGCCAGCCCGATGGCCAGCGCGCCCGCCCCGAGCAGGGTGCGCCCGGGCGTGCGGACCACATTGGACAGCGCCAGCCCGAACAGGCCGCGGGGCCGACGTACCCAGCGGGCCGGGGCCACCAGCGGTCGCAGGGCGGCGGCCGGGTGGGCGCCCGCGGCCCGCAGCGCCGGGACCAGGCCCGCCACCAGCGCCAGCAGCAGAGCCACCGGTACGGCGAGCACCGCCTGACGCCAACCGATCCCGATGTCCAGCGCGGCGGCCAGGGGGAACGCCAACCCCAGGGCGAGCAGGCCGGCGGCCAGCCCCAGCGCGGCCACCTCGCCGAGGACCAGCGCCGCGATCCGACGGGCTGACCAGCCCAGGCAGGCGAGCACCGCCAGCTCGCGGCGCCGGTCCCGGACGGCGGCGGACACGGCGTTGCCGAGGAACAGCCCGCAGACCACCAGCACCAGCCCGAACAGCACGAGGCTCTTGCGGTCGACGGCCTTGGTGATGACCGACGCCACCCCGAGGGCGGACCACGGCTCGGTGAGCCGCAGCTCGGGCCGGCCGAACGAGCCCGCCGGCAGCTCCACGGTCTGCGGGGCGGGAGACGAGCCGAAGGTGAGATCGACGTCCAGCCCGGTCGTGTCGGCGATCCGCTCGGCGATGAGCCGGACCCGCTCGGCGGACCGGTCGGTGTAGCCGTCGACGCCGGCGACCCGGACCCGGATCGCGCTGATCGGCGCTGTTCGGGTGGGGGTGGCGTCGTCCGCCAGCAGCTTCGGCACCGCAGTCAGGCTGGTGAGCATCAGCGGCGGCGAGGAGAGGTAGCCCGCCGGGTTTCCGCTCGGCTCCAGCGGCCGACCGCCCAGCGCCTGGCGGCTGCGTTCGTCGGCGCCGTCGGTGCGTGGCGGCTCGTAGGTCTCCAGTGGCACCCGGGACAGGTCGCTGAACCCGCTCACCTTCTCCGGATCGAAGATGCCGACGGTCCGCCAGAGCCGGACCTGGAGGTGCGCGCCCGACGGCGGCTGAGGAAGCGCAGTCACCGGGCGGAAGCCGTTGTCGTCGGCCAGCCACGGACGGGAGCGGAAGTTGAGATCGTTCTCGCCGCCGTAGAGCGCGTGATCGAACGGTGGTCGCACGACAGCGCGGAGAGTGCCGTCGGGGAGCCGCTCGTACTCCGGTGCGCCCGCCTGAATGATCGTCTGTAAATCACCCGTGCAGCAGCCGGTCTTGGAGATCCCCTCGGCGAGCAGGTCGCGGTACCCGTCGGTCAGCGCGTACTCCTCGGTCCCGACCCCGAGCCCGGTGGCGCTGCCCAGCGTCCGCTCCAGCTCGTCGATCGGCAGCCCCGCGGGTCGCGCCTGCGGCAGCCGGGTGAGGGCGGACCGCACGGTGACGTCGAGGTAGGGACGGCTGGTGCTCAACACCGGGACCGACCGCTCGGTCACATTGGGCCCGGGAGAGGTCTCGGTGGCCGTGTCGTCGAGCCGGAGCGAGCGACCCTCGGTCACCGCGTCGTCCAGGCCGACGAGGCGCTGCTCCGCGTCGGGGTCGACCGCCGCCAGCAGGAACGGCACCGTCACCCGGTAGGTGACCACCAGTTGGTCGGTGACGACGCGTTCGGCGCGGCCGGGGAACCAGCGGTTCGCCTCGAAGCGCCCGTCGGGCAGGAGCCGGACGGTGTCGACGCTCCAGTCCTCCCGTTCGGAGGTCAGCCCACCGTTCGCCGTCCGCACGGTCAGGCGCGGGTCGCAGATCGGTTCGCTGCGTCCACCGGGGAACACCTCCCGTGGGACCTGCCCGCAATAGTCGTCGTACTTGTACGTCTTGCCGTCCGAGTACGGAGACGACGAATCGTTCACGTCGCCGCCCCACTCGGGGTAGAGCAGCGGGCGCTTGGTCACGTACACGTAGCGCGGGCTGCTGGGGGCGGTGGAGAGCCCTCGCTCGGCGGTGAAGGTGGGGTTGAGCCGGATGACCTGCTGCTCCAGCGAGGGGTCGACCGCGCTGGTCACGTCGAATCGGACCGGCACCGTCGAGGTCGAATAGCCCAGCATGGCGATCGGCGCGGCGACGTCGATGCCGGCGAGCCCCTTCACCTGCTCGTACTGCGCGGGGGTGATGCCGCCGAAGAGGCCGGAGAGGTAGTTTGGGCGGACCAGCCCGCGTTCGGCCTCGAGCGGTGTGCGCGCCCCCTTGGGCCGGACCAGGATGTCGTAGGCGGCTCGGGTGTTGCGCTCCACCGCGCCGGTGACGTCGAGGCGGGAGGTGGTGGTGGCGCCGGTCAGGACGACGAAGCCGGTGGTCGCCACCAGCACCCCCGCCAGCAGCGCCACCGACCGCCCAGCACGGCCGCGTAGCTGCCCCCAGATGAACCCCAGCATGTCGCGCCTCCCCGTGTGCCACCTCACACTCTGCGCGTTACATTGTCACAATGCAAGACCTGGTCCGGTCGGCCAGTGGAATCGGAGGAGACGGTGGCGATCCAGCACGCGGTCCTGGCACTGCTCGCACGCGGCCCGAGCTACGGCTACGAGCTGAAAGGCGCCTTCGAGGCCGCCACGGGTCCACAGTGGGGGCCGCTCAACATCGGCCACCTCTACCAGATCCTCGACCGGCTCTCCCGGGACAGCCTGGTGGTCGCCGAGCGGCAGGCCCAGCAGGTCAAACCCGACCGGGTGGTCTACCAGATCACTCCCGATGGCCGGGCCGAACTCGACCGATGGCTCAACGAGCCGAGCCCGCGCAGTGGCGGCTTCCGGGACGACTTCTTCCTCAAGGTCACCGCTGCCGCCCGATCGGGTTCCGCGCACACCGTCCGCACCGTGCTGAGCAACCAACGCGGGCACCTGCTCCGCGAGCTGCGCAACCTCGACGGGCTGCGCCGCAGGGCCGGCGACCCGGTGGTCGGGCTGCTGCTCGCCGCGGCGAGCCGGCACGTTGAGGCCGACCTCGCCTTCGTCGATGATGCCGAGGCGGTGCTGCTGGCCGACAGCGGCGCGCTGCTCGCCACCCTGGCGGTCACACCGTCGGAGATCACGGCGTCCGCCGTCGACGCCTCGCCGCCCCCGCAGGCGGACGACGCCGGACCGGCCCGCGCGGCCGGCTGACCCCACCGGTCAGTGCAGCCCGCGCAGCCGGGTGACCGCCTCGGTCAGCACCTCCGGGCGCTTGCAGAAGGCGAACCGGACCAGCCGCCGGCCGGCCTCCTGGTCGTCGTAGAAGACCTGGGTGGGCACGGCCACCACGCCGCAGCGCTCCGGCAGCGAACGGCAGAACTCCACCCCGTCCCGACCGCCGAGGGCGGTGACGTCCGCGGTGACGAAGTACGTGCCCTCCGGCACCAGCACCTCGAACCCGGCGTCGGTGAGGCCGCCGACGAGCTGGTCACGGCGCTGCTGGAGCCCGTCCCGGAAGCCGGTGTAGTAGTCGTCGGGCAGGGCCAGCGCCACGGCGACCGCGGGTTGCAGCGGGGCGGCGTTGACGAAGGTGAGGAACTGCTTCACCCGCAGCACCGCCGAGACGAGCGCCGCCGGACCACTCACCCACCCGACCTTCCAGCCGGTGCACGAGAACGTCTTGCCGGCCGAGGAGATGCGCAAAGTCCGCTCCCGCATCCCGGGCAGGCTGGCCAGCGGCACGTGCGGGCTCGACGCGTCGGTGAAGACCAGGTGCTCGTACACCTCGTCGGTGACCGCGTACGCGCCGTACTCCTGGCACAGCTCCGCGACCAGTGCCAGCTCGGCCCGGGTGAAGACCTTGCCGGTGGGGTTGTGCGGCGAGTTGAGCAGCACCAACCGGGTGCGTGGGCCGAACGCCGCGCGCAGCTCGGCCGGGTCGAAGGCGTACCGACCATCGGCCGCGGGGCGCAGGGTGACCGGCCGCCGGACCGCGCCGGCCAGCGCGATCGAGGCGGCGTACGAGTCGTAGTACGGCTCGAAGCAGACCACCTCGTCGCCCGGCTCGCACAAGGCGAGGATGCTGGCCGCGATCGCCTCGGTCGCGCCCGCGGTGATCACGATCTCGCCGTCCGGGTCGTACGCCAGGTTGTGGAACCGCCGCTGGTGGGCCGCGACCGCCGCGCGCAGGGCGGGGATCCCCGGCCCGGGCGGGTACTGGTTCTGCCCGCCGCGCAGCGCCTCGGCCGCGGCGGCCAGCATCTCCGGTGGGCCGTCGGTGTCCGGGAAGCCCTGGCCGAGGTTGACCGCCCCGGTCCGTACGGCGAGGGCGGACATCTCGGCGAAGATCGTCGTGCCGAACGGCCGCATCCGGGCCACCAGCGGGTCGACATCGGTGCTCGTCGTCACCTGCGCCAGCCTACGGGCACCCGCGGGCCGAACCCCAGCCTCAACAATCCGTTTCGAAACATGATCGACTCGAGATCGTTGATATCGGGGTGTCAGCGGCATCCCGATACCGCGGTATCGCTGATCCCGTGTCGATCAAGCGAGAGCCTCACTCCGCCGTGCAGGTGGTCCGCCAGTAACCGCGGGTCTTGTCGACGACCGGCTTGCCGGTGCCGGTGACCGTGACCGTGCAGTCGAGAGGTCCTTGATATTCGATGTCGGGCCAGGTGGCTTCCACCATCACCCGGCTCCGGCCGTTGGTTCGGATGGTGGTGCGCCACGGCAGCTTCACGTCGTCGACGTGGATGAGGTCGCTCTCGGCGTCGTAGTACGAGATGTCGGCCTCGCCCGCTCCGGTGACCTCGTAGACCACCGTCACCGGGGCCGGCCCGGAGGTGGGGCGTGTGATCGGCTTCTTGGTGGGGGTGGGCGCGACGGCCGTTGGTCCGGCGGTGGGCGGCTCGGCCGTGGGCGTGGTCCGGCCGTCGTCGGGAACGACGTACGGCTCTCCGGCGATCGGATCCGGGGTGGACGCTTCGAGCAGCAGGCCGGCCCCGCAGGCGCAGCCGCAGACGGCCAGCACCAGCGTCACGACGATCGCGATCACGATCCCGACGACCCGACCGGTGCCCGTGGAGGCGCTGCTGGCCGGTGGGTGCCCGGGGTGGGTGTAGGGCGGCGGATAGCCCGGCACCGGCCATCCCTGGGGTGTCGGCTGGCCGGCGCTCGGCGGCCAGTCCGCGGGCGGCTGCGGCGTGGACGTCCATGGCGGGGTGGGGGGTGCGGGCGTCCACGGCGCGGCGGACGGATCGGGCGTCCATGGCGGGGTGGGCGGGGGCGGTGCCCACGACGGGGTCGGTGAGGTTGGCGTCCACGGTGACGGTGGCGCCCATGGTTGCCCCGGAGCCAGTGGGTCCGGCGCTGGCAGCGGTGCCGACGGGGTCCACGAGTGCGGTGCGGTGGGGTCCGGTGGGAGGCCGCCACCCGGGGCGGCCGATGGTTCCGGTGCCGCCGAGCCGCCGGGAGACGGATCCGAGGGCGGCGTCGGGGACGGGTCGGGCGGGGGCGCGTCGGACATGGCTGCTCCGGGCGGGAGTGGGTATGGGTCGAGCGAGCCGCGGAGAGGACCCGCCGCACCCGCCGAGAGACTTTCGTACCCGGGAAAGCCTCGCAACCCCGTCGCGCCGGGCACGCCCCGAGCGGACCGGGGTGGCTCGTCCCGTTGTTACCCACCAGCCACCGATCGCTCAGATTCAGTGATTGTTTAGCCGACTTTCGAGCAACCATCGTGAGCGAAACTGGGTTAGGCTGCGGGCCATGTGTGGAATCGTGGGTTACGCGGGCGCACGCCCCGCACTCGGCATCGTGCTGGACGGGCTGCGGCGGCTGGAATACCGCGGCTACGACTCGGCGGGCGTCGCCATCGTCTGCGACGACCAGCTGCTGATCGAGAAGAAGGCCGGCAAGCTGGCCAACCTGGAGAAGGTGCTCTCCGAGCGGGCCGCCGACGACCCGACCTCCTGCGCGGCCAGCCCGATCGGCATCGGTGACGGCACCACCGGCATCGGGCACACCCGCTGGGCCACCCACGGCGGCCCGACCGACCGCAACGCCCACCCGCACCTCGCCCCCGACGGCCGGGTCGCGGTGATCCACAACGGCATCATCGAAAACTTCGCCAAGCTGCGCGCCGAGCTTGAGGCCGACGGCGTCCAGTTCACCAGCGACACCGACACCGAGTGCGCCGCCCACCTGCTCTCCGCCGCGCTGGCCGACCTGCGCGCCGCCGGCCAGCCCGACAGCCCGCAGCTGCTCGCCGCCGGCATGCGGGTGGTCTGCCAGCGGCTGGAGGGCGCCTTCACCCTGCTCGCGGTGGACGCCGCGGTGCCCGGCGCGGTCGTCGGCGCCCGGCGCAACTCGCCGCTCGTCGTCGGCCGGGGCGACGGGGAGAACTACCTGGCCAGTGACGTGGCCGCGTTCATCGAGCACACGCGGGACGCGGTGGAGCTGGGCCAGGACCAGATCGTCCTGATCACCGGCGACAGCATCGAGATCACCGACTTCGAGGGCCAGCCCGCCACCGGCAAGGACTTCCACATCGACTGGGACTCGTCGGCCGCGGAGAAGGGCGGCTACGACTGGTTCATGCTCAAGGAGATCGAGGAGCAGCCGCAGGCCATCGCCGACACGCTGCTCGGCCGGCTCACCGAGACCGGTGAGATCGCCCTCGACGAGGTCCGCCTCAGCGACCAGGACCTGCGCGACGTCGACAAGATCTTCATCGTGGCCTGCGGCACGGCGTACCACTCCGGCCTGGTCGCCAAGTACGCCATCGAGCACTGGACGCGGATCCCGTGCGAGGTGGAACTGGCCAGCGAGTTCCGGTACCGCGACCCGGTGCTCGACCGGTCCACGCTGATCGTGGTGATCTCGCAGTCCGGCGAGACGATGGACACCCTGATGGCGCTGCGCCACGCCAAGGAGCAGAAGGCCCGGGTGCTGGCGATCTGCAATACGAACGGCTCGACCATTCCCCGCGAGTCCGACGCGGTGCTCTACACCCACGGCGGGCCGGAGATCGCCGTCGCCTCCACGAAGGCGTTCCTCACCCAGCTCGTCGCGTGCTACCTGATCGGCCTGCACCTGGCCCAGGTACGCGGGATCAAGTTCGCCGACGAGGTGGGCGCGGTGGTCGCGCAGTTGCAGGAGATGCCCGGCAAGCTGCGCGAGCTGCTGGACCGGATCGAGCCCGTGCGCGAGCTGGCCCGGGAGCTGAAGTCCGAGCCCACCGTGCTGTTCATCGGCCGGCACGTCGGCTACCCGGTGGCCCTGGAGGGCGCGCTCAAGCTCAAGGAGCTGGCGTACATGCACGCCGAGGGCTTCGCCGCCGGCGAGCTGAAGCACGGCCCGATCGCCCTGATCGACAAGGGCACGCCGGTGATCTGCGTGGTGCCCTCGCCGGTCGGCCGGGGCATGCTGCACGACAAGGTCGTCTCCAACATCCAGGAGGTGCGGGCGCGCGGCGCCCGGACCATCGTGATCGCGGAGGAGGGCGACGAGGCCGTCGTCCGGTACGCCGATCACCTGATCTACGTGCCGCGTACGCCGACCCTGCTCGCCCCGCTGGTCACCACCGTGCCGCTCCAGGTGCTCGCCGCCGAGATCGCCGCGGCCCGGGGGCACGACGTGGACCAGCCCCGCAACCTGGCCAAGTCCGTCACCGTCGAGTAACCGAGCCTGACCACCGACCCGGGCCCCGGACGTCGCACCACGCGGCGACCGGGGCCTCCGTCGTGCCTGACCTGGCCCGTCAGCGGCCCAGGACGATGCGGGCCATGCCGTCCAGCGCCGGGTTGGCCGGATCCCAGTAGCCCACGTGACCGTGCCGCCCGCTGGGGAAGGTGCGCCCACCGAAGCCCGCTCCGGCCGGATCCCGGCCGAACCACAGCTCGTGCTCGCCCTGCCCGGCCAGGTTGAGCGCGGCCGCCAGCGGTGACGTGCCGAGCAGCACCTGCCGGGCCAGGTCGGCCGGGGGCCGGGTCAGCCGGATCACGTCGTCCGGGGCGCTGCTCGCCCAGACCTGCCCGGGCGGCACGCCCAACTCGGCGGCCTGCGCGGCGCCGACCCCCGGTGAGCCGACGAAGACCAGCGCGTCGGCGGCCAGCCCGTGGTCCCGGGCGGCCATGCCCACCACCAGCGACCCGTAGCTGTGCCCGAGCACGGTCTGCCGGGCCGGCGGCCCCTCGTGGCTGGCCCGCAGCCCCTCCTGGAAGCGGTGCAACGCCGGACCGGCGTCCCGCGCCTGGCCGGCCGTGGCCGCCTCGTGCAGGAAGTCCGGGGCGTCGTAGTCCAGCCAGAGCACCCCGGCGGTCTGCTCGCCCGGGTCGAGCGTGGCGCACCGGCCCTGCACACGCGCCACCCGGGCCAGTTCGCCCGGCGCGTCGTCGAGGCCGGCGGTCATCCCCGGCACGTAGGTCACCACCCGGTCGGCCTGGTCCGGGTCGCCGAGCGAGACCACCACCCGTCCCTCGCCGGCCGGGTCCAGCCGGAGCAGGTAGGCCCGCGGGGCTCGCGGCTCGCCCAGCCGGTCGGCGAGCGCCTCCAGCCCGGCCAGGCGCGCGTCGACCCGGCGCAGCCGCAGTGCGCCGACCGGCCCGGGCGGGACGCGGGACAGCAGCCGCCGCCGCTCGGCGACCAGCTCCTCCCGCCGGGCGTCGAGCAGCAGCCGGTTGGCCTGGTCGCGGGCTGCCACCGGCAGGCCGTCGAGCCGCCCGACGAGCGTCGGCTCGTGCCCCACCAGCCACCGGCGCTGCGCCGGGGTCAGCCCCGCCCACCACGCCCGGACGTCGACCGGGGTGGCACCCGGCGCGGGCCGGCCGGGCGGCGGCGGTGCCTGCCAGCCGTCGAGAGCCGCCGTGACGAGTTCGCCCAGCCGGGCGGTCGCGGCCCGGTCCGCCGCCCCGGCCAGCTCCAGCGCCGCCCGTAGCGCCGCCGCCACCCGGGCGGCCGCCGGCCCGTCCCGCTCACCGGGTGATCGCGACCGGGCCGGATCCGCGCCTACCCGCCCGTCCCGGTCGATCAGCAGCCCCGCTCCGTCTGCCAGGGCCACCGCCGCGGCCAGCCGGCCCTTCGCCACCGTGAGCCGACCGGCGAACTCGGCGAGCACCTGATCGGCCTCGATCAGCGCGGGTGCGATCGAGGTCAGCTCGCCGCGCAGCCCCGCGAGCCGACCGTCGGCCGCCGTCGCCGCCCGGCCCGACCAGGCGACGCGCAACGCCCTCGCGTCCGTGCTCAGCTCGCCGGCCCGCCTCTCGACCAGCGCGGTCAGCCCGGCCCACGCGGCTCCGGCGGCCTGCCACGGCCCCGGATCGGCGGCCCAGAGCTGGGCGTAGCCGACCGCGGGCGCCGACGGGTCGTCGCGATCCGCCGCGCCGCGTCCCCGGGCCCCCGCCGGCCCGCCGTCCGCACGCGGGCGAGTCGGCGCGGTCACCGGGGTAGCGCGGTGAGCCGGCGGGCGGCCCGGTCGTCCACCGCCCGGTAGGACTCCACCGCCGTCCGGACCGCTCCGCCGGTCACCGCCACCAGGCCGCCGAGTCGGCCCAGCCACCCGTGCACCGCCGACTCCAGCCCGACCAGCGCCGCGCCGGTCGGCCAGTCGGGCGCGGACACCACCAGCCCGGGCACCCCGACCAGCCCGTGCGCCAGCCGGTACGCGTCGTCGTCCAGCGCTCGGGCCACCCCTCGCAACAGCTCCGGTCGGACCGTCAACGGCTCCTCTGTCATCCCACACCCCCGCGTGCGATCGGCATCGACGTGTCGACGGTAGGCGGGACACGTACACCCCGAAGTGCCCTGTGGACGGCCGTTGGCGGCCGTACCCCGACCTGTCCACAGGCGTTGCCCACCGCCTGGCCGACGGCTAATCTGCGGCCTCCGACGCCGGTAGGGTGGGTTGGTGATCGTCGCGGTCGGCATCGACGTCGTCCTGGTCGACCGGTTCGCCCGGTCCCTGGCGCGGACGCCGCTGCTCGCCGACCGGCTCTTCACCGAGGCCGAGCGGTACACGCGCTCCGGCAATCCACGCTCGCCGGAGTCGCTCGCCGCCCGCTTCGCCGCCAAGGAGGCCGTCGCCAAGGCGCTCGGCGCGCCGGCCAATCTGAGCTGGCACGACTGCGAGATCGTGTCCGACCCGGACGGCCGTCCCTGGCTGACGGTCTCCGGCACGGTGGCGGCGGCGGCCGTGGAGCGCGGGGTCGACCGCTGGCATCTCTCGCTGTCGCACGACGGCGGGATCGCGTCGGCGATGGTGGTCGCGGAACGGTGACGTCGGCCGGGTGGGCCGTTCCGGCCGCCCGCAAGCGGAATGGGGCGGTGGCATGAGATCGGTGTGGCGGGTGGCCGACGTACGGGCGGCCGAGGCGGGGCTGATGGGCACGCTGCCCGAGGGCACGCTGATGCAGCGGGCCGCCGCCGGTCTGGCCCGTCGGGCCGCGCTGCTGCTCGCGGAGCGGGGCGGGGTGTACGGCGGGCAGGTGCTGCTGCTGGTCGGCTCCGGCGACAACGGTGGCGACGCCCTGTACGCCGGGGAGCGGCTGGCCCGTCGGGGCGTCACCGTGTCCGCCCTACTGCTCACTCCCGGGCGGGCGCACGCCGCTGGGCTGGCCGCGCTGCGGGCCGCGGGCGGCCGGTTGGTGGACCACCCGACCGGCCCGGTCGACCTGGTGCTGGACGGCATCGTCGGCATCGGTGGCACCGGCGGGCTGCGGACGAACGCGGACGAGGTGGTCCAGGGTCTCGGTGAGCTGCGCGGGCGGGACGGCGGCCGGGCCACGGTGCTGGCGGTGGACGTGCCGAGCGGAGTGGCGGTGGACACCGGGCACGTGCCGTTGTCCGCGTCCGGCCGGCCCACCGCGGTCCGCGCCGACGTGACGGTCACCTTCGGCGCGCTGAAGCCCGCCCTGGTGGTCGGGCCGGCAGCCCCGCTGGCCGGTCAGGTGGAACTGGTCGACATCGGGCTGCGGCCGTGGCTGCGGGGCACCCCGGCGCTGCGGGTCACCGAGTGGTCCGACCTGGTTGACTGGTGGCCGAGGCTGGGCCCGGCATCGGAGAAGTACAGCCGGGGCGTGGTCGGCCTGGCGACCGGCTCGGAGACGTACCCGGGGGCAGCGGTGCTCTCCGTCGGCGGGGCACTGGCCGGGCCTACCGGCATGGTCCGCTACGCCGGCGGCGCCCGGGCCGAGGTGCTGCACCAGCATCCCTCGGTGATCGCCACCGGCCGGGTCGCCGACGCGGGCCGGGTGCAGGCCTGGGTCTGCGGCTCCGGGCTGGGCACGGGGGAGGACGCGGCGGCCGAGCTGCGCGCCGTGCTGGCCGCGCCGGTGCCCGTGGTGCTCGACGCCGACGCGCTGACCCTGCTGGTCGACGGTTCGCTCGCCGACCGGCTGCGCGGCCGGGACGCCCCGATCGTGATCACCCCGCACGACCGGGAGTTCGCCCGGCTCTGCGGGGAGGAGCCCGGCGCGGACCGGGTCGCCGCGGCGCTGCGGCTGTCCGCCTGGATGAACGCGGTGGTGCTGCTCAAGGGGGACCGCACGGTGATCGGCACGCCGGACGGTCGGGCGTACGTCAACCCCACCGGCACCCCGGTTCTGGCCACCGGCGGCACCGGCGACGTGCTGGCCGGGCTGCTCGGCTCGCTGCTGGCCGGCGGTGTGCCCGCGGACCGGGCGGCGGCCTCGGCCGCGTACCTGCACGGGCTGGCCGGCCGGGAGGCGGCCCGAGGCGGGCCGGTGACCGCGCCCGACGTGGCCACCGCGCTGCGTCCGGTCGTTGCCCGGCTGGGCTGATCGCGGCGTTGCGGCCGGGATGACCGGATCGATGACTCGGGACGTGCGTCGCCGCCCGCGGTGATCACGGCGGAAAGTAGGCTGGGCTCATGTGGCAGGCCGAGGTACGCGTCGATCTTGACGCGATCCGTGAGAACGTGAGTCGACTCCGGTCCGGCACCAACGCCGAGCTGATGGCGGTGGTGAAGGCCGACGGGTACGGCCACGGCATGGTCCCGGCCGCCCGGGCGGCGATCGACGCCGGTGCGGACTGGCTCGGTGTCTGCACCCTCGACGAGGCGCTCACCCTGCGTCGGGCCGGTGTGGCCGTGCCGGTGCTGGCTTGGCTGCTCGCGCCCGGCCTGCCGCTGCACGAGGGCGTCAGCGCGGGGGTGGACCTGGCGGCGGCCAGCCTGGCGCAACTGGACGAGATGATCGAGGCGAGTCGGCGTGCCGAGCGCCCGGCCCGGCTGCACCTGAAGATCGACACCGGGTTGTCCCGGGGTGGGGCGACCGTCGCCGACTGGCCGGCGCTGCTCGACGCCGCCGCCAAGGCGCAGGCCGACGGCCTGGTCGAGGTGGTCGGTGTGTGGAGCCACTTCGTGTACGCGGACATGCCCGGCCACCCGACCACGGACCGGCAGTTGGCCGTCTTCCACGAGGGGCTGGCGATGGTGGAGCGGGCCGGGCTGCGCCCGCGCTGGCGGCACCTGGCCAACTCGGCGGCCACCCTGACCCGGCCGGACACCCACTTCGACCTGGTCCGCCCGGGGCTGGCCGTCTACGGGCTCTCCCCGGTGGCTGGCGAGACGTACGGGCTGCGGCCCGCGATGACCGCCCGGGCCCGCGTGATGCTCACCAAGCGGGTGCCGTCCGGCACCGGCGTCTCCTACGGGCACACCTACACCACGGCGAGCGACGCGAACCTGGCCGTGGTGCCGCTCGGGTACGCCGACGGAGTGCCCCGGCACGCGTCCAACAGTGGGCCGGTGCAGCTCGCCGGCGCGCGGCGGACCATCTCCGGGCGGGTCTGCATGGACCAGTTCGTGCTGGACTGCGGCGACGACCCGGTGGCCGACGGCGACATCGCCACGCTGTTCGGCAGCGGCGCCGACGGCGAGCCGACCGCCGACGACTGGGCCGAGGCCGTCGGCACGATCAACTACGAGATCGTCACCCGGTTCGGCAGCACCCGGGTGCCCCGGGTCTATGACGGTGAGCGGCCATGAGCCCGTACCGCATTCCACGACCGCGGACCGCTGCCGGCCGGGTCGCCGGGCTGGTCGGCGCCGCGGTCGGAGTGGCCGCGGCCGGCCTGGCGGCCGGCGTCGCGACCGAGCGCACGCTGGTCCGCCGGCTCAAGGCCGACCCGACGGACCGCTACGCGCACGAGACGTTCGGCGAGCAGCGGTACGACGACGCGTTCCGGCTGGAGCTGCCGGACGGCACCGACATCCACGTCGAGGTGGTCGAGCCGACCCGGCCGGTGCCCGGGCACCCGACGGTGGTGCTGGTGCACGGCTTCTGCCTGGACATGGGCACGTTCCACTTCCAGCGCCAGATGCTCGCCGCGCGCGGCGACTACCGGATCGTGACGTACGACCAGCCCGGTCACGGTCGGTCCGGCCGGCTGGAGAGCGGCGAGTACGACCTCGCCGCGCTCGGCCAGACGCTGCGCCGAGTGATCGACCGGACCGCGCCCGAGGGGCCCCTGGTGCTGGTCGGTCACTCGATGGGCGGCATGACCATCATGGCGTTCGCCGAGTTGTTCCCGGAGCTGTTCGGTGACCGGGTGGTGGGTACGGTGCTGATGGCCACCTCGGGCGGGCTGATCGCGGAGACCAAGCTGGTCGCGCCGGCGCTGCTCGGCCGGGTCGGCGGCCCGGTGCTGTTCATGGTCAGCAACGCCACCCGGTACGGCGGGCCGGTGATCGACAAAGCCCGCAAGTCGACCTCGAACGTGGCCTGGTTGCTGACCCGCAAGTACGGCTTCGGCACCCGCAAGCCCAGCCCGGCGCTGGTGTCCTACGTGGAGATGATGAACTCCCGGACTTCGGCCGACACGGTGACCCGCTACCTGCGGACCCTGGCGACCCACTCGCGCTTCCCGGCGCTCGCGGCGCTGGCCGACACCCCCGTGCTGGTGGTGGTCGGCGACAAGGACATGATCACTCCGGTGACACACTCGGAGGAGATCGTCCGGCGGTTGCCGCACGCCGAGTTCGTGAAGATCCAGGACAGCGGGCACGTGGTGATGCTGGAGCACGCGGACGAGGTCAACACCGCGCTGGCGGAGTTCCTCGAGTCACTGGAGAGCGTGGAGGAACGGTGAGTCACGTCGTCAAGCTCCCGACCGTCGAGGACACCCGGGAGTTCGGCCGCCGGTTGGCCGGGCTGCTGCGCGCCGGTGACCTGGTGCTGTTGACCGGGCCGCTGGGCGCCGGCAAGACCGCCCTCACCCAGGGCGTCGGCGCCGGGCTCGGGGTGCTCGGAGACGTCACCTCGCCGACGTTCGTGATCGCCCGGGTGCACCGGCCCGATCCGGCACGGGGTGGCCGGGTGGCCCTGGTGCACGCCGACGCGTACCGGCTGGGTGACGCCACGGACCCGCGCGCCGAGATCGACGACCTGGACCTGGACGCATCGGTCGATGAGTCGGTGACCGTGGTGGAGTGGGGCGAGGGGCTGGTGGAGCAGTTGGTGGACGCGCACCTGCGGGTCCGCATCGACCGCCGCGACGACGACACCCGGATCGTCGAGCTGGACCCGGTCGGTGGCGACTGGTCCCGGCGGCTCGCCGACCTGGGTTAGGCCGCCGGGCCGCTGTCGTACCCGATGCCTAGAGTGCGGGGGACCGACCCGCGCTGTGAGAGGTTCCCGATGCCCGACGACGCCCCCGCCCTGGATCTGCTGGCCCTGCTGCCGGAGCAGTGGCGTGCCGTGCTCACCCCCCACCTGGATCCGGCCCGCGCCGCCGCGCTGGCCGAGTTCGTCGCCCGGGAGTACGCGACGCACACCGTCTTCCCGCCGTTGGCGGACCTGTTCTCCGCATACCGGCTCTGCCCGCCGCAGGGCACCCGGGTGCTGATCCTCGGGCAGGACCCGTACCACCGGGCCGGGCAGGCGCACGGGTTGAGCTTCAGCGTCCGGGACGGGGTGACGGTGCCGCCGTCGCTGCGCAACGTCTTCAAGGAGCTGGGCGAGGACCTGGGCGTGCCCAAGCCGCGTAGCGGCAACCTCGACGGCTGGGCCGCGCAGGGCGTGCTGCTGCTCAACGCGGTGCTGACGGTCCGTCAGGCCACTCCGGGCTCGCACGCCAGCTCCGGTTGGGAAGAGTTCACCGACGCCACGATTCGAGCGTTGGACGCGTCACCCGACCGGGTGGTCTTCCTGCTCTGGGGCGGGTATGCCCGCAAGAAGGCCGCGCTGGTCACCAACCCGCAGCACGTGGTGCTGGAGGCCGGTCACCCCAGCCCGATGAACCCGCGCGGCTTCCTCGGCAGCCGGCCGTTCAGCGCGGCCAACAAGGCGCTGGCCGACGCCGGCCTGCCCACCATCGACTGGGACCGCACCGCCGGCTGACGCGGTCCCGCCGACGGGTCGGGACCGTCACTTCCCGCTGGCGACCTGCCGGGCCCGGTAGCGGCGCAGCAGGTCGCCGGCCCGCGGCTCGGTCAGCTCCAGCTCTACCAGCGGCACGACCCGGTAACTCCGGCCGCCGTGGCGTACCTCGATCGTTTCGGGCAGTTCGTCACACATCGTGGCCCTGATCTCGCCGTACCGGGTCGTCCAGAAGTGCTCGCCCTGCTCCTCGGGCTCCAACCACACCCCGCCGAACTCACCCCAGCGGGCGTTCCACCGCTGGCCGTAGGCCGCCTCCAGCCAGCGGGTGAACAGTTTCGAGTCCTGCCAACGCACGGCGATCTCCAGCGCCTCGACCGGCACCGGAGCGCCCTGCAGCAGGGCCGCCGTGCTTCCGGTGATCACCTGTGGGAAGTCGGTGAGCCGGTCCAGCATCCGGTGCAGGCCCAGCTCGTCGATCCGCTCGGCGATCGGGCGGGCGGCCAGGTCGTCGATCCGGGCGTCGAGGTGCGCGTCCAGCGGTTCGACCCCGACAACCAACTGCACGTCCATGGCCGCGAGCAGTCGCTCCAGCACCGGGATGCTGGGCGCCCGATCGCCGCGCTCGATCCGGGCGACGGCTGCCTGGCTGACCTCGGCCAGGTCCGCCAGCTCCCGCTGGCTCAGCTCGCACAGGTGCCGTTGCCGTCGCACGACGGCGCCGAGGAGGGGGACGAGGCGAGTGGAGGACATCCCGGCATCGTGGATCAGGGGAAGCGGCGGCGATACCGGTGAGGCAACTTGTCGACTCACGGGGCTCCGGTGGGGAGCCGACCCCAGGAGGACGACGTGCCTCGGGGCGGCGGGCCTCGCTCTGATGAGCCTGATACCTGTGAGGCATAAATATGCCTGAGAGGTATCACGCTCAGGGGGGTGACCGGCCCCCTGACCCAAGCCCCGCGCCTTCGCCGGGGCCACCGGGTGGTGGGCCGGGCTGGGGCGGCTAGGCTGGCTAACCGTGCTCGTACTCGTGGTGGACAGCTCGACCCCCGCGGTGACCGCAGCGCTGGTGGAGGTCTCGGCGGACGGTGTGGCGTCCCGGGCGCACCGATGCACGGTCGACGCCCGCGCGCACGGTGAACTGCTGGCCCCTCAGGTCGACGCGGTCCTCGCCGACGCCGACGCGCGCCCGCGGGACCTGGGCGCCATCGTCGCGGGGCTCGGGCCGGGGCCGTTCACCGGACTGCGGGTGGGTCTGGTCACCGCCGCCACCATGGGCCAGGCGCTCAACATCCCGACGTACGGCGTCTGCTCGCTGGACGGCATCGGCTACCCGGCGGCAGCCGGCGAGCCGGTGCTGGCCGCCAGCGACGCTCGGCGCAAGGAGCTCTACTGGGCCGTCTACGACGGCGCCGGCCAGCGGATCGTCGGACCCGAGGTTTCCACGCCCGCGGTGGCCGCCGCCCGCGCCCGGGAACTGGGAGCGACGGTCGCGGTCGGTGACGGTGCACACCGGTACGCCGAGACTCTGAGCCTTCCGGTCCGGGTCGAGCCGCGCTACCCGGACGCCACCGTGCTGGCGCTGCTCGCCGCCGAGCGGATCCGGGCCGGCGCACCCGGTGAGCGGCTCACCCCGCTCTACCTGCGCCGTCCGGACGCCGTGGTGGCGACCGCGCGCAAACCGGTCCTCCCGTGAGTGTGCGGCTGGACCGGTTCCGCTGGTGGCACATCGACCAGGTGCTGCCGATCGAGGCGGACCTCTTCGGTGCCGAGCAGTGGTCGCCGGCGATGTTCTGGAACGAGCTGGCGAACGGGCACCACTACCGGGTCTCCGTCGACGACGACGGCACGGTGTTGGGCTACGCCGGCCTCGCCGGGGCTCCGCCGGACGAGGTGTGGGTGCAGAACATCGCGGTCCGCCGCGACGCGCAGCGGCGCGGCGTCGGCCGTGCCCTGCTGGAGGAACTGCTCGCCGAGGCGGCCCGGGTCGGCGCCCGCAGCACCCTGCTGGAGGTCGCCATCGACAACGCTCCGGCCCAGCGGCTCTACGCGATGTACGGGTTCGAGCCGATCGGGGTGCGGCGCGGCTACTACCAACCGAGCAACACCGACGCGCTGGTCATGCAGCGCGTCGCCGAGTCGACCGGGGACGGACCACACGACCATGGCTGACGAACCGCTGATCCTGGGCATCGAGACCTCCTGCGACGAGACCGGCGTCGGCATCGTGCGAGGGCACACACTGCTGGCCGACGCGCTCGCCTCCAGCGTCGAGGAGCACGCCCGGTTCGGGGGCGTGGTGCCCGAGGTGGCCAGCCGGGCCCACCTCGAGGCCATCGTGCCGACCATGGACCGGGCGCTGGCCGATGCCGGCGTCACCCTGGCCGACATCGACGCCATCGCGGTCACCTCCGGCCCCGGGCTGGCCGGCGCGCTGCTCGTCGGCGTCGCCGCCGCCAAGGGATACGCGGTCGCCGCGGAGAAGCCGGTGTACGGCGTCAACCACCTGGCGGCGCACGTCGCCGTGGACACCCTGGAGCACGGTCCGCTCCCCGAACCCGCCATCGCGCTGCTGGTGTCCGGCGGGCACTCGTCCCTCCTGCTGGTCGACGACCTGGCCCGGGGCGTCACCCCGCTCGGCGCCACCATCGACGACGCGGCCGGCGAGGCGTTCGACAAGGTCGCCCGGCTGCTCGGGCTGCCGTTCCCGGGTGGACCGCCCATCGACCGCGAGGCCCGGGCCGGCGACGCGGCCGCGATCGCCTTCCCGCGCGGCCTGACCGCCGCCAAGGACCTAGCCGCGCACCGGTACGACTTCTCGTTCTCCGGACTGAAGACGGCGGTGGCCCGCTGGGTCGAGGCGCGGCAGCGCGCCGGCGAGCCCGTGCCGGTGGCCGATGTCGCCGCGTCCTTCCAGGAGGCCGTGTGTGACGTGCTGACCACCAAGGCGCTCGCCGCCTGCCGGGCGAACGGAATCGAGACCCTGGTGATCGGCGGGGGCGTGGCGGCGAACTCGCGGCTGCGAGCTCTGGCCGAGCAGCGGGCCGAAAAGTACGGCATCCGGGTCCGGGTGCCCCGGCCGAAGCTGTGCACCGACAACGGGGCGATGGTTGCCGCGCTCGGGTCGCACCTGGTCGCCGCCGGGGTGGCGCCCAGCCGGCTGGACCTGCCGGCCGACTCGGCGCTGCCGTTGACCACGGTCAGCGTGTGACGGAGGCGACGGACATGATCGTGCGGATGTGGGAGGCGCGCGCCGAGGCGTACGGCGTCGCCGACCTGATCACCTGGGTGTGCGACACCGCCCTGCCCGAGTTGGAGCACGACCCGCTGCACGTGTCCAGCGAGGTCTTCTCCTCCACCGACCACCGGGTGGTGGTCATCTCCAAGTGGCGCAGCAACCCGCGCCCGTTACCGGATCCGCCGGCTCTGCTGGTGGCCCGCGCCCCGCACTCCTGGGACTTCACCCAGGTCGACCGCTGACCCGTCGACCCCGCCCGCGCCGTGAGCTGCGGCACCTTCGGCGCCTTCGGGCGGTAATTGATTCGCCCGGGCCAGTGTCGCCGCCTAGCGTCGAGCCGCTATGCGCTTCTCACCGGCCGGCGAACCCGGCGTACCCGATGCCCGGTCGGCGACCCGCTACCTGATCTGGTTGGCCGGACGGCACAAGCGGCTGTTCACCGCCGGCATCGCGCTCGGTGTGGTGTGGATGGTGGCGCAGGCGCTGATGCCGGCCGCCGTCGGCCGGGCCGTCGACGGGTTGGCACGCCGCGACGAGGACGCCCTGCTCACCTGGGGTCTGGTGCTGCTCGGGCTGGGCGTGCTCCAGGCGGCAGCAGGGATCCTGCGGCACCGCTGCGCCGTGCACAACTGGCTGGCCGGGGCATACCGCACGGTGCAGTTGACGGTCGAGGCGGCGAACCGGCTCGGAGCCGCGCTGCCCCGCCGGGTGGCCGCCGGCGAGGTGGTGAGCATCGGCACGGCCGACATCGGCCAGATCGGGCACGCCATCGACATCACCGCCCGGGGCGCCGGTTCGCTGGTCGCGATCGCCACCGTCGCGGTGATCCTGCTGAACGCCTCGATGCCGCTCGGGCTGGTCGTGGTGCTCGGCGTGCCGTTGCTGATGGCCGTGGTGGCGCTGCTCATCCGGCCGCTGCACCGCCAGCAGCAGGCGTACCGGGACGCGGAGGGAGCGCTGACCACCCGGGCCGGCGACATCGTGTCCGGGCTGCGGGTGCTGCGCGGCGTCGGGGGCGAGCCGGTGCTCTCCGCCCGCTACCGGACCCGGTCGCAGGAGCTGCGTACGCGTGGCCTGCGGGTGGCGCGGGTGGAGTCGCTGCTGGAGGCGGCGCAGGTGCTGCTGCCCGGTGCCTTCCTGGTGCTGGTGACCTGGCTGGGCGCCCGGTTCGCGCTGCGTGACCAGATCAGCGCCGGGCAGCTGGTCGCCTTCTACGGCTACACCGCGTTCCTGGTCAGCCCGCTGCGCAACCTCACCGAGGCGGTCGACAAGCTGACCCGTGGGCACGTGTCGGCCCGCCGGGTGGTCCGGCTGCTGCAACTCACCCCGGAGCTGGTCGATCCGGCGCAGCCGGTGGCGCTGCCGGACGGGCCGGGTGAGCTGGCCGACCCCGACTCGGGGGTGGTGCTGCTCCCCGGCCGGTTCACCGCGCTGGCCGCCACCGCCCCCGAGGACGCGGCCACGATCGTGGACCGGCTCGGCCGGTACACCGATTCGGACGCCACGCTGCACGGCGTACCGCTGCGGTCGCTGGCACTGGCGACGGTGCGCGCGCGGATCCTGGTGGCCGACAACGACGCACATCTGTTCACCGGCCGGCTCCGCACGGAGCTGGACCCGCACGACCGGGGCGACGACGCGGCACTCGCCGCGGCGCTGGTGGCGGCGAGCGCCACGGACATCGTCGAGGCGCTGCCCGACGGGCTGGACAGTGCGGTGGCCGAGCGTGGCCGGGAGTTCTCCGGGGGGCAGCGGCAGCGGCTGCGGTTGGCCCGCGCGCTGGTCGCCGACCCGGAGACGTTGCTGCTGGTCGAGCCGACCAGCGCGGTCGACGCGCACACCGAGGCGCGCATCGCGCAGCGGTTGGGTGACGCGCGCGCCGGCCGGACCACCCTGGTCTGCACCACCAGCCCGCTGGTGCTCAGCCGAGCCGACCGGGTGATCTTCGTGGAGGACGGCAAGGTGGTGGCCGAGGGGACGCACGCCGAGCTGCTGGACGGCGAGCCGCGCTACCGGGCGACGGTCAGCCGGGAGGAGGACTGATGGCCACCGCACTGCCGGTCGCCGACGCGCGGCAGGTCCGCCGGTACGCGCGCACGCTGGTCCGCCGGCACCCGCGCGCGCTGGCCGCCGCGCTCGGCCTGCACGCGCTGGCCGCAGCCGCCGGGCTGGCCGCGCCGCGGCTGCTCGGCGACATCGTGGAGGGCATCGCCCGAGGTGTCGGTCAGTCCACCGTGGACCGGGCCGCGCTGCTCATCGGCGGTTTCGTGCTGGCCCAGTCGGTGCTGGTCCGGTTCGCCCACCTGGCCTCGGCCCGACTCGGTGAGAGGGTCCTCGCCGAGCTGCGTGAGGAGTTCGTGGACCGGATCCTCGACCTGCCACTGGCCACCGTCGAGCGGGCCGGCACCGGCGATCTGCTCACCCGTACCTCCCGGGACGTCTCCGCGCTGTCGCGGACCGTCCGCCTGGCGGTGCCCGAGACTCTGATCGCGGTGGTCACCACCGGGTTCGTGATCGGCGCGCTGCTGTTGATCGGCCCGCTGCTCGCGCTGCCCTGCCTGCTGGCGGTGCCGCTGCTCTGGGCCGGCACCCGCTGGTACCTGCGCCGCGCACCCGCCGGCTACCTGCGGGAGAACGCCGCCTACTCGGACATCACCGACGGCATCAGCGAGACCGTCGAGGGTTCGCGGACCACCGAGGCGTTGCGGCAGCAGGCGCGCCGCCGGGCCCGCACCGACGTGGACGTCCGCCGGTCGTACGCGGCGGAGCGGTACACCCTCAACCTGCGGACCGTCTTCTTCCCGGTGGCCGAGATCGGGTACGTGGTGCCGGTGGTCGCCACGCTGCTGATCGGCGGCTGGTTCTACCTGCGGGGCTGGGTCAGCCTCGGTCAGGTCACCGCGGCCACCCTCTACGTGCAGCAGCTGGTGGACCCGGTCGACCGGCTGCTGTCCTGGCTGGACGAGCTCCAGGTCGGCGGCGCGTCGATGGCCCGGCTGCTGGGGGTGGCCCGCACCGGCGACAGCCCCGCCGCCGACGCGCGACCCGCCGGCACCGCGCCGTCCCCCGCCGCGTCCGTCGACGGCGGCGTCGAGCAGCTCGCCGCTCGCGACGTCCGGTACGCGTACCGGACCGGGCGGGACGTGCTGCACGGGGTGACCCTGATCCCGAGGCCGGGGGAGAAGCTGGCCATGGTGGGGCCGTCCGGCGCCGGCAAGTCCACCCTGGGTCGCCTGCTGGCCGGGGTGCACGCCCCGCGCAGCGGCTCGGTGACCGTGGACGGCCGGCGGCTGGACGAGTTGCCGCTGGACGAGCTGCGCTCGCACGTCGCGTTGGTCACCCAGGAGCACCACGTCTTCATCGGCTCGCTGCGGGAGAACGTGGCCATGGTCCGGCCCGGCGCCGACCCGGCGCAGGTGCGGGCGGCGCTCGCCGCGGTCGCCGCCCTGGACTGGGCCGACGCGCTTCCCGACGGGCTGGACACCGTGGTCGGCGCCGGTGGCCACCCGCTCTCCCCGGCGCAGTCGCAGCAGGTGGCGCTGGCCCGGCTGGTGCTGGCCGACCCACACACCCTGGTGCTGGACGAGGCGACCTCGCTGATCGACCCGCGTGCCGCCCGGGAGTTGGAACGCTCCCTGGCCGCCGTGCTCGCCGGCCGTACCGTGATCGCCATCGCGCACCGGCTCTTCTCGGCGCACGACGCCGACCGGGTGGCGGTGGTGGAGGACGGCCGGATCACCGAGCTGGGCCCGCACGACGAGCTGGTGGCGGCCGGTGGTTCGTACGCGGCGCTGTGGCGCTCCTGGCACCACAGCGACGCGCCCGACGACCGACCCGCCACGAGCTAGGTGTGCTGTCCAGGGAGGTTGGTCGAGGTTGTGTGACGACACGATCTGATGTCGTAGGTAGGTGAAGGCCTCCGGTTGTGGAGTGGAGCTGTCGAGGAACCGCTCCGCCAACCAGGAGGCCTTCGTGTCCCACGCTAACGCTGCCTTGACTCCTCGCGCACGTCTGCGCTTGGCGCGTCTGATCGTGGATGAGGGCTGGCCGGTCGCTGCGGCAGCGCGTCGTTACGAGGTGTCCTGGCGCACCGCGGACCGGTGGGCGCAGCGATACCGGCAGCAGGGCGTCGAGGGCATGCAGGACCGTTCGTCGCGGCCGCACCGCAGTCCCGCGAAGACAACGGGGCCGGTGGTGCGCAAGATTGTGCACCTGCGGTGGAAGCAACGCCTGGGACCCGTGCAGATCGGCGGGCGTCTGGGCATGCCGGCCTCGACCGTGCACGCGGTGCTGACCCGGTGTCGACTGCAGCGGCTGTCCCACATCGACCGGGTCACCGGGGAGCCGATCCGCCGCTACGAGCACCCGCATCCGGGAGCGATGCTGCATGTGGATGTCACCAAGTACGGCAACATCCCTGACGGCGGCGGCTGGCGTTTCGTCGGCCGCCAGCAAGGCGGGCGCAACCGTCAGGCCACCGCACGACGGACCGGGGCACGTAACGGCGTCTACGAACCGCAGATGGGCACCGCGTTCGTGCACACCGTCGTCGATGATCACTCCCGGGTCGCCTACGCCGAGATCCGTGACGATGAGAAAGCCGCCACGGCTATCGAGGTGCTGCGCAACGCGGTCGGCTGGTTCGCCGCCCGCGGCGTCACCGTCGAACGCGTCCTGTCCGACAACGGCTCGGCCTACAAGTCGCATGCCTGGCGCGACGCCTGCGCCGAACTCGGGATCACGCCGAAGAAGACCCGCCCCTACCGGCCGCAGACCAACGGCAAGGTCGAACGGTTCCACCGGACCCTGACCGACGGCTGGGCCATCGCCCGCTTCTACAGCTGCGAACAAGCCCGCAGGAAGGCCTTACCGGCCTTCCTGCATCACTACAATCACCACCGACCCCACACCGCCACCGGCGGCCTACCACCCATCACCAGGTTGACCAACGTCCCTGGACAGCACAGGTGTGCAGCACCGACGGTCAGCTGCGGCGCAGCATCCGGTAGGTGGCGATCCCGCCGGTGCCCAGCGCGGCGAGGAAGACCAGCCAGACGACGGTGCTGCTGACACCGACCTGCGGGCCGGTGTTCGCGGCGGCGGCCGCCAGCAGCCCGTCGTTGCCGGGGGCGGGCAGAGCCGCCGGCGGCAGCTCCGGCCAGCGGACCAGATTGGTGCTCTCCAACATCTGCATGTGGTGCAGCACGAAGCTGTTGGCGTCGTCGCAGAGCTTGCGGACGGTGGCGTCCCGAGTGCTCGCCCGCACCGCGCCGATCACCGGGAAGATCTTGCCGTGGGCCACCCGGAGCCGGGTGACGAAGATCTGGTCGAACCGGGCGCCGGAGGCCTTCTGCATCTCCGACAGCCAGCCCTTCTGCTCGGCGGTCGGCTCGGACGGGATGCTCGCGCCCAGCTTGTTGGCGGCGTCCACGACGAGCTGGTCGAGCTTCTGGTGCTCGTTGGCGATGCCCGCGCCGATTTCCCGGACCTTGGCCGACTGCCCCTTCTCGGCGGCCATCTGACCGGCCGGCATCTCCCACAGCCCGGCCAGCCGCACCCCGTTGAGCAGCGTCATGTCGGCGGCGTTGAGCTGCTGCCCGCCGGCGGGTGCGGCGACGGCCACGCCGGGCAGGACACCGACCCCCGCGATGACGGCGATGAGCAGCATCGCCGCCCGGTGGGTCCGGTTGCCCGGCCGGCGACGGGCGGATCTGAGCGGTGCCATGTCTGCGGTGCCTCCTCGGTCCGGACCGAAACGCGTCTGGACCGGGCAGTCGCGTGCCGACTGCCCGTCCGTCCACTGGTACGGACTGACCGCCCGATCAGTTCACCGGTTGGGGCAGCGGGTCAGCGGGTGACGGCGAGGAAGCCGCCGAGCAGCAGCAGGGTGAGCGCGGCGACGGCGAAGAGCACCAGCAGCTCCCGGCGGCCGTGCCCGGTGGGGTCGCCGCCGGCCGAGGCGTCGGCGGCCAGGGCCGGCAGGTCGCGGGTCAGTGCGGCCAGGTCACCGAGGGTGCGGGCGCTCCACACCGCGCCCACCCGGTCGGAGAACTCGTCCAGGGTGAGCCGGCCCGCCGTGGTGTGCCGGTGCAGCTCGGCGACCACCCGGTTGCGGTCGTCGTCGGAGGCGCGCAGCTCGACATCCACGCCGGACAGGGTACGCGGATCAGCCCACATCGAGGGGGTCGGCGAGCAGCCGTTCGAAGGCCAGCTCGGCGGCGCCGATCAGGGGCGCGTCCTTGCCCAGTTTGGGGGTGCGCAGCCGGACGTGCTCCAGGCAGGCGCCGAGCGCGTTGGAGTTGAGCCGGCTGCGGACCTGGGCTGCCGCGGCGAGGTAGAGGTCGCGCATGGTGCCGCCGAAGATGACCATCTCGGGGTTGAAGACGTTCACCAGGTTGGCCACCCCGAAACCGAGCCAGTCACCGGCCTGGCGGACCGCCGTCTGAGCCCGGGCGTCGCCCCGGTCAGCGGCGTCGAAGACCGCCAGCAGCGCGTCCCGGCCCCGGGCGTCGGAGCGCCCGGCGGCACGGAGCAGGCCGTGCTCGCCGATCTCGGTCTCCCAGCAGCCCCGGGAACCGCACTCGCAGGGCATGCCGTCGCGGACCACCTTCATGTGGCCGACCTCGCCGCCGTACCCGCCGTGCCCGGTCAGCCGACGCCCGCCGGCGATGATGCCGGCGCCCACGCCGACGTCGCCGTACAGGTAGATGACGTTGTCGCAGCCGGCGGCGACACCTCGCGCGTGCTCGGCGAACGCGGCCACGTCGGCCACGTTGCCCACCGTGATGGGCACGTCGATGCCCAGTTCGGCGCCGAGCGCCGCGCCGATCGGCTCGTCCACCCAGCCGGTGGTCGGGCCGAGTCGGACCAGGCCGTCGTCGCGGCGGACCATGCCGCAGACCGCGACGCCGGCGCCCACGCAGATCGCGTCGGGCGGTACGCCCTGCTGCATCTCCTTGACCGCGCCGGCCAGCAGCGGCGCCGCCTCCGCGGCGAGCAGGCCGCGCGGTCGGTCCAGCTCCCGTTGGTCCAGCACCGCGCCGCCGAGGCCGATCCGGGCGGCGCGCAGCCGATCCACCTCAACGGAGTACGCGTACGCGAACACCCGGTCCGACTCGGGCCGGACGACCAGCGACGGTCGTCCGGCCCGGCCGGTCTCCCTCGGTGCTTCCTCGCTGACCAGCCCGACTCCGGCCAGGTCGGCGGTGAGTGCGCCGATGGTGCTGCGGTTCAGGCCCAGCGTGGTGGTGAGTTCGGCACGTGTGGTCGCCCCGTGGACGTGCACGTGCCGCAGCAGAGCTCCGAGGTTCTGCCGTCGGACCTCGTCCTGGCTTGGTGCCGGGCGCATCGCGGTGCTACCTCCCGCGGTCAGCGGGTGCCGGTGGCCGCCGCGCGGCGGCGGGAGACGGCGTCGACACTCGCGGCGAGCAGCAGCACGACGCCGGTGACCACGTACTTGACTCCCGCGCTGTACCCCATCAGGCCCATTCCGTTTTCGATGACCGCGACCACCGCGCCGCCGAGCACGGCGTCGAGGACGCGGCCCTTGCCGCCGAAGAGGCTCGTGCCGCCGATCACCGCCGCGCCGACCGCGTAGAGCAGTACGTTACTGCCCCCCGTGTTCGGGTCGACCGAGTTGGCCCGGCTGGCCGCCACGATGCCACCGACGGCGGCCATGGACGAGCAGATCACGAACACCGAGATCCGGATCCGGTCGACGTTGATGCCGGCCCGGCGGGCCGCTTCCCGGTTGCCGCCCACGGCGTAGATGTGCCGGCCGTAGCTGGTGCGTTGGAGCACGAAGGTCCAGACGATCAGCAGCACCGCGATGACCGGCACCACGATCGGCACACCCTTGAGCGAGACGATCAGTACGTTGCGGCTGCGCTCCAGGTTGAGGACGTACACCGCCGTGCCGAGGATGACGGCCAGCCCGCCGATCCGGAGCGCCACCACCGCGATCGGGTCGGTGATCAGACCGCGGGCCACCCGGTTGCGGTGCCGCAGCAGCTGCACCGTCCCGTACCCGGCGACCGCGAGGGCGGCCAGCACCCAGCCCAGGACGGGGCTGAGGTTGCGGTTGGCGATGGCGACCAGCACCTCGTCCCGGACGGAGATGTTGGTTCCCTCCTTCACGAGCAGCAGGACGATGCCCTGGAAGGCGAGGAAGCCGGCGAGGGTGACCACGAAGGACGGAATTCCGATCTTCGCGACGAGCAGACCGAGACCGGTGCCGATGACCAGACCGGTGGCGACTGCGGCGAGCACGGCCACCCACCAGGGGTAACCGAGCACGGTGACCACATTGGCCAGCACCGCCGCGCAGACCCCGCTGGCGAAGCCGGCGGAGAGGTCGATCTCGCCGAGCAGCAGCACGAAGACCAGACCCATCGCGATCAGCGTGACCGCCGCGCCCTGGGTGAAGAGGTTGGCGAAGTTGCCGGCCGACAGGAACGACGACGGCCGCATGACCGCGAAGACGGTGCAGAGCACGATCAGGCCCAGCACGGCCGGTAGCGCGCCGACGTCGCCACCGCGTACCCGGCTCCAGTAGTTGCGGACGTGGCCCCCGACGGTCGGCGCCGGTGTGACGGCCGCGGGGCCGCCCTTCCGCACGGCGGTGGTGGTCATCGGTCGCCTCCTGAGTTCGAGTCGGCCGGCTGTGCGCCGTTGCCGTTGCCGCCTGTGCCCGCGTCGGTGGCGAGGCCGAGCCCGCCCGAGCGCCCGGCCGTGATCAGTTCGACCACCTGGGCGTGGGTGATGTCGGTGGTCTTCACCTGGGCGACCATCTGGCCGAGGTACAGCGCGGCGACCCGGTCGGAGACGGCGAAGACGTCGTTCATGTTGTGCGAGATGAGCACCACGGCCAGGCCGTTGTCGGCGAGACGGCGGACCAGTTCGAGCACCTGGGCGGTCTGTGCCACACCCAGCGCCGCGGTCGGCTCGTCGAGGATGACCAGCCTGCTGTTCCACAGCACCGCCTTGGCGATGGCCACGGTCTGGCGCTGACCGCCGGAGAGGCTGGAGACGTGTTGGCGGAGCGAGGTGACGGTGCGGATGGAGAGCCCGGCCAGCGTCTCGGCGGCGAGTTGTTCCATTGTCGGTTCGTCCAGCACGATGCCGCTGCGCTTCTCCCGGCCGAGGAACATGTTCTGCACGATGTCGAGGTTGTCGCAGAGCGCCAGGTCCTGGTAGACGACCTCGATGCCGAGCGCGGCGGCGTCGCGCGGGTTGCCGATGTGCACCGGTTCGCCGTTGAACAGGAACTCGCCGGCGTCGGTGGGGTGGATGCCGCTGATGCACTTCACCAGGGTCGACTTGCCAGCGCCGTTGTCGCCGACCAGTGCGGTCACCTCGCCCGGGTGGACGGTGAGGGCGACGTCGCGGAGCACCTGGACGGGACCGAAGCTCTTGTCGATCCCGCGTACTTCCAGCAGGGGGGTCGCGGACACGGGGGGTCTCCTTCTCAAGGGAGGTCGGGGCCCGTCCGGCGGGCGCCGCCCGGCACGGGAGGGGTGCTCCCGTGCCGGGCGGCGATGGTCGTCCCGGCGGGTACTGCGGAGTCGGTCAGCTGATGCCGGCGTCGGCGCAGAGCTTGGCGTACGTCCCGGAGCAGACCTCTTCCTTGGTCACGTAGCCGTCGGCGATGACGTCCTTGACGTTCTCCTTGTAGATGGCCTTGGGGGTGAGCAGCACCGAGGGGACGTCCCGGCCGCCCTCCGGGTCCTTCACCGTCTGGCCGGTCTCCTTCTTCTCACCCTTGGCGAGCGCGACGGCCAGGTCGGAGGCGGCCTTGGCCTCTTCCCGGACCGCCTTGTAGACAGTCATGCACTGGTCGCCGGCGAGGATGTTCTGCAGGCCCTCCGGGGTGGCGTCCTGCCCGGTCACCGGCACCTTGCCGTTGAGCTTGTTCTTCTTCAGCACGGAGATGGCCGCGTTGCCGAGACCGTCGTTGGCGGCCAGCACGCCGTCGATCTTGCCGTTGGCCTTGGTGAGCTGCTGCTCGAAGATCGTGGCGGCCTGCGCGTTGTCCCAGGCCGGTACGGCGTCCTCCGGGCCCTTGGTGTATTCCTTGGCGTCGAACTTCGGCTTGAGCACCGAGTCGTAGCCGTTCTTGAACAGGGTGGCGTTGTTGTCGGTGGGGGAGCCGTTGAGGTACGCCACGACCGGGTTCTTGGCGCTCTGGTCGGTCAGGCACTTGACCAGACCTTCGCCCTGGAGCTTGCCGACGGTCTCGTTGTCGAAGCTGACGTAGTACTGGGCCGAGCCGCCCAGGGTCAGCCGGTCGTAGTCGATGGTGGCGACGCCCTGCGACTTGGCCTTGTCGAGCACGGCCTTGCCGGTGCCGGAGTCCAGGTTGACGATCATCAGGGCGGTGACGCCGCTGGTGATCATCTGGTCGGCGATGGTCTGGAAGGCGGTCTTGTCGTTCTGGGCGTTCTGGATGTCGTACTGGACGCCGGCGGCCTTGAACGCCTCTTCCAGGAACCGACGGTCCGCGCTCTCCCAGCGGGCGGAGGACTTGCTGTCCGGAAGGATGACGCCGATCTTGGGGGTCTTGGCGGAGCTGGCCTGGTCGTCGCCGGAGTCGCCGCCACAGGCGGTCATGCTGCCGGTCGTGAGCAGGCCCACGGCGGCGATGGTGAGGAGCCCCTTACGCATGTGCAGGGTCCTTTCGGGGTGGGGGAAGGTGTTCTTTTGTTGTGCCCGGCAACGTATTGCGCCCCGCGCACGGTTCACAAGACCGGCGGAGCGTCAAGTTTGTTGGGAGCGATAACAATTCAGCAACGCGACTGTCACTCCCTGATCATCCAGGGGAAATGACCATGGACGGCAGCCGTCAGCGGGCCTGCAAAGCCGCCGTGCGCGCCTCGGTCAACGCCACCAGATCCGTCGCGGCCAGTTCGAGTTGCAGACCGCGCCGGCCAGCGGAGACATAGATCGTCGGCAGGCCCAGCGCGGAGTCGTCCAGCACGGTCGGCAGTCGCCGGCGCTGCCCGAGCGGGCTGATCCCGCCCCGCACGTAGCCGGTCGCCCGCTCGGCGACCGCCCGCTCGGCCAGCGTCGCCCGCTTGCCGCCGACCGCCGCCGCCAGCGCCTTGAGGTCCAGCTCGCCGGTGACCGGTACGACCGCGACGGTGAGCGCGCCGTCGACCTCGGTCACCAGCGACTTGAACACCCGCTCCGGGGGTACGCCGAGCGCCGCCGCCACCAGCGCGCCGTAGTTCGGCGCGTCCGGCGACACCCGGTACGGGTGGGTGCGATGCGCGATCCCGCGCTTGACCAGCAGTGCCGTTGCCGGAGTGCCCTGTCCCGCCACGTCAGCGAACCTAGTCGACCGGCTGACAGATCAGAACGGTCGGTGCCCCGGCGACCCGGGTGAGCACCAGGCTCGCCGCCGCGTCACCGGTCAACCGCAGGTCCCGCCGGAGCTGCTCCGGAGTGAGCGCGGAACCCCGCTTGAGGATCTCCACCCGCCCGACCCGGCGGTCCCGCAGCAGGGCCCGCAGGCGCTTGAGCGAGAACGGCAGCACGTCGGTCACCTCCAGGCAGCGCGCGTACGGGGTGCGGGTCGGGTGATCGGCGTAGAGGTAGGCGATGCTCGGGTCGCCGAGGGTGGCGTCCAGCTCGCCGGCCAGCTCGGCGACGAGGTGCGCGCGGACCACCGCGGCGTCCGGGTCGTACAGGTAGCGGCGCGTCGGGCCGACCGGAGCCTCGGCGGCGCCCGAGCCGGTGAGCTCGTGGCGGCGGGTCTCGTCGCCGTCCGCTCCCTGCCGGTAGAGCGTGGCGCGGCGGGGCACCTCCGCCAGCTCGCCGCACCAGAGCGCGGCCTCGACCAGGTCGCCGTCCACGCCGACCCACTCGGCCTCCGCGCCCGCCGGGATGAGCGCGTGATCCAGGCCCGGCGCCACCTTGACGACGGTGCGTGGCACCCGCTCGGCGAGCCCGGTGACGAAGTCCCACGGCGGCGAGTAGGCGCGCGGGTCGAAGATCCGCCGCCCGGTGCCGGCCCGGCGACGGGCCGGGTCGCAGAAGACCCCGTCGACCCGGGAGACGTCGAACGTGGTGGCGTCGCCGCACTCGACCGTGAACAGCTCGGCCAGCCCGTGCGCCGCGGCGTTGGCGGCGGCCATCGCGGCGGTCACCGGATCGGCCTCCACCCCGTACACCCGGATGCCGGCGCGGGCCGCGGCGAGCGCGTCGGCACCGAGCCCGCAGCCGAGGTCGGCCAGGGTACGCACGCCGGCCGCGCGCAGCCGGGCGGCCCGGCGGTCGGCGACCACCCGGCGGGTGGCCTGCTCCAGCCCGGCGCGGGTGAGGAACATCCCGGCGGCGGCCGGGCCGAACTTGCCGACCGCCCGATGGCGCAGCTCGGCCTGGGTCAGTGCCGCCGAGGCCAGTGCCGGCGGCACACCGGTCGCGCGCAGGGCCGACGCCGCGACCAGCGGGTCACCGCCGGCCAGCCCGGCCGCCGCCGCGAGCGCGGCCGACCCCTCGGGGGTACGCAGCGCCGCCAACTGGTCGAGATCCACCCGAGCATTGTCCCGGGCCGACCGGACTGGCCGGACAGTGGTGTCAGTCGGTGGGCGTGGCGGCGACGAAGGCCCGCCAGCTCGCCGGGGGGAAGGTGAGCGCCGGCCCGGCCGGGTCCTTGCTGTCGCGCACGGCGACCACGCCGGGCAGGTTGTCGGCGACCTCGACACAGGCGCCGCCGTTGCTGTTGCTGCGGGAGGACTTGCGCCAGGTGGCGTGGGTCAGGTCCATGTCTGCACCACTTCCTCGATCAGCCGGGCGGACTGCCGGCATGGCAGCGCCTCGCCGGTCACAGTCTCCCAGCGCCGCTCCAGGGCGGCAACGTCGTTCGGGCTGTCCACGGTCTGCCCCCGGAGCTGGTTGTCCAGGTGGGCCAGCTCGGCCCCGTTCTGGAGCCGGGCCAGGATGAACGGGCCGTTGAGCCCGACATGCCAGGGAGCGTCGGCCGGCACGACCCGGACCTGCACGTTCGGCTCGGTGCCCACAACCAGCAAATGCTGTAGCTGCTCGCGCATGGTCTCCCGGTCGCCGAGTTGCCGGCGCAGCGTGTGCTCCTCCAGCACCGCGACGAGGTGCGGACGCGGCTCGGCGGCCAGCAGGGACTGCCGGGCGAGCCGGGCGACCACCCGCGTCTCCACCTCGTCGGCGGTCAGCTCGCCGCCCACGCCGAGCATCGCCCGCGCGTACCCCTCGGTCTGGAGCAGGCCGGGGATCACCGTCGGGTCGTACCAGCGCAGCGCCGCCGCCTCCCGCTCATTCTCGTCCCACGGGCGGAACCAGTCCGGCGCGGCGTGGAAGCGGATCAGCTCCAGCATGCCGACGAAGAGACCGCCGGTGTCCAGGGTCGAGTCGATGCGGCCGACGTAGTCCGGCTTGACCGGGCTCTGCCCGGTCTCGACCGCACTCACGTACGACGATGAATAGTTGATCAGTTTGCCCAGCTCCTCCTGGCTGAGCCCGCGCGCCTGGCGTGCGCGGCGTAGCTGTTCGTGCAGGAACGTCAGTGTCGGTATCCGGGACACTCGGCTCCCCTTTCCGCGGCTTCTGGTGGAGGCAACCGACGGTAGGGAGATGGCCACTCTGTGGCGAGGTGTTCCCGGCGTGTTGCGGTAACGACTGGCGGATCTGTGGCGACACGGCGAACGGTGCGTTGGCACTCTCCTTGACGGAGTGCTAGCCACGGAATAACCTGCGATTAGCACTCTCACCCTGAGGGTGCCAGCTTCCGGGTTTCACGACCCGGGTGCGAAACGCCAGGCGGACCGGCACCCGCGACGACGGCCCCGCCCGGTGGCATGTGGCAGATTGACGCTGGTCGGCCCCGCCGGCCAGCAACGAAACCAATACCCCAGGAGGGTATGCCCGTGACTACCGCGACCAAGGTTGCGATCAAGCCGCTCGAGGACCGGATCGTGGTCCAGGCGAACGAGGCTGAGACCACCACGGCGTCGGGCATCGTGATCCCCGACACCGCCAAGGAGAAGCCGCAGGAGGGCACTGTCCTCGCTGTCGGCCCGGGCCGGATCGACGACAACGGCAACCGTGTGCCGCTCGACGTCAAGGTCGGCGACACCGTTCTCTACTCGAAGTACGGCGGCACCGAGGTCAAGTACGCCGGCGAGGAGTACCTGGTGCTCTCCGCCCGCGACGTCCTCGCGGTCATCGAGAAGTAAGCAACCGATCAGTGCCATTGCCCCGGTCCGGCTCGCCGGGCCGGGGCAGTGGCGCTTCGAAGGGACATTCATGGCGAAGATCCTGAGCTTCTCGGACGACGCCCGGCACCTGCTGGAGCACGGTGTCAACGCCCTCGCGGACGCGGTCAAGGTCACCCTCGGCCCGCGCGGGCGCAACGTCGTCCTGGACAAGAAATTCGGTGCGCCGACGATCACCAACGATGGTGTGACCATCGCCAAGGAGATCGAGCTCACCAACCCCTACGAGAACCTCGGCGCGCAGCTGGTCAAGGAGGTGGCGACCAAGACCAACGACGTCGCCGGCGACGGGACCACCACCGCGACCGTGCTGGCCCAGGCCATGGTTCGCGAGGGCCTGCGCAACGTGACCGCCGGGACCAACCCGGCCGGGCTCAAGCGGGGCATCGACGCGGCGGCCACCAAGATCTCTGAGGCGCTGCTCGGTCGGGCCGCGGAGGTCACCGGCAAGGAGTCGATCGCGAACGTGGCGACGATCTCCGCGCAGGACTCCACCATCGGCGAGCTGATCGCCGAGGCGATGGAGCGGGTCGGCCGCGACGGTGTCATCACCGTCGAGGAGGGCTCGATGCTCACCACCGAACTGGACGTGACCGAGGGTCTCCAGTTCGACAAGGGCTTCATCTCGCCGAACTTCGTCACCGACCTGGAGGGTCAGGAGTCCGTCCTTGAGGACGCGTACATCCTGGTCACCACCCAGAAGATCTCGGCGATCGAGGAGCTGCTGCCGCTGCTGGAGAAGGTCCTGCAGAACAGCAAGCCCCTGCTGATCATCGCCGAGGACGTGGACGGCCAGGCGCTCTCCACCCTGGTGGTCAACTCGCTGCGCAAGACCCTCAAGGTCTGCGCCGTGAAGGCCCCGGGCTTCGGCGACCGGCGCAAGGCGATGCTCCAGGACATCGCGATCTCCACCGGCGCCGAGCTGGTCGCCCCGGAGCTGGGCTACAAGCTCGACCAGGTCGGCCTGGAGGTGCTCGGCACCGCCCGGCGCGTCGTGGTCGACAAGGAGAACACCACGATCGTCGACGGCGGCGGCCAGAAGGCCGACGTCGCCGACCGGGTGGCCCAGATCCGCAAGGAGATCGAGGCCTCCGACTCCGACTGGGACCGGGAGAAGCTGGCCGAGCGGCTGGCGAAGCTCTCCGGCGGCATCGCCGTGATCAAGGTGGGCGCGGCGACCGAGGTCGAGATGAAGGAGCGCAAGCACCGCATCGAGGACGCCATCGCGGCGACCAAGGCCGCGGTCGAGGAGGGCACCGTGCCCGGCGGCGGCGCCGCCCTGGTGCAGATCCTCCCGGTGCTCGACGACGACCTGGGCTTCACCGGTGACGAGAAGGTCGGCGTCTCGATCGTGCGCAAGTCGCTGGTCGAGCCGCTGCGCTGGATCGCGCAGAACGCCGGTCACGACGGCTACGTCGTGACCCAGAAGGTCGCCGACATGAAGTGGGGCAACGGCCTCGACGCGGCCAAGGGCGAGTACGTCGACCTGGTCAAGGCCGGCATCATCGACCCGGTGAAGGTGACCCGCAACGCGGTCACCAACGCCGCCTCGATCGCCGGTCTGCTGCTCACCACGGAGAGCCTCGTGGTCGAGAAGCCGGAGCAGGCCGAGCCGGCCGCCGCCGGCGGGCACGGCCACGGCCACCAGCACGGCCCGGGTTTCTGATCCGGTAGCGACACCCGTTCCGGGGCACACCGTCGTACGGCGGTGTGCCCCGGTCCGTCTCCAAATCATTACCGCACCCTGACATGGTTGGCGACCCGCCGAGTTGATCGCGCACACTGGGCCGATGAGCACCACGTCGCGCCGGTACGCCGCGCTGGCCGGAGTCACCGCCGCCGCCATCGCGATCGGGATCGCGGAACCGGTGGCGGTGCTGACCGGGCCCCGGTCGGCGCCGCTGGTCGCGGTCGGCGGGGTGGTCGTCGACGCCGTCCCGGAGTCGCTGAAACAGCTCGCCATCGACATCTTCGGCACCGCCGACAAGATCGCCCTGCTGGTCGGCACCGCGCTGCTGCTGGGCGCGTTCGCCGCGCTGCTCGGGGTGCTGGCGGTGCGCCGGTTGGCCCTCGGCCTGGCCGGGATCGCGGCGTTCGCCGCCGTCGGTGCGGCCGCCGCCCTGACCCGTTCCGGCGCGGACGCCGCCGACGCGCTGCCGTCGGTGGTCGGCGGCGGCCTCGGCGCCCTGGTGCTCTGGCTGTTCATTGCCGGTCCGCTGGAGCTGGACCCCTGGCCCTGGTCCCCACCCAGCCCACTCGCGTCCCATCAGCCGGTGACACCGGCACCGGTGTCGCCAGCCGGCCCTTCGGCGGCGGACGGCCGCGCGGTGCCCGGCACCCCACCGGTGCCGTCCGCCTCGCCGGAACCGGCCGTGCCGCCGGTGTCGTCGGCCTCGCCGGGGGCGGCCGTGCCGCCGGTCTCGTCTGCCTCGCCGGGGTCGGCCGTGCCGCCCCCGGAGTCGGCGGCGCCGGGCGAGGGGGTCGATCCGGAGTCACGGCGACGGTTCCTCACCGGCGCCGGGTTGCTGCTCGGCACGGCCACGGTGGCCGGTCTCGGCGGGCGCTGGCTGGCCGGGCGACGCGGGGTGTCCGCCGCCCGGGAGGCGATCCGGCTGCCCGCGCCGGCTGTCCCCGCACCGGCCCTGCCGGCGGGCGCGGACCTCTCGATGGCCCAGCTCGCGCCGTACGTCACCTCGAACTTCGGGTTCTACCGGATCGACACCGCGCTGGTGGTGCCCCAGGTGGACCCGGCGACCTGGCGGCTGCGGATCCACGGGCGGGTCCGTACCGAGCGCACCTACAGCTACGCCGACCTGCTGGCCCGGCCGTTGGTCGAGCGGTACATCACGCTGGCCTGCGTCTCCAACGAGGTGGGCGGGGATCTGATCGGCAACGCCCGCTGGCTCGGCGTACCCCTGCGCGAGCTGCTGGACGAGGTCGAGCCGGAGGCGGACGCCGACCAGGTCGTCGGCCGGTCGGTCGACGGCTGGACGTGCGGCACCCCCACCGCCCTGCTGCGCGACGGGCGGGACGCGCTGCTGGCCATCGGCATGAACGGTGAGCCGCTGCCCGTCGAGCACGGCTTCCCGGTACGGGTGGTGGTGCCCGGCCTCTACGGCTACGTGTCCGCCTGCAAGTGGGTGACCGAGCTGGAGTTGACGCGGTTCGCCGACTTCGACGCGTACTGGGTGCCGCGGGGCTGGTCGGCCCAGGGGCCGATCAAGACCCAGTCGCGGATCGACGCGCCCCGGGCACGCAACCGCCTGACCACCGGCCCGGTGACCGTGGCCGGCGTGGCGTGGGCGCAGCATCGGGGCATCCGCCGGGTCGAGGTACGCGTCGACGGCGGGCCCTGGCAGGAGGCGGAACTCGCCCCGACGGTGTCGGTGGACACCTGGGTCCAGTGGTCGTGGCGCTGGGACGCCACGCCGGGCGAGCACCGGCTCCAGGTCCGGGCGACCGACGCGACCGGCGAGACCCAGACCGAGCGCACCCAGGGCGTCGTCCCGGACGGCGCCACCGGCTGGCACACGGTCACCGTCACCGTCCGCTGACCGCGGTGGCATGCTGGCCAACCGGGGTCAACCGGACACCAGTCCCCGTTAACCTCAGCCGGTGGAGGCAGGGCGTGGCGGCAGGCGCTCCCTGATCCATGGCTACGGTGTTGCGCGCCGAGCCAGCTGGCTGGAGCTCTTCTTCGACCTGGTGTTCGTGGTCGCCGTGTTCCGGCTCGGCCAGCGGCTGGTGGACGATCCGTCGGCCCGCGGAGTGCTGGTCTTCGCCGGTCTGATCAGCGCGATCTGGTGGTTGTGGTTCAGCTTCTCCTATTTCGCCGACCTCTTCGACGACGACCGCCCACCGAGCCGCCTGGCGCAGCTGACCGCGATGCTGGGGGTGCTCGCGTTGGCAGCTTCCCTCCCCGGTGACGCCGCTGCCGACGCCAGCCGCTTCGCGGTGATCTACGGGCTGCTGCTGGCGCTGCTCACCGCGATGTACGCAGTCGTGGGCTGGCTCGATGTCGAGGCACGGGAATTCTGCTGGTGGAACGCGGCCGGCTTCCTGGCCGCCGCCGGGCTCTGGTGTGGCTCGCTCCTGGTGGCCCCACCCGCGCGGTACGGGGTCTGGAGCGTCGCACTCGTCGTCAACGCCACGATCGCCGGACCGCTGGCCTACGCCGTGGTGCGCCGGGCGCCGACGCAGAAGTCCCACATGCCCGAGCGGTTCGGTCTGTTCACCATCGTCGTGCTCGGGGAGGCGGTCCTGTCGGTCGCGAACGGGATCGACGCCACGGGGTGGCGAGGTGTCTCGGTGGCGACCGGGATCGGCGGTTTCGTCATCGCCAGCGGGGTGTGGTGGGTGTACTTCATCGCCACGTTCGACAGCGAGGCGGGAAACCGGGCGCTGCGTGCCGGGCGGCAGGCGGTGGTCCGGAGCTACCTCTACGCCTACGGGCACCTGCTGGTCTACGCGGCGATCGTGACCGCGGGTGTCGCCGTCGAGCTGGCGGCGGAGGAGGCGGCCCACCGGGGGCCCGGACATGACGTGGCCGGGCGGCTGCTGGGCGGTAGTCAGCTGGCGATGATCGCCGGCTGCGTCATCATCTACCGGGGAATCAGCCTGTCGGTCAGCCGCCGGGTGGCGTTGGCTCAGGCCGGGGTGGGCTTCGTCGCGCTGGTGGTCGCGCTGGGGGGACTGCCGCCGCTGGTGGCGGTGTGGCTCATCGCGGCGGCCTGGGTGGTGCTGGCGGTCGTCGAACAGGGTGCCGCGTCGGGCCGGTCACGCTGACGGCCTTCCCGCCGTGGTGCCGCGACCGCTGGTCACGCTCGGGTCGGCCCGACTCGGCTGGCCGCGGCCCGCCCCACGGTTGGAGCACCGTGAAGCGGGCCGCGAGGTGGTGCCGGGCACGTCAGACGGCGATGCGTCCACCGTCGACGGGCAGCACCGCGCCGTGCACGAAGCTCGACCGCTCGGTGGCCAGGAAGGCGACCGCCTCGGCGATCTCCTCGGCCGAGCCGGGCCGGCCGGCCGGTGCCATGGTGGCCAGCTGGTCAAGGTTGTCCCCCATGCCGGCGGTGCCCTCGGTGCGGGTCGGGCCGGGGCTTACCGCGTTCACCCGGACGCCCTGAGGCCCGTACTCGGCGGCCCAGGACTTTGTGAGCAGGACCAGCGCGGCCTTGCTCGACCCGTAGAGGCTCATCCCCGCCTGACCGAACTCGGCGACCATGGTCGTCAGGTTGATGATCGCGCCGTGGCCGCGCTTCGCCATCTCTGGCGCGAGTTCGGCGACCAGGAAGTACGGGGCCTTCACGTTCAGCGCGAACACCGAGTCGAAGTCCTGCTCGGTGGTCTGCTCGGTGGGGCCGAACGGGTAGATACCGGCGTTGTTGACCAGTACGTCCACCTGCCCGACCAGCTCCCTGGTCCGCGCGGCCAGGTACCGGGCCGACGCCTCGTCACGCAGATCGGCGACCAGGAAGTCCGCCCGCCCGCCTGCCGCACGGATCTCCCGGACCACGTCGCCGCCCCGGGTCTCGTCCCGCCCGGAGATCACCACGTGGGCACCGAGCGTGGCCAGCGCCATCGCGGTCGCCCTGCCGATGCCGCTATTGCCACCGGTCACCAGCGCCGATTTTCCTCGAAGGTCTGTCATCGTTTCTCCACCCACATTCAGTTCCGTCAATCGGCGGCTTCGGTCGGGGCTGTCCCGACCAGTGGGTGCAAGTCGTCCAGGGGCTCAGCGTTTCCCATCGCCCTCTGCGGGCTGCTTATGGCCGCCATAAGCACCGCGGTCGTGCAGCTGCCGGAGCTACTCCGGGTCCCGCAGTTCCAGCGCGGCGATGAAATGACCGAGGTCGCGCCGGTGGGAGTCGGCCGGCCAGGCCGCCCAGGTACGCCGGACCAGGGGATGCCCGACCAGCGGTGACCAGGTGACCGGGTCGGGAATCGGTGGTGACCAGTCGGGTGGCGCCAACGCGAAGGCTGCGCCGGCGGTCACCGCGGCGAGCTTCACCGCGGGGATGAGTTCCTGTCCTTCCGGCGCGACAGGCCCGAGATCGAGTCCATGGCTGCGCAGGATCGCGGTGAGTTCGTCGTACCAGGCGGGGCTCCCGGAGCGGGGGAAGCCCACCCAGCTCAGCCCGGCCAGCGCGTCCAGGCGAATCCCGTCGGGCCCGGCGATCTTGGCGGCCGGTTCGGTGGCCAGCAGCACACCCAGCCGTTCCTCGATGACCAGCACAGCGTCCAGGTCCGGGCCGACCGGGCGTTCTCGGACCAGTCCGACGTCGATGTCGCCGGCCCGCAGTGCGGCGACCTGCGCCGCGGTGGACATGTGGCGAGCCTGCACCCGGGTGCCCGGGTAGGCCGCGGCGAGATCGGCCAGCGGTCGGGAGAGTACGTCGGTGGGGAGTTCCAGCGGGATCCCGAGCCTGAGCACGCTGTCGCCGACGGAGGTGTGCCGGGCGACGGCGGCGACCGCCTGGTCGTGCCGGGCGAGCACCGCGCGAGCCTCGTCGAGCAACGTCATGCCCGCCTCGGTGGCCCGCACTCCGGTGCTGCCACGAATCAGCAACTGCACGCCGAGTTGTCGCTCCAAGGCGTTCATGCTCTGCGACAGCGCGGGCTGGCTCACGTGCAATCTGCGCGCGGCCGCGGACAGACTCCCCTCCTCGACGACCGCGACGAACGCCCGCATTTCCCGTATTTCCACCCGCCCATCACATCACGCAGGCCGATGCCCCTCGCGCGGCGAGCCCTCGGGTGCCTGCTCCGCGATGTGCGTCGACGCCGCGCCCCGGTGCAGAGGCGCGGCGTCGCATGTCGGTGTCGCGGAGGTGAGGCCGCTCAGGCGACGTTGCGCTGGGCCGGGACGGTGGACTTGTGCGGGCGGCCCAGCCGGGCCTCCAGGCGGGCCACGTCGACACGGGCCTGCCGGCGGTCCGCCAGGTCCTCCCAGCCGAGGGCGAGGAGCCGCAGCCGCTCCGACTCGCTGAAGCCGCCCCACACGCCGTACGGCTCGCGGACCGACAGCGCGTGCGCGGCGCACTCGGCGCGGACCGGGCAGGCGCGGCAGACGGTCTTGGCGGCGGACTCCCGACGTAGCCGGGAGGAACCCCGCTCGCCGTCGGGGTGGAAGAACTGGGCACTGTCCCGCCCTCGGCAGGCACCGAGCCGCTGCCAGTCCCATAGGTCGACGATGGGTCCGGGCAGTCTACGTACGTTCGACATCAGCACCCCTCCTCCCGCGCGGCACCGCGAGATCCTTTTGGCCGGCTTCCGGGCGGCGGGCCGCGCAGGCGCACCGTTCCCGGCCTGGATGTCTCGGTACCCGGGCTTTCCCCGGCTCACACGTCTGTGATCGAGAACGCCCCAGATGTTGCGGCTTTTGTCCTATCTGTCGGAAAAGTTCGGAGGATTGCCCGGAACCCCCTCCTCAGCCGACCCCGTCATGGTCTGCTCGTTGGCGGAGAGGAGATCACAGTGCGTACCGTTCTTGTGTGCGTTCGGACACCACTCGCGGCCCAGCACCTGACTTCGGCCGCCGCGCGGCTGGGGCTGTCCGCGATCGTTCGTACCGCCGTCTCCGATCCCGAGGTGATGCTGCGGCTGGCCGAGCGACCGGCCGACGTGGTGCTGGCCGACACGGCCCTCACCCGGCCGGACAGCGCGGGCTTCGTCCGCCGGGTCCTGGCCCGCGCGCCGCAGGCGGCGGTCGTGCTGCTCGGCGCCGAGGAGTCCGAGGCGGCGGCGGCGACCATCAGCGCTGGCGCTCGGGGCCTCATCCAGAACGCCGACCATGACCTGACCAGCGCGGTGGCCAAGGCTCTGCTGCTGCTCACCGCGCCCGGCCGGGCGTCCCGGCAACGGATCACCGACCCGGCCCGGGACACCGCGGCGGTCGGCGGGCGCTCCGCGCCGTCGCTGCGCGGCTCGGGCGAGCCCGGCTGGGGCGCCGCGCCCGGCGAGGGCCCGGCGGGTGTGCCGTCGGTGCCGGTGCAGCGGGGCGACGACGAGGTCGAGCCGGCGACCGGTGAGCCGGAAGCGGACCAGACCGAGCCGCCCAGCCCCGCCCCGAGCGCCCGGCCTGCCCGGGCGGTCGGACTCACCGAGCGGGAGCTCCAGGTGCTGCTGGGAATGGCCGAGGGCAAGAGCAATGCGGAGATCGGCCGGGAGCTGTTCGTCTCGGAGGACACCGTCAAGACCCACGCCCGTCGGCTGTTCCGCAAGCTCGGCGCCCGGGACCGGGCGCACGCGGTGGCCGCCGGGTTCCGCGCCGGCCTGGTCGCCTGATCCACCACTCCGACGCGACACGGGCCTGATCGTGCTCGATCCAGGATGTAGTGGCTTCCTCGAACCGGGAAGCCACTGTTTCCTTGTTGCAGCACGATCTTGCCGGCTCGAACACCGGGCCGAACGAGCGGGTGGACCGGGTCAGTCGGCGGCGGGGGTGCCCGGTTCGTCCTCGGTGCCCTCGGTCAGGGTGTCGTGCACCCCGTCGGCGTACCCGCGGGCGTAGTCCCAGGTCACGTAGTGGTCCGGGTCCGGGTCGTACGCCGGCTCGTGCACCCGCGGCCGGCCCGAGTTGAGCAGGTGTCGCAGGTTGCCCCGGAGCAGGTCCCAGTCGAAGTAGTGCGGCTCCCGGCAGTCCTCGCACTCGATCACCAGCCCGCGGACCCCGATGGGCGCCAGCAGCGCCTGGTAGATCTCCAGGTCGGCGAGGTCTTCCAGCACATCCTGCCGCTCGACGTCGGTCAGCGGATCCGGCGTCGCGTCGTCGCCCGGATCGTCCAGCCCCGCGGTCGGGTCGGCCGGGTCGCCGTTGAACGGGTCGATGGGCTCGTCGTGCACCCCCTCACCGTAGACCCAAGTCGGTGGGAGCGTCCGCCCCCGGCCCCGCGCCGGGCCGGCCCGCCACCGGAGGAGTCGCCCAGCTCACTGGGTACGATGGGACGACGCGCCGGCACCGTGGCGCGTTCCGGTGCCCGCCCGCGCCACCTCGCTGAAGCCCATCCGAGCAGCTCAGGGGAGCAATCGTGGAAAATTCGCCCAGCACCGACCTTCCGGCCGGCGCCGAGCACGCCGAGCTGGGCGGCCACCTGCCCGAGCTGCCGGCCGGCTCGGCCCGGGTGGTTCCACTCGGGCTCACCTTCGACGACGTGCTGCTGCAGCCGGGCGAGTCGGACGTGGTTCCCAGCCGGGTGAACACCCGTACCCGGCTCACCCGCACGATCGAACTGACCATCCCGCTGCTCTCCAGCGCCATGGACACCGTCACCGAGGCGCGGATGGCGATCGCCATGGCCCGCCAGGGCGGCATCGGCGTGCTGCACCGCAACCTGTCCCTGGAGGACCAGGCCCTCCAGGTCGACCTGGTCAAGCGCTCCGAGTCCGGCATGATCACCAATCCGGTGACCGCCAGCCCGAACGACACCCTGCGCGAGGTCGACGAGCTCTGCGGCCGGTACCGGATCTCCGGTGTGCCGGTGGTGGACGGGGACGGCCAGCTCGTCGGCATCGTCACGAACCGCGACATGCGCTTCGTCTCCGAGCCGGACACGCCGGTGCACGAGATCATGACGCGTACGCCGCTGGTCACCGCTCGGGTCGGGGTGAGCAAGGACGAGGCGCTGGACCTGCTGCGCCGGCACAAGGTCGAGAAGCTGCCGATCGTCGACGACTCGGGCCGCCTGCGTGGGCTGATCACCGTCAAGGACTTCACCAAGAGCGAGCAGTACCCGGACGCCACCAAGGACGACGCCGGTCGGCTGCGGGTGGCCGCCGCGATCGGTGTCGGCGAGGACGCGTACAAGCGGGCCCGCACCCTGGTCGACGCGGGCGTGGACGTGCTGATCGTGGACACCGCGCACGGCCACCAGCGGGCGGTGCTGGACATGGTCCGCCGGCTCAAGAAGGACGTGACGATCGACATCGTGGGCGGCAACGTGGCCACGTACGCCGGCGCGAAAGCGCTGGTCGAGGCCGGTGCCGACGGCGTGAAGGTCGGCGTGGGGCCGGGCGCGATCTGCACCACCCGGATCGTCGCCGGGGTCGGCGTGCCGCAGATCACCGCGATCATGGAGGCCGCCCGGGCGGCCCGTCCGGCCGGCGTGCCGGTGATCGGCGACGGCGGCATTCAATACTCGGGCGACATCGCCAAGGCGCTGGTGGCCGGCGCCGACACGGTGATGCTCGGCAGCCTGCTGGCCGGCTGCGAGGAGAGCCCCGGCGAGCTGATCTTCGTCAACGGCAAGCAGTACAAGGCGTACCGCGGGATGGGCTCGCTCGGCGCGATGCAGTCCCGGGGCCAGGCCAAGTCGTACAGCAAGGACCGCTACTTCCAGCAGGACGTGCTCAGCGACGACAAGCTCGTGCCCGAGGGCGTCGAGGGTCAGGTGCCCTACCGGGGGCCGCTCTCGCGGGTGGCCCACCAGCTGGTCGGCGGGCTGCGCCTGGCGATGGGGTACGCCGGTGCGGAGAACATCCCCGATCTGCACCACCGCGGCCAGCTCATCCGGATCACCGCGGCCGGGCTCAAGGAGAGCCACCCGCACGACATCCAGATGACCGTCGAGGCGCCCAACTACCACACCCGCTGACCATCCCCCAACAACCTGGAGTCCCCCATGCGTGACGTGGTCGAGATCGGGCTGGGCAAGACCGCGCAGCGCGGCTACCACCTGGACGACATCGCCATCGTGCCGAGCCGCCGGACCCGGGACGTCGACGACGTCTCCACCGCGTGGCAGCTGGACGCGTACCCGTTCGGCATCCCGTGCGTCGGGCACCCCTCGGACGCCACGATGAGCCCGGCCTCGGCCGTCCGGCTCGGTGAGCTCGGCGGCCTCGGCGTGCTCAACGTCGAGGGGCTGTGGACCCGCTACGAGAACCCGACCAAGGTGCTGGAGGAGCTGGCCGGCCTCGACGAGGACGCCCGCGCCACCAAGCGGCTCCAGGAGGTGTACGCCGAGCCGATCCGCCCGGATCTGATCGCTGAGCGGGTCCGCGAGCTGCGCGCCGGTGGCGGCACGGTGGCGGTGCGGGTGTCCCCGCAGCACACCCTGGCGCTGGCTCCGGTGATCCTGGACGCCGGAGTGGACATCCTGGTCATCCAGGGCACCATCGTCTCGGCCGAGCACGTGTCGACCACCGACGAGCCGCTGAACCTCAAGGAGTTCATCGCCGACCTCGACCTGCCGGTGATCGTCGGCGGCTGCACGGACTACAAGACCGCGCTGCACCTGATGCGTACCGGTGCGGCCGGCGTGATCGTGGGCATCGGTGGCGACGAGTGGTCGACCACGGAATCGGTGCTGGGCATCCGGGTGCCGATGGCGACCGCGATCGCCGACGCCGCGGCGGCCCGCCGGGACTACCTCGACGAGACCGGCGGCCGGTACGTGCACCTGATCGCCGACGGCGACATCCAGACCTCGGGTGACATCGCCAAGGCGCTCGGCTGCGGCGCGGACGCGGTGATGCTCGGGGAGCCGCTGTCGCTCTGCGAGGAGGCGCCCGCCGGTGGTGCCTGGTGGCACTCGGCGGCCAGTCACCCGTCGCTGCCCCGGGGCGCGTTCGAGGTCGCCGGTGAGCCGATCGGCTCGATGGAGCAGCTGCTCTTCGGGCCGGCCGACGAGGCCGACGGCCAGCTGAACCTGTTCGGCGGGCTGCGCCGGGCGATGGCCAAGTGCGGTTACCGCGACCTCAAGGAGTTCCAGAAGGTCGGGCTGGTCCTCGACCGCTGACCTGTCTCCCGTACGCCGGAAGGCCGGCCCCGCCACGCTGCGGGGCCGGCCTTCGTCGTACCGGGGGCGTCAGCCCTCGGTGAACTCGGGCCGCGCCGGCGTCACTTCTTGAGGTAAATGGTCAGGTCGGACATGTTGCGGTAGCTGGTCGCCGCGAAGTCGAGCGACTGGCCCCGGTTGGCGGCGCCGCCGGGGGCGGTGTCCATCTCCCAGTTGGCGTGGTGGAAGTCCCGCTCGCCGATGGTCTGGAAGAACTGCTGGAAGTTGAGGTCGCCCTCGCCCAGCGGGGTCATCTGGTAGCCGTTGGGCACGCTGGTGTCCCGGTCGCCGTCCTTGGCGTGGAAGAGCGGGAATCGGGTGGTCCGGTCGGCCACGGTGAGGATCGGGTCGAACAGGTCGGTCACCTCGCGGCCCGCCGGGTCGACGTACTTCTGGTGCTTGTAGCGGGCCACGTAGGCCCAGTAGATGTCGAGCTCGAAGAAGACGTACCGGGGGTCGGTCCTGCCGAAGAAGTACTCCAGCCGCCGGACGCCGGAGGAGCGGGTGGGTCGGCCCTGGTCGTCCAGCGGACCGGAGTCGAGCAGGAAGCTGTACGCGACGTCGTGGTTGTGCGTGTAGAGCCGCATGCCCCGGGCCCGGGCCTGCCGGCCCAGCTCGTTCCAGGTGTCGGCGGCGGCGTCCCAGTCGGCCTTGTACGCGCTGTTGGTCGGGTCGCTGCCGGTGCCGATGTTCTTCATGCCGAGTTCCTCGGCGATGTCCAGCTGCTGCTGGAAGGTGGCCGCCTGGATCGAGGCGTGGGTGCCGTTGGCCACCAGGCCGTTGTCGTCGAGGATCTTGCGGATCTCGCGGGGCGTGATCTGCCGGCCGAGGATGTCGGTGCTCTGGGTGTAGCCCGCGAACTCAATCTCCTTGTAGCCGATCTCGGCGAGCCGGGCGAGAACTCGCTCGAAGCCGTACGGCACGCCGCTGTCGTCGGGCGCGGCGGTGATCCGGTCCCGGACGCTGTAGAGGATGATGCCGCGGTTCCTCGACGGGATCAGCGGTTCGACCCGAAGCCTGCTCTTCCCCTTGTCCTTGCGGTGGGCGAGCGCCGGGGTGCCGGTGGCGAGGACCGGCAGGCCGGCCGCGCCGAGTGCGGCGGCCGCGCCGGCGGACGCGGCGAGCAGTGACCGACGGCTGAGCCGGCCGGGAGAGGAGGCGTCGGGTGCGGTGTGGTCTGGCATCTGTTCCACCTTTCGCGACGGCGGTTGCCGTCGATGTCGATCAGCAGACGTGCGACGAGGGTCAGGTCGCGGGGCGCCGCCGAGTGACCGTTCCGCATTCCCGGCGGCCGGGAGCGTGCGGGTGCCGCGAGGTCGAAGGGGCAGGTCCACGCCGCCGTCACGGCGGGTGGCAAGGGACGGTCGTCCCGTTCAAGCGCGACCGGCGTGAATGTTCCGAACGCATTACATCTTGGTGACAGACAGTAACGTCGATCGAAGCCGAAAGAAAGTATTGATCAGAGCCAACTTTTGTTTGATTCAACGAAAGCAGCTGATGGTCTTCGATACCGGCTTCCCGCCCGGTGGTGCTGGCTAGGCTCGTCGTGACCCGGGAGGCCGCAGGAGGAGTGTGCATGGTCGTGACCGGACGGACATCGGCCCGCCGCCGGCTCGCCGCCGCCGTCACCGCGCTGACCTGTGCGATCGCGGTGGCCACGGCCGGCTGCACCCACGACGACGACGGGTTCCGGCCCGGTGCCGCCGACGCCGGAGACCCGTACGTCCCGGGCCGTGGCAACGGCGGCTACGACGTCACGCACTACGGCCTGGACGTCCGCTACGACCCGGCGACCGACCGGCTGACCGGCCGGGCCGCCATCACGGCGACGGCCACCCAGGACCTGTCCCGGTTCAACCTGGACCTGGCCGGGCTCGAGGTCAGCGCGATCACCGTCGACGACGCCCCCGCCGAGCACCGCCGCGACGACGGCGAGCTGGTGGTGACACCGCCCGCCGGGCTGCCGCGCGGCCGGGCGTTCACGGTCGCGGTGGAGTACGCGGGCGTGCCCACCGCCATCGCCGACGGGGAGCTGGGCAGCGGCGGTTTCCTGCACACCGCCGACGGAGCGGTCGCCCTGGGCCAGCCGGACTCCGCCGCCACCTGGTTTCCGGTCAACGACCACCCGTCCGACAAGGCCAGCTACGACCTCGCGGTGACCGTCCCGGACGGCCTGTCGGTGCTGAGCAACGGGGTGCCCGGGCCGAAGAGCAGCGCCGACGGCTGGACCACCTGGCGTTGGTCGGAGCGCACACCGATGGCCAGCTACCTGACCACGCTGGTGATCGGCGACTACCGGGTGGTGAGCGGCAGTCACGCCGGCCGGCCGATGGTCACCGCGGTGGCGGCGAGCATTCCGGCGACCGGTGGCGCGGCCGACTCGTTGGCCCGTACCGGCGAGATCGTCGACTTCCTGGCCAGCCGCTTCGGCCCGTACCCGTTCGACTCGTACGGCGGGATCGTCGTCGCCGACGACCGGATCGGCTACGCGCTGGAGACCCAGTCCCGCCCGGTCTACGGGCCCGCCTTCTTCGACGACGACCGGCCCAACCCGGGTGTGGTCGCGCACGAGCTGGCCCACCAGTGGTTCGGCGACAGCGTCTCGCTCAGCAGGTGGGGCGACATCTGGCTCAACGAGGGCTTCGCCAGCTACGCCGAGTGGCTGTGGGAGGAGCACGACGGCGGTCGCACCGCGCAGCGCAACTTCGAGCTCCAGTACGCGGCGACCGACTGGTCGCAGCCGTCGGTCGAGCCGGGCCGGGAACGGATGTTCGGGACCGCCGTCTACAAACGCGGAGCGCTCGCCGTGCATGCGCTGCGCCGGACCGTCGGAGACGACACCTTCTTCCGCATCCTGCGTACCTGGACCGCCGAGCGGGCCGGGGGCAACGCCACCACCTCCGACTTCGTCGCGCTGGCCGAGCGGGTGGCGAACCGGCAGCTGCGCCCACTCTTCGACGCGTGGTTGGTGGGCGGTGCGGCACCCACCCTGCCGTGACGGGGCCGTGATGGTCGGTCGATAGGCTGCCGCCCTGCGGCCGGCGGGCGGACGCCGTTCGCGTGGGGCGGCGCAGGCCGCCGCCGTACGGGGGAGGGCTCGTGATGTGGGTGACGAGGCACAGGCTGCGGGTGTCTGCCGGTCTGCTGGTGACCGCGGCGCTCGTACTGTCCGGATGCGACTCTTCGACCCCGGAGGCGGCGCCGCCCATAGGTGCCTCCCCGACGCCGTCGCGGACGTTCGCCCCCGGCGCGGCCGGGGTCGGTGACGCCTACTTCCCCACCTACGGCAACGGCGGCTACGACGTCGGCCGGTACACCGTCAAGGTGCGTTACGACCCGGCGAAGGACCAGCTGACCGGCAAGGTCACGGTGCAGGCCACCGCGACCGCCGACCTGTCGGCGTTCAACCTCGACCTGGCCGGCCTGACCGTCAGGACGGTCACCGTGGACGGCGCCCCGGCCACCCACACCCGGCAGAAGAACGAACTGGTGATCAAGCCGGCCGCCGGCCTGATCAACGGCAACGGATTCGTCGCCGAGATCGGGTACGAGGGGCAGCCGAAGCCGTTGAAGAACGAGGTGCTCGGCGACGGCGGGTTCCTGCACACCTCGGACGGTGCCATCGCGCTGGGCCAACCCGAGTCGGCGAGCACCTGGTTCCCGGTCAACGACCACCCCTCGGACAAGGCGGCGTACGACTTCGAGATCACCGTCCCGGACGGTGTGACCGCTGTCAGCAACGGCGTACCGGGTGGCAAGACCAGCAAGGACGGCTGGACCACCTGGAAGTGGTCGGAGAAGTCGCCGATGGCCAGCTACCTGAGCACGCTGGTGATCGGCAAGTTCCGGATCACCACCTCCGAGCACAAGGGAAGGCCGGTGTACAGCGCGGTCACCACGAAGGTGGCCAAGGGTGCGGCGGACGCCTCGATCGCGAAGACCGTCAAGGTGGCCGACTACCTGGAGAGCGTGTTCGGGCCCTACCCGTTCGACGCGTACGGCGGTGTGGTGGTCTCCGACAGCCGGATCGGCTACGCGCTGGAGACCCAGAGCCGCCCGGTCTACTCCGCCGCCTTCTTCCGGCAGGGCGAGAACACCGAGGTGGTCGCGCACGAACTGGCCCACCAGTGGTTCGGCGACAGCGTGGCGCTGGCCAAGTGGGAGGACATCTGGCTCAACGAGGGCTTCGCCACGTACGCGGAGTGGCTCTGGGCCGAGCACACCAGGGAGTACACCGCCGAGCAGGCGTTCGACAGCCGGTACGCCCAGGTGCCGGCGCAGGTGTGGACGACGCCGCCCGGCAAGCCCGGGGTGAAGGGGCTGTTCAGCGAGTCGGTCTACCAGCGCGGCGGGATGACCCTGCACGCGCTGCGGGTCGCCGTCGGCGACAAGGCGTTCTTCGAGATCGTCAAGACCTGGGCGGCGGAGAAGCGCAACGGCACCGCCACCACCGCCGAATTCGTGGCGCACGCCGAGCGCATCTCCGGCAAGCAACTCGACAAGGTCTTCGACGCCTGGCTCTACGGCACGAAGAAGCCTCCCACCCCCAAGCCCCTCTGATCCCGCCACGGTCCCCGCGATCCGGTCAGATCGCGGGGACCCCGGGTCAGGTCTTGACGCGCAGCGTGGGGTGGGCGGACAGATAGGCGTCGGCGCGGCCGGCGCGCAGCTCGGAGATGAACTTCCGGCCGACGCTGGTGAGCTGTTCGCCGCGGTAGGCGCTGCCCTTGCCGACGCCAGAGCCGGGCAGGCCGACCAGCACGAACCGGTCCTCCGGCACCCCGCCCAGCGCGTACGCCAGGTCCACGATGCGGCGACCGCCCACGTAGACCAGGGTGTCGCCCAGTGCGGCGACCACCTGGTCGACCCGCTCCGGCTGCCGGGCCAGGCCCTCGTCCAGGATCTTGCGGGTCAGCGCCCGGATCAGCTGCTGCTGGTGGCGCTGCCGGGCGTAGTCGCCGCCGGTGATGTAGCGCTGCCGCGCGTAGTCCAGCGCCTGCCAGCCGTTGAGGTGCCGGTCGCCCTTCTCGTAGACCATCTGCGGTCCGGTGTACCCGCCCGGGGCGCTCTCCCGGTACTTGCCGTCGGGCCGACGGTGCAGTGAGGCGACCCGCTGGTCGACGTAGATGTCCACCCCACCCAGGGCGGTCACCAGCCGGTCGAACCCGGTGAAGGTGAGCACCGCGCCAGCGTCGATGCGCAGGCCGGTGTACCCGCTGACCGTGCTGCGCAGCAGCTCGTACCCCTGGGCGGTGCTCGGCTGTTTGGGCTTGCCCGGCACCCGGCTGCCGAAGCTCATCGCGTGGGTGAGCTTGGTCTTGCCGCCGGCGTAGTCGGCCTTCGGGAACGCCGGGATGTCCACCAGCAGGTCGCGGGGGAGCGAGAAGAGGTACGCCCGGCCCAGTCCCTTGGGCACGTGCAGCACCAGCACGGAGTCGGCGTGCGGCTCCCAGCCGGGCACGCTGACCCGGGTGTCCACCCCGACCAGCAGCAGGTTCAGTGGTCCGGTGATGTTGGCGCCCGGCGGCGGCCCGGTCGGGCTGGGGCTGGGCGTGCCGGCCGGCAGCGCGCTCGGCGAGCCGGCCGGTGCCGAACGGTCCGGCGTGTCGTCGCCGGTCAGCCGGGTGACCACCACCGCCCCGGCCGCGACCAGCGCGACGATGGCGAGGGCCGCCAGCCCCAGCAGCAGCCACCGCCGGCGTGGTGCCATCGATCCGAGAACCATCTTCGAATTCCCTTCCACCCGTATCCGGAACAACGCTCCGACGGGTGCTCCGGGTTGCGGCCGGAAGGCACCGGGTCGGTCGGCCGGAGCATGATCGCGCGAAACTGCCGCTGGCGCGAGCGCTACTCACCGGTAATGATGCGTTCATGCGGTACGACGTGATCGTCATCGGGTCCGGCTTCGGCGGCAGCGTCACCGCGCTCCGGCTGGCTGAGAAGGGCTACTCGGTCGGCGTGCTGGAAGCGGGCCGACGGTTCGCCGACGACGAGTTCCCGCAGACGTCGTGGCGGGCCCGCCGGTTCCTGTGGGCGCCGAAGCTGGGCTGCTACGGCATCCAGCGGATCACCCTGCTCCGTCCGGCCGACCGGCGATCCGGCGGCGGTGTGCTGGTGCTCTCCGGAGCCGGCGTGGGCGGCGGTTCGCTGGTCTACGCGAACACCCTCTACGAGCCGCTGCCAGCCTTCTACAGCGATCCGCAGTGGCGGGACATCACCGACTGGCGCGACGAGCTGGCCCGCCACTACGACCAGGCGAAGCGGATGCTCGGCGTCACCACGTACCCGGTGGACACCGGAGCGGACCGGGCCATGCGGGCGGTGGCCGAGCGGATGGGGGTGGGGCACACCTTCCACGCCACCCCGGTCGGCGTGCACATCGGCCGCCCCGGCCAGCGGGCCGCCGACCCGTACTTCGGCGGCGCCGGCCCGGAGCGCACCGGCTGCCTGCACTGCGGCTCGTGCATGACGGGTTGCCGGCACGGGGCGAAGAACACCCTGGTCAAGAACTATCTCTGGCTCGCCGAGCGGCTGGGCGCCACGGTGCACCCGCTGACCACGGTGACCGCCGTCCGGCCGGCCGCCGGCGGCGGGTACGAGGTGCACACCCTCCGCACCGGGGCCTGGCTGCGTCGCCGTCGCCAGGTGATCCAGGCCGACGAGGTGGTCTTCGCGGCCGGGGCGCTCGGCACCCAACGGCTGCTGCACGAGATGAAGGCCGATGGGGCGTTGCCGGGGCTCTCGCCGCGCCTGGGCGAGCTGACCCGGACCAACTCGGAGGCGATCCTGGGGGCCTCGGTGCCGCGCCAGCGTGCCCGGTCCGAGCGGCTGGACTTCACCGAGGGGGTGGCGATCACCAGCTCGTTCCACCCCGACCCGCAGACGCACGTCGAGCCGGTCCGCTACGGACGCGGTTCCAACGCGATGGGGTTGCTCCAGTCGCTGCTGGTCGACGGGGGTCCGCACCGGGTCCGGCGCTGGCTGGGCAGCATCGTGCGGCAGCCCGGGCTGGCCGCCGGCATGCTCTCGGTGCGTGGCTGGTCGGAGCGCACGGTGATCGCCCTGGTGATGCAGTCGGTGGACAACTCCCTGACCACCCGGTGGCGGCGTGGCGCGCTCGGCCGCCGGCTGGTCACCGGCCCGGGCCACGGCGCGCCCAACCCGACCTGGATCCCGGCCGGCAACACCGCGGCCCGGCTGCTCGCCGAGGAGATCGGCGGTACGCCCGGCGGCTCGCTCACCGAGCCGTTCGACATCCCGGTGACCGCGCACATCCTGGGCGGGGCGGCGATCGGGGCCACCCCGGCGGACGGGGTGATCGACCCCTACCATCGGGTGTACGGGCACCCGGGGCTGCACGTGGTGGACGGCGCGGCGGTCTCGGCCAACCTCGGCGTCAACCCATCGCTGACGATCACCGCGCAGGCTGAGCGGGCCATGTCCCTCTGGCCCAACAGGGACCACCCCGACCCGCGACCCCCGCTCGGCAGCCCGTACCGCCGGGTGGACCCGGTCGCACCGCACAACCCCGCCGTCCCGGCGGACGCTCCCGCCGCCCTGCGCCCCCCCTGACCCACCCCGGCGGCGCGCTGGGGGCGAGCCGGTGCCGGGGGCGGCGGTGACTGTCGGTAGGCTTTGTGCACATGAGCCTGCCTCGCCCCGTCCTCGTGGTGGACTTCGGAGCCCAGTACGCCCAGCTCATCGCCCGCCGGGTCCGCGAGGCGAACGTCTACTCGGAGATCGTGCCGCACTCGATGCCGGTCGCCGAGATGCTGGCGAAGAACCCGGCCGCGATCATCCTCTCCGGCGGCCCGTCCAGCGTCTATGCGCCGGACGCCCCGCAGATCGACGCCGGCGTGTTCACCGCCGACGTGCCGGTCTTCGGCATCTGCTACGGCTTCCAGGCGATGGCCCAGGCACTCGGTGGGACGGTCGCGAGGACGGGCAGCCGTGAGTACGGCGGCACGCCGCTGCGCCCCCGTCTCCTCGAGCCCGGCGTGCTGCTCCGCGACCTGCCGGCCGACCTGCCGGTCTGGATGAGTCACGGCGACTGCGTCACCGAGGCGCCCGAGGGCTTCACGGTGACCGCCGAGTCGGAGGGCGCGCCGGTGGCGGCGTTCGAGGACCTGGCCGGTCGCCGGGCGGGCGTGCAGTTCCATCCGGAGGTCGGGCACACCGCGCACGGCCAGGAGATGCTGACCCGCTTCCTGTACGACATCGCCGGCATCGAGCCGACGTGGACGGCCGAGAACATCATCGACGAGCAGGTGGCCCGGATCCGCGCCCAGGTCGGCGACAAGGAGGTCATCTGCGGCCTGTCCGGCGGGGTGGACTCGGCGGTCGCCGCCGCGCTGGTGCACAGGGCGGTCGGTGACCAGCTCACCTGTGTCTTCGTCGACCATGGCCTGCTGCGTGCCGGTGAGGCGGAGCAGGTCGAGAAGGACTACGTGGCGGCCACCGGCATCAAGCTGAAGGTGGTCGACGCGGCGGACCGGTTCCTGGGCGCGCTGGCCGGGGTGACCGATCCGGAGCAGAAGCGCAAGATCATCGGTCGGGAGTTCATCCGGGTCTTCGAGGCCGCCGCCCGCGAGATCGCCTCGCACGGCGATGTCGAGTTCCTGGTCCAGGGCACCCTCTACCCGGACGTGGTCGAGTCCGGCGGCGGCACGGGCACCGCCAACATCAAGAGCCACCACAACGTCGGCGGCCTTCCGGAGGACCTGAAGTTCGCGCTGGTCGAGCCGCTGCGCACGCTGTTCAAGGACGAGGTCCGCGCGCTCGGCCTGGAGCTGGGCCTGCCCGAGGCGATGGTCTGGCGGCACCCGTTCCCGGGCCCCGGCCTGGCCATCCGGATCATCGGCGCGGTCGACCGGGAGCGTCTCGACCTGCTGCGCCGGGCCGACCTGATCGCCCGGGAGGAGCTGACCGCGGCCGGCCTGGACCGCGGCGTCTGGCAGTTCCCGGTGGTGCTGCTCGCCGATGTGCGCAGCGTCGGCGTGCAGGGCGACGGGCGCAGCTACGGGCATCCCGTGGTGCTGCGCCCGGTCTCCAGCGAGGACGCGATGACCGCAGACTGGTCACGACTGCCCTACGAGGTGGTGGCCCGCATCTCCACCCGGATCACCAACGAGGTGGCCGAGGTGAACCGCGTGGTGCTGGACGTGACCAGCAAGCCGCCGGGCACCATCGAGTGGGAGTGAGCGCGCCTCACGCGGTCGGTGGATAGGACGGCGTCGGGGCGTACCCCGGGTCCGGCACGCCGGGCGCGGGCCCGGCGGTGGGCGGCGGGCCCTGCGGCGCGACGCCCGTCGGGTGCGGCCAGGCCGGCGCTCCGGTGGGCTCCTCGGGCATCAGGAACCACATGATCGGGTACGCGAACAGCGCCAACCCGCCGGTGAGCAGGCCGCTGACCGCGAAGATCACCCGGACCACGGTGGGGTCGACGGCGAAGTAGCGACCGAGGCCGCTGGCGACACCGGCCACCATGCGGTCGGTGGTGGGTCGCCGGAGCTGCTTGTACGGGGCGTGGGGAGCGGTGGTGGATGTCATGCCTCCACACTCCGCGCCGGTGCCCGGCCCGACCTCGGTGACCGCCCGGATCCTTACCCTGACCGATCCCTGATCGGGGTCAGACAGTCAGGAATCCGACTCTTTTCCGTTCCGGTAACCCGGCCCGGGGAGAATTTGCTTCCGTGACCACCTTGCTGGAGCCGCTCCGCAGGATCGCGGCATACGCAGTTTGTGCTGACCCAGACGGCCAAGTGTTGCTGGTCCGTGCATCGGAGCGCTCCGGCACACCCGGCACGTGGTCGCTGCCCGGTGGGGCGGTCGACCACGGCGAGGACCCGAACCACACGGTGGTCCGGGAGACCGCCGCCGAGACCGGCCTCTCGGTCGCCGTCTCGGGCCTGGCCGACGTGCTCGCCGACATGCGGGCCCTGCCGGAGCGCGGCATCACGATCCACACCGACCGGCTGATCTACCGGGTGGCGGTGCGCGGCGGCACCCTCGCAGACCGGGTCGGCGAGCGCCCCACCGATCTGGCCCGCTGGTACACCCTCGACGAGGCCCGGCAGCTTCCGCTGCGCTCGTTCACCGCGCGTGCCCTCGGTCTGCCCGCCTCCTCGGCCGACGTGGTGCCCGACGAGGCGCCGGAGTTCCCCTCCTTCTACGCGGTGCCCGGCCCGGACGGGCTGCACCGGGCGCAGCGCTTCGCCGCGTACGCGGTGTGCACCGATCCGGCCGGTCGGGTGCTGCTCACCCGCGTCTCCGACGGCTACCCGGGCGCCGGCTGCTGGCACCTGCCCGGCGGCGGCACCGACTACGGCGAGCAGCCGGGCGCGGCGCTGATCCGGGAGCTGGTCGAGGAGACCGGCCAGACCGGCCGACTGGTCGAGCTGCTCGGCGTGGCCAGTCACCGCGACGCGGCCTCGCTCGGCCCGGAGGGCTACCCGATCGACTGGCACGGGGTGCGTGCGTTCTACCGGGTGGTGGTCGACCAGCCCAACCCGTTGACGGTGGCCGACGTGGGCGGCTCCACCTGCGAGGCCCGCTGGTTCGCCCGCGAGGAGCTGGGCGCCCTCCCCACCCACCACCTCACCGAGGTGACCGCCGAAGCAGTCCAAGCCGCCCAACTCACCTAACCCGCTCCCTCCCTCTCCCACCCCCCTCCCCGGCCCCCCGGACCCGCCCATCCCTGCGTTGATCATGAAGTTATTGTCAGGACACGCCGAGATGGATGGCGATAACTTCATGATCGACGGGGGATGGCGGGGGATGGCGGGGATGGCGGGGAGCGGGATGGAGCTGCGGCGGGGTGTGGGGGTCTACGGGGTTCTGTGGGACTCGGGGCGCGTGTTGGTGGTGCGGGAGCGGGGTGGGGACGAAGGGCCGGAGGTTTGGCGGGTGCCCGGGGGTGCGGTGGCGCATGCCGAGCATCCGGAGCACGCGGTGGAGCGCGAGGTCGCCGGGCAGACCGGGCTGACCGTGACGGTGGACCGGCTGCGGGCGGCCGTCGCCGACGTGACCACCTACCCGGAGGACGGCATCGCCCTGCACACCGACCGGTTGGCGTTCGAGCTGAGCACGCGTGGTGGCACGCTGCGTGACGCCGGGGACGGCCCGACCGACCGGGCTCGCTGGGTCACCACCGCCGAGGCGGCCCGCCTCCCGCTGGCACCGTTCAGCGCCGAGCTGCTCGGCCTGCCGGTCACCCCGCTCCCGACCGGTGTCCACCGGCCCGCCGAGCCGTTCCCGCCGGCGCACCCCGACCGTCGGCTGCGCTTCGGGGCGTACGGGCTGGTCACCGATCCGGCCGGGCGGATCCTGCTCACCCAGATCGCGCACGGCTACCCGGGAGCGGGCAGGTGGCACCTGCCGGGTGGCGGCACCGATCACGGCGAGCAACCAACCACCGGGCTGCTCCGTGAGCTGGTCGAGGAGGGCGGTCAGCTGGGCCGGGTGGTGGAGCTGCTCGGCGTGGACAATCTGCACAACCCTGCCGCGCTCGGCCCGGAGGGTCGGCCGTTGGACTGGCATGGCGTCCGAGTGATCTATCGGGTGCTGGTGGACGTACCTACCGATGCGGTGGTCACCGAGTCTGCCGGCGGTTCGACGGCCCGAGCCGGCTGGTTCACCCCGGCCGAGGCCGCCGACCTGCCGTTGACCGGGATCGCTGCCTCGGCAATCGGACAGTCGGGTCGATAGCCCCACGCTCGGTGAGCCGAGATGGTGACCCTCCGGTACAGTCGATGGCGGGAATGATGGAGGAAACGGGCGATGAGGCCCGGCATGGGAACAAGAGTGCGGTTCGCGCGGTTTAAGCCAGATATAAGTACCGCCGGCAGCTATCGCCAAGTCCCGTTCCCCTATGCGATGGTGTACTCCGCAAAACGGCTGCCGGGCCACGCAAGGTCCGGCACGAGACAGCCGGACACCCGCCCCACGGCGGCAGCCGATCCGGTGATGGAGGAAACGTGCCGAGAGCCCTATGGCGCCGGCGTCGTACGACTGACAGTCCGCGCCCCGCCGGGCGTCGCTGGGCGGGCCGGTTGCGCCGCAGCAGCACGTTCGCCCGTCAGGTGCTGCTGGTCCGTGTGGGCCGCCGCGACGGCGACCTGCGGACCACCGACCTGGCGCTGCCCGAGCACCGGTACGCCGACCGGCAGCGCCGCCGCTACGGCCTGGACCGCCTCGGCCGCTCATCGCTCGACGTCAGGCGGTCGGAGATCGAGGCCGTCATGCCGGTCAGCCCGGCGCTGCCGCCGATGGCGCACGCCGACGAGGCTTCGGCCCGGTCGATCCCACTGCTCCCCGGCGAGCGCACAGTCGCCCGCCGGATGAAGTTCGGCCTGGTCAACGCGTGCACGCTGGCCAGCCTGATGCTCGGCATGCTCGCCATCTTCCAGGCCATGCAGGGTGAGGTGCGCCTCGCCGCGCTCTGCCTGATCGCCTGTGTCGCCTTCGACGGTCTGGACGGCGCACTGGCCCGCCGGCTCGGTGTGGCCAGCCCGTTCGGCGCACAGATGGACTCACTGGCCGACATGTGCTCGTTCGGTCTCGCCGCGCCGGTCGTGGTCTACGCCTCGCTCGCCGGCTCGGTGTCGACGGCCGCGGCGGCGGTGGCCTGCGCCCTGGTCGCAGCGTGTGCCGCGATCCGACTGGCCCGTTTCAACGTCTCGCCGAAGGACGGCCGCTTCTTCTGCGGGGTGCCCACCACCATGGCGGCCGCGGTGCTCGCCGTGACCGTCGCGATCGGTCTGCCCGTCCCCGGCCTCGTGCTGGTCGCCGGGGTGGCGCTGCTCGCCTTCGCGATGGTCTCCAGCTTCCCGTACGCCAAGCTCGCCCGGCTGGTCAAGCTGCCGCCGTGGCTCTGGCTGGCCCCGGTGATCGGCGCGCTGGTCGACATCCGGCTCACGTTCGCCCTGATCGTGGTGGGTTACCTGGTCAGCGGGCCGGTGCTCTGGCTGCGGCAGCGTCGTACCGCCTGATTCGCGCGCAAAGGAAACGGGGCGCCCGCCGACCGGCGGGCGCCCCGTTTCTCGTTGGACGGGGTCAGCGCCAGCGGGCGATGACCGTGGAACCCCCGACCACCTTGTCGCCCGGTCCGACCAGCGGCTCGGCGGCCTCGGCCGGCAGGTACACGTCGGTCCGGGAGCCGAACCTGATCAGCCCGAAGCGCTCGCCCTTCGCGAGCAGCGCGCCGATCGGCGCGCGCTGCACGATCCGGCGGGCGATCAGCCCGGTCCGCTGGGCGACCACCACCGTGCCGCGGCTGGTGTCCAGCACGGTGTACGCGGCCACGTTGTGCTCGGCGTCCGGCTTCATCGCGTTGACGAAGCCGCCGTCGGCGACGAAGTAGTCCACCACCTTGCCGGCGACCGGCGCCCGGTTGACGTGCACGTCCAGCACGGACAGGAAGACCGCGATCCGCAGCCACTCACCATCGCCGAAACGTTCGTCGTGCAGTCGCTGCACCGACAGGACCTGCCCGTCCGCGCTGGCGACCACGGCCGCCGGGTCCTCCGGCACGTCGCGCTGCGGGTCGCGGAAGAACGCGGCGACCGGCCCGGCGGCCAGCGCCGGCAACAGCCAGAGCTTGGACGACGGACGTGCCACCCGGGCCAGCACGGCCAGGCCCAGCGTGATGCCGGCCGCGGCCACCCCGTTGGAGTCGATGTGCATGCCACGGGTCAGCGGAACGCTCGACGGCCGGTGCGCCGGGGCCAACCGGTCGGCCGCGGCCGGGCTGGCCGCGGTGAACCGCAGCCGGTAGATCCGGACCGGCGGCGAGTTGCGCAGCACCAGGTCCGCGCCGACGCCGTAGAGGGCGTCCTGCCGGGCCAACTCGGCGGCGGCGCCGGTGGTCCGACCGGGCGTGGCGGCGGTGGCGACGTTCAGCACCGCGCCGTCGGCCAGGTGCTTGACCAGGGTCTCGATGGTGCCGCGGGTGTCCTCGGCGGTGCCGGTGAACGCCTCGCCGGCGATGACCACCCCGGCGACCTCCGCCTCGGCCAGCGAGTCGATCACGCGAACCCGGTCGGCGACCCACCGGCCCTGGGCGGTGACGTGCTCGCGCAGCACCGTGACGCCGGACGACTCGGCGGGTACCACGGTGAGCCGGTCACCGGGGAGCAGCGCCTCGATCGCCGCGGCCAGCACCGCGGACTCCGGGCTCGCGCCGACCAGGAGGGCGACCTTGGGATCGTTGATCCGGGCCAGCTCGGTGACGAGCGTACGGGCGGCTCGCTCGCCGATGCGGACCGGACCGGACCGACCGGTGGTACGCACGGCGGGGGACTGGGTCATGTCGGACGGGCTCCTGACGGGGTAGAGACGGGAATCGCGGCGGGGCCCGCCATGGCGGGACGGGCCGGCCGGCGGAGGCGAGATCTCCACCGCTCAGCATATGCGCCTGCCCGCGCCGGCCGCACCGCCGGAGCGGTGGAGAAGGCCGGCGCGGGCAGGCGCCGGGTCAGGGCTCGCGCCGCTGGTCGTCCCGCTCGTCCGCCGGGTGGTCGACCCGGGTCGGCTCGTCGGCCTCCGCCCCGGCCGGGCCGGCGAGGAGGCCGGTGGTCGGCTCGTCGCCCCCGTCGGCGCGCTGATCGGAGACCGAGGTGGTCTCCGGCTCCGACGGCGGGTGGGCCAGCCAGGCTGGGTGGATCACCTCGGCGGTCGGCGTCTCCGGTGCCCGCATCTCGGCCGTCGGCGTCTCCGGTGCCCGCATCTCGGTGGTCGTCTCCGCCACCGGTCCCGGTGTGGGAGCGTCCCAGGTGGAGCGTTCGGCGTCCCAGGACGGCAGGCCCGCGCCGGAGATCGGCGCGGACGCACCGGAGACCGGCACGGCGGACTCGGCGGGGACGGCGTCCTGAGCGGTCGGTCCCGGTTGGGCCGGCCGGCCGGAGCGCAGCGCGCCGACCAGCCCGAAGACTCCGATCAGGATCAGTGCGCCGGCCAGGAACCAGCCGACCGGCGGCAGTGCGAGCCCGAGCAGTTGGGCGAGCAGCCACCAGGCGGACAGCCCCAGGAACACCAACCCGAAGGCGAACGACACCAGGTCCGTACGGTGAGCCTTCACCGGGTCACCTCCAGGTTGCCGGCATTGACGTGGATGTACAGGCGCAGTGTCCCGCCCCCGGGTCCGTCCGCGCCCAGGTCGGTGGACTCGCGCAGGCGCCCGTCCAGCCCGCCGGACCGGTTGCCGAAGATGGTGGCGTCGCCCGCGTTGACGTCCGCCACCGTGGTGACGTCCACGTTCGGGGGCACGACCACGGTCGCCTGGCCGAAGTTGATCGCCACGGTCACCTGGCTGTCCCGCTTCGCGAAGTCGATCCCGCGCAGGTCGAGCACGGCGTCACCGAAGCTGTTCTCGTACCGGTCGGCGAGGTCGCGGTAGTCGGTGGGCGCCCAGGTGACCGCGCCGTCGACGCCGCGGATCCGGTCGTACGACTCGGCCACCGTGGCAGTTCCCAATGCGGCGGCGGTCACCAGGCCGAGCGCGATCAGCCAGCGGGCCCGGCCGAACCAGGTGCCGACCAGCAGCCCCAGCGCGATCGTGGCCAACGCGGCGGCGAAGTACGCCGAGGCGCCGACGTCGAAGACGTCCAGCAGGTCGAGCAGGGCGACGACGCCGAGTGCCAGAAAGATCAGCGAGAACGTCACCGCGCCGAGTGGCGACCGCTCCCGGGGTCGCTTCGGCGGCTTCGGCGGCTTCGGTGGCTTGCGCGGGGGGTACGCGGCCGGCGCGGCGTACGGCCCGTGCGGCGCGAACGGAGGGCGGTATCCGGCCGGTGCCGGTGGCGTGACCGGGTAGCCGGCAGCGGGCGCACCGGTCACCGGCGCCGACGGCCAACCCCCGCTGGGCGTGCCGGTGCTCGGCCAGCCCTGCGTGGTGGACGGTGGTGCCGGCCAGGCGGCCTGCGGCGCCGTCGTGGCGGCCGGGCCCCCGGACACCGGACCCACTCCGGACACCGGCTGCGCGCTGGTGACCGGCTGCGGGGCGGAAGCGGCCGGCGCGTCGTACACCGGGGCGTGCGGGGTCGGCGTCCCGCCCGGAGCCGCGCCGGCGTACGCCGGATCGCCGCTGGCCAGCGGTGCGGTCGCCAGCGGGCCGG
>NZ_JBSFYP010000034.1:0-75654 GCF_053599835.1 Micromonospora sp. NPDC005163
CGTGCGGTCGGATCAACACCGCCATGACCCTCGGCGTTCGCGTCTGGACGTGCCCCGGCTGCGATGCCGTGCACGACCGGGACGTCAACGCCGCCAGGAACCTTCTCGCCGCCGGGCTGGCGGAGAGGTGAAACGCCTGTGGAGGGCCGGTGAGACCCGACCCGCGAAAGCGGTGAAGGCGCGGCCCGGTGAAACAGGAACCCCCTCGGGTGACCGAGGGAATCCCCGCCCTTCAGGGCGGTGGAGGATGTCAACGCGGTCCAGAACATGTCGAGCAGTGCGATGTCGTGGGCGGCGGCGCGGCCGGGCTCCGGTCCGAGCCAGTCGGCGGCTCCGCCGATGCTGGCCAGGGTCGCCCGGTGGGTCTGCCAGATGTCCTCCGGGCCGCTGTACAGCACGAGCGCGGCAGGTCCGCCGATGGTGAGGGCCGGGGTCATGATCGCGCCGTCGAGGTAGTCCACGCCGCGCGAGCCCGCCCACTCCGCTCATGTCGCGAGTGCTACGTGGCGTGTCGGCGGTGAGGTTCACCAGGGTGTGGCCCTTCAACGCGGCAGCGGCCGGTTCGACGATCGCGCGAACCGCCGCATTGTCGATGACGCAGGCGAGCGTCAGTGGGCTGGCGCGTACCGCCTCGTCCACGGTGGTCGCTCGTCGCGCGCCTCGGGCGACGAGTGGGTCGGCCCGGGCGGCGGTCCGGTTCCAGACGGTGGTGGGGTGCCCGGCGGCCAGCATGGCGCCGGCCAGCGCCTGACCCATCGGCCCGAGTCCGAGATCGTGACGGGGGGACGGACGTGCTCGGACATGGAGGTGCTCCTCAAAGAGACGGGATGGCGCCGCAACGTGTGTGGACCGTTCGGCAGGGCCGGTCCCATCCTGCGTCCGTCAGGTTCGGGGCATCAAGTACGCACTATTTCCTCAGGTACTTACCTTTTGGTGGGTGGCACACCCTGGAAGGTTTCAGCGTGCGGCCTGGTAGGCGCGGCCGACGGCGGTCGCCGTGCTGCCGGTACGGAAGAGCCCGGTCTGGTCCTTGTCGGTAGCGGGCAGGCCGAACCAGGCGTTACCGGTGCAGCCAGCTCAGCCAGCTGAGCATCCGGGTCGCCGCGGTGAGGAACGCGGCCTGCTGGGCCTGGCTGGGGAAGCGGACGCCGTTGGAGAAGTCGATCAGGGCGAACTCGGTGAGCCAGATCGGCAGCTTGTAGCGGTCGTGGACCGCCTGGAGGTACGACTTGAGCTGGTTGACCGCGTTGGCGGTGGTGAAGTCGCCGCCGTACCAGTGCAGGGCGATGAAGTCGACCCGGTAGCCGCGCTCCTTCGCGCCGGTCATGAAGCGGTCGAGCCATTCGCCCGGTCGGTCCCCGCCCCAGGCTACGGCAGGGCTGCCCAGTGGGAGGCCGGTTGACTCCAGTTGCGGCCACAGGTCCAGCGCCTGTTCCACGCTCATGTTCGCCTGACCGCCCATGTCCGGCTCGTTGAAGCCGAGCAGCTGTCGCCCGTTCTTCTTGGCCTGTTGCAGGCTATTGGCGGTGACGCTTTTCGCGCCCCAGATCATGGGGACGAACTCGCTGCCCTTCGGGCTGGTGACGCCCGGGTGGCCCACGTTCCAGGTGTAGTACCAACGAGCCGTGGAGTTGGCCAGCGCCTCGCTGACGCCGTTGAAGGTCCAGACGCCGACGCCCTTCTTCTTCGAGGTCACCGCGGGCGCCGGCGCGGCCGGGCGGGCCGTCGTCGGCTTCGGCTTCGGGGTCGCCGCTGAGGGCGTGGTGGTGGCTGGCGTGGTCGCGGCGGGCGCGCTGGCCGGTGGGGTGGTGGCCGGCAGCGCCTCGACCGCCGGGGCCGCCGCGGGGGCGGGGGTTGATCCGGTCGGTTGTGCCACGACGATCGCCCCGATCACCAGTGCGGCGACCGCGGCGGCTGCGGAGATCGGCCCCAGTACGCCCTTCGACCCGAACGAGAAGCGGTTGCGCAGCCCGCCGGTGCCCCGGAGCGCACCGCCGGCAAGGGGCTCGGCGGGCGTGGGCAGGGCGGTCGCCGCCGGGATGCCGGCCGCGAGGTTCTCGGCCATTCCGGGTGGGATCGGCAGTAGCGGAAGCTCGGCGAGCAGGCGTTCGACCGGGAGCAGGTCGCGGGCCCAGGAGCCGCAGGCACCGCATTCCCGTACGTGGCGGGCAAGGCGCTTGCGCCACAGCGGGCTCGGTCGGCCGTCCCACGTCTGGGTCACGTCGCGCAGGGCGGGGCAGGCGGCGGTGGCGCGCAGCGCGCGGACCACGCTCCGGGACACCTCCAGCTGTTCTTTCATTCGCTGGATCCGTACCGCCGCGTGGCCCTCGGTCAGGCCGAGTGCCGAGGCGAGGTCGGCTCGGTCGAGGTTGCCGGTGGCCTCCAGCCACCAGAGGGCGAGCAGCGTCTGGTCGTCGTCGTCGAGCCAGCGGGTCGCCTCGGCCACCTCGCGGCGCTGGTCGGTCAGGCCGAGCCGGAGGATCGTGATCCCGGCGAAGTCCGCGGCCGGGTCGGGCACCCCGTACGCGGTGTCGAGGTCGGCGGTGTGGGTCAGCGCGTCGCGGCGCTGCTGCTCGCGGTCGCGCACCTGCCGCACGGTGATGGCGATCAGCCAGGACCGGTACGCGGTCGGATCTCGCAGGTCGGGCAGGTGCCGGACGACGCGTAGCAGGGTCTCCTGGACCACGTCGTCGACGTCGGCGTGCCCCCGCAGCGCCCGGCCGACCACGTTGTAGACGAGGGGGAGCGACGCTGCCACCAGGGCGTCGAGCGCCTGCGGATCGCCGTTGCGGGCGGCCACCACCAGGTCGGTGTCGGCTTCACCTCGACCGGTTCCGCGCATCGTTTCCACTCCTTCGTGTGGTCGCATCGCTACCCAGTGGAAGACCGTGGTGGTTCACCACCAATGCCTCCCCTCAGGAGACCGGCGGGCCGCAGCGGGATAACAGTTTCCACGGCCGGGCCGGACGGAACCAGGCGCGGCGGTCGCTCTCCCGCCCGTCCGTCGATTTCGGATCCATCACAGTGAACGTCTTCACTTGGCCACAAAGAGCGCGTAGCCTGCCTGAAACGATTCATAGAGCGGAGGCCCGCGTGACTCGTCGTACTCTCGGATTCTGGCCGGCTGCCCGGCGGCGCCGGACAGCGGTGCTCCTGGCGGCGACGACCGTCGTCGCGGTGGTCCTCGGCGGGGCGCCGCCGGCGCTCGCCGCACGGGGGCACGCGCCGGGCGCACCGGCCTCGCTGACGGTCGGCGACCGGAGTCGCCCGCTCAACGTCGAGGGCGTCCCGCGGTTCGGTTGGCTGCCCCGCGACGCCGACCCCGGTGAGGCGCAGACCGCCTACCGGATCACCGTCACCGCGACCGGCGGCGACCGGGTCTGGGACTCCGGCAAGGTCGCCTCCGGCCAGCAGTCCTACGTGCCGTACGTCGGACCGGCCCTGCGTGCGGGCACGGCGTACGAGTGGACGGTCCGCACCTGGGACCGCACCGGCCGGCAGTCCCCGCCCGCCGCTGGCGCGTTCGAGACCGGCATCGACGACAGCCAGTGGGAGGGCGCCAGCTGGATCCGGCGCGCCACCACCGAGGCCGACGACTACACCCTGGCCCGCACCGAGGTACGCCCCAACGCCAGCCGCGTGGTCCGGGCCCGCGCCTACACCGCCGCCGACCACACCTACGAGCTCTACCTCAACGGCACCCGCGCCGACCGGGGCACCTCCTTCGGCTACCCGGGGGAGGACTACTACCAGGCTGCCGACGTCACCAGGCTGGTGAAAGCCGGTGCGCCGCTGGTCATCGGGGTGCGTTACCACTGGTACGGCAGCGGTCAGGGTCGCCCCGCCGGTGCCCGTGGCCTGCTGGTGAAGCTGGTCGTCGAGCACGCCGACGGCTCCCGGGAGGTGTACGGCACGGACGGCTCCTGGCGGGTCGCCCGGGACACCCAGTTCGTCGCGAACGCCGAGCGCCGCAACGGCGAGGGCGACCGGGTCGAGCGGCAGGACGCCCGCGCCGAGGTCGCCGGCTGGATGCGGCCCGGCTACGACGACAGCGCCGCCGGGTTCGCCGCCGCCGAGGTGCTCGGCGCGCATCCGACCGCGTCGTCTCCGCATCTGATCGGGCAGGAGACCCGGCTGGTCGAGACCTCCGTCGAGCCGGTCGCGCTGCGTACCGCCGCCGACGGCACGGTCGTCGCCGACTTCGGCGTGGTCATCCCCGCGCGCCCGGTCGTCCGGTTCGACGCCGGCGTGGCCGGGCGCACGGTCGATCTGCGGGCCGGATACACCCTCACCGACACCGGCCGGGTCGACACGTCCACCCTCCAGTCGCAGGGCACCACGATGAGCTTCCCGTACCTGCAGAAGGACGGGCCGCAGGAGTTCCGCGCCTTCACCCACCTCGGTTTCCGTTACCTGGAGATCCCCGGCGCCGGCGAGCAGATCTCGGCGCACGACGTCTCCGCCGTCGTGGTGCACACCGACGTCCCGTCCGGCCGGGAGGCGAGCTTCATCAGCTCGAACGCCACCCTCGACGCGGTGTGGACGATGATGAAACGGTCCGCGATCTACTCTGTCCAGGAGGCGTTCGTCGACACTCCCACCCGGGAGAAGGGCCAGTTCCTCGGCGACGCCGCGAACATCTCGTACGCCACGATGGCCGCCTTCGGCGAGCGCGACGCGACTCAGCAGGCCATCCGCGAGTTCCTCCGCTCGGCCGCCCGCTACTGGACCGCCGAGGGCGACCGTGGTCGCTACAACGCCGTCTATCCCAACGGCGACGGCAAGCGGGACATCCCCGACTACTCGCTGATGTTCGTCGACTGGGTGTGGCGGTACTGGACCGAGACCGGCGACCGGGAGCTGCTGGCGGAGGCGTACCCGGCGATCCGGGACACCGCCGAGTACGTGTTGCGCCACATTCCGGCCACCGGCCCCACCGCCGGCCTGGTCACCGATCTGTCCGGCGGCAGCGGCGCCTACCGCTTCGGCATCATCGACTGGCCCGAGCCGGGCCGCTTCGGCTACGACATGACCGCCGCCGCGCGGACCACCATCAACGCCCAGAGCGTCGACGTGCTGCGGACCACCGCCCGAATGGCCGAGGCAGTCGGTCGGCCTGCCGCCGAGGTGACCGCGTACGACGGGCGGGCCGCCGACCTCACCGACGCGGTCAACGCCACGCTGCGCGCCGCCGATGGCAGCTACGTCGACGGGCTGTCGGCCACCGGTGCGCGCAGTGCCCACGCCGGGCAGCACGCCACGTCGTACGCCATCGCGCACGGGCTGGCCCCGCGGGCCGACCTGCCCGCGCTGGCCGACCACGTCGCGTCGATGGGGATGAAGCAGGGGCCGATGACCGCCCACTGGCTGCTGCGGGCGCTCGCCGACGCCGACCGGCCCGAGGCGGTGCTGCGGCTGCTGACCAACCCGGATGACCTGGGCTGGGCGAACATCCTCGCCCAGGGCGGCACCTTCACCTGGGAGGCCTGGACACTCGATCCCGGCAGCAACTTCAGCCAGTCGCACGGCTGGGGAGCGCAGGCGGTGGTCGACGTGCAGGAGACCCTGCTCGGCGTCCGCACCGCCAGCCCTGGGGCCGCCGTGGTCGACGTCGTGCCGCCCGCCGCCGGGCTCGACCGGGCGAGCGGCACGGTGTCCACCCAGCGCGGACCGGTCCGCCTGGACTGGCGGCGTACCGAGGGCGGCCTCCGCGTCGACCTCGACGTGCCGGTCAACGTCACCGCCCGGGTTGCCCTGCCGGTCATCCCCGGAAAGTCCTACCGGGCGGCCGGTCCGAGCAAGGCGACCTTCGTCGGGATCGAGGACGGCCGGGCCGTCTTCCAGGTCGGCTCCGGTCGGTCCAGCTTCCACCCGGTCGCCGGTCCGGCGGCCCAGCCCCGCTGACGTCCCGTTCGGGGCCGGTCACCGGCCCGCCACCACCGGAAGGATGAGGACCAGGAATGATGCGCATGACGCGGCGCCGCGCCGCACCCTCCGCGCTTCTCGTGCTGCTGCTCGGCCTGACGCCGACGGTGGTGCCGGGCCCGGCCGCGGCCGCCGCGCCGGCGGCCCCCGCGCCGACGGTGACCGGCCTGACCACCGAACGGGCCATCGAGCCGATCGGGCTGGACGTGGAGAAGCCCCGCCTCGGCTGGCGCATCGAGGCCACCACCCGGGGCGTGCTCCAGGAGTCGTACCAGGTGCGCGTCGCCACCAGTCCGGACCGGCTGGGCGACGCGGACGTCTGGGACAGCGGCCGGGTCCGGTCGCGACAGAGCACCCTCGTCCCGTACGCGGGCCCGCAACTGCAGCCGCGCACCCGGTACGCCTGGCAGGTCCGCGTCTGGGACACCGCGGGCCGCGACTCGGGGTGGAGCGCGCCGGCGTCCTGGGAGACCGGCGTACGGGGTGGTGACGGCTGGCAGGCCGACTGGGTCGGCATGCCGTCGCCCACCGAGTCCTGGGCCGACTACACGGTGCAGACGACGGTCCGGCTCGAACGCGACGCGGCGGGGATCTTCCTGCGGGCCCGTGGCGCGGGCAACGCGTACATGTGGCAGTTCTCCAGCACCGGCGGCAGCGCGAAACTGCGCCCGCACGTACGGGTCGACGGCGCCTGGACCCTGCTCAAGGAGGTGCCGCTCGGTGCGGTCGTACCGGCCGACAAGCTGACCGCGCCGCACATCCTGCGCATCACCGCGGCCGGCGACACCATCACCACCTGGGTCGACGGCACCCAGGTCGACGTCACCCGCAGCACCGCCCACCGGGCCGGGTCGGTGGGCCTGCGCACCAACGGGGTGGAGAGCGGGGTTTTCTCCGACTTCTCGGTGACCAGCGGCAGCGACACCCTTTACGCGGCCCCGCTCACCGACGGCGCGAACCCGTTCGGGGCGGGCACGGCCACCCCGGGCGGCCTGCGGGTCAGCGGCGACGCCGAGGCCATGCTCACCGCGCTGGACGCGAACCCGCTGCTGCGCCGGGGCTTCCGGGTCGACGGTACGGTCTCCCGGGCCCGGGTCTACGCCACCGCACTCGGGGTCTACCAGCTGTCACTCAACGGCCAGCGGGTCGGCGACCACGAGTTGGCACCCGGCTGGACGGACTACGACAAGCGGGTGCAGTACCAGACGTACGACGTCACCCGCCAGCTCCGCGCGGGCGACAACGCGCTCGGCGCGCTGCTCGGCGACGGCTGGTACGCCGGCAGCATCGCCTGGTTCGGCACCGACAACTACGGCTCCCGGCCGCACCTCAGCGCGCAGCTGGTCATCGACTACACCGATGGGCGCAGCGAGACGATCGGCACCGACGGCTCGTGGCGCGCCACCGCCGGGCCCTTCCTGCAGAGCGACCTCATCCATGGTGAGACCTACGACGCGCGGCGACTGCCGGCCGGCTGGGACCGGCCCGGGTTCGACGACTCCGCCTGGTCGCCCGCCACCGTTGACGACGTCGACGCCACCGACTGGATCGTCGCCCAGGTCGACCCGCCGGTGCGGGTCACGCAGGAGCTGCCGGCCAAGGCGCTGACCCAGCCCACCCCCGGCACCTGGATCGTCGACCTCGGCCAGAACATGGTGGGCAAGGTCCGGCTGAAGGTCGACGGCCCGGCCGGCGCGACGGTCCGCATCCGGCACGCCGAGGTGCTCAACCCGGACGGCACCGCCTACACCGCCAACCTGCGCACGGCCAGGGCCACCGACCATTACACGCTGCGCGGCGGCGGGGCCGAGGTCTACCAGCCCACGTTCACCTTCCACGGCTTCCGCTACGTCGAGCTGACCGGCTATCCGGGCACGCCCGATCTGTCCACCGTCACCGGCCTGGTCATGCACACCGACGGGGAGCTCACCAGCGAGTTCGAGACCTCCAACGCGATGGTGAACAAGCTGCACAGCAACATCACCTGGGGGCAGCGCGGCAACTTCCTGTCCATCCCGACCGACACCCCGGCCCGGGACGAGCGGCTCGGCTGGACCGGCGACATCAACGTCTTCGCCAACACCGCCACGTTCAACATGGACAGCCTGACGTTCCTCACCAAGTGGTTGCAGGACCTGCGGGACGCGCAGTCGGCCAACGGCGCTTACCCCGACGTCGCGCCCCGGGCCTGCTGCGGGGACGGCGCGACCGGATGGGCCGACGCCGGGATCACCGTGCCGTACGCCCTCTGGCAGCGCTACGGCGACACCCGGGTCGTCGAGGAGCACTACGCGTCGATGGTGCGGTACGCGTCCTGGCTGGAGAGCACCAGCTCGGGTCACCTGCGTACCAACGCCGGCCCGTACCTCGACTGGCTCAACCTCGACGATCCGACGCCCGCCGGCGTCGTCGGAACGGCCTACTACGCCTACAGCATCCGGCTGTTGGGCCAGCTGGCCGGCGCCATCGGCAAGGACGCCGACGCGGCCCGCTACGCGGCGCTGTCCAAGGACATCGCGCAGGCGTTCGTCGACGCGTACGTCTCCGCCGACGGCACGGTGCAGGGCGACAGCCAGACCGGGTACGTGCTGGCCATCGGCATGGGCCTGCTGCCCGACACGCTGCGGGCCAAGGCCGCCGACCGGCTGGTCGCCAACGTGCAACGGCACGACTGGCACCTCTCCACCGGCTTCCTCGGCACCCCGGACCTGCTGCCGGCGCTCAGTGAGACCGGGCATCTGGACGTCGCGTACCGGCTGCTGCTCAACGACACGTATCCGTCGTGGGGTTACGAGATCGCCAAGGGCGCGACCACGATCTGGGAGCGTTGGGACTCGATCAAACCCGACGGCAGCTTCGGCGACGTGGGGATGAACTCCTTCAACCACTACGCGTACGGCGCGGTGGGCGACTGGATGTACCGGACCGTGGCCGGCATCCAACCCGACGCAGGCAATCCCGGGTACGCGCACCTCACGTTCGCCCCGCAGCCGGGTGGAGACCTCACCTCGGCCAGGGCGTCGTACCGCTCGGCGTACGGGACGATCGGCAGCGACTGGGATCTCGACGCGCGCGGGGACATGCGGCTGCGGCTCACCGTGCCGGCGAACACCACGGCGACCGTACGCCTGCCGGCACCGGGGCGGAACGCGGTCACCGAGGGCGGCCGGCCGGCGGATCAGGCCGACGGCGTGCGGTTCGTCCGGATGGACGGCACGGTCGCCGTCTACGAGATCGGCTCCGGTTCGTACTCCTTCGCGATCGACCGGGTGCTCGGCGACCTGGGCGACGCCGGCGACACGGTGCGGGAGCTGGTGACGCTCACCGACCAGCTCGCCGCTGAGCTGGGCCGGCCGGTGGCCGAGTACCTGCGCGGCCGGTTCAGCCGACTCGCCGCGGAGACGACGGCGGCGCGCACGGCGTACCTGGCGGGCAATTCCCGTTCCGCCGCCGGTGACGTGCACCGAGCCCTGGCGAGCGCCGCCGACACGGCCCGGTGGCTGCGCACCCAGGTCGCCGCGGGTCGCCTCGACCAGGCCCACGCGGACCGGTTCACCGTGCTGCTCACCCGGGTCGATCAGCGGCTCTCCGCGGCGTCGTCGACCCTGGTCGGCGCCGTGGTCAGACTCGACCTGCCGGTGGGGGAGCGGCTGCCCGGCGCGGTCGTACGCGCCACCGTCACGGTGACCAACGGCGGGCGGGACCCGCTGACCGGCGTGACCTCCGATCTGCGGGCACCCGACGGCTGGACGGTCACGCCGGTCGGCAGGCGGGCCACCACGGTCGCACCGGGCGGCACCGTCAGCCACGGCTACGACCTGCGGATCCCCGCCGGTCAGGCGCCGGTGAGCGGGGCCATCGACGGCTCCGCCAGCTACCGCCACCGGGGTGGCGCCGCCACACTGCCCGTCGCGGGAACGGTCACCGTCGCGCCGGCGGTGCAGGTCGTGTCGGCGGTCCCGGTCCCGGCCGACGTCGCGCCGGGCGCCGCGACGACGGTCGGCACGGTGCTGCGCAACCGGGCCGCCGTGCGGGTGACGGGGCAGCTGACCGTCATCGCGCCGGACGGCTGGCGGGTGGCGCCGGCCACCGCCGGGTACGACCTCGCCCCCGGCGCGCAGACCACCGTGTCGACCGTCCTCACCGCGCCGGTGTCCGTGACGCAGGGGCCGGTGGAAATCACGGTGGCCACCGGCGACACGGCGGCCGAACGGCGTACGCTCGCGATCCCGGTCCGGTTCGACAATCCGCCGCCGGGCGCGTACGACCACGTCGACCTCGGCGATCCGGCCTCCGAGCAGGCCCACGGCCTCACCGCCTCGACCTACTCGGCCACCAGCACCGAGGCCGGCCTGACCCGCCGGTACACCGACACGACCCGCCCCGGTGGCTGGTTCGAGTTCGACCTCGCCGTCGAGCCCGGCGAGCCGTTCGTGTTGCGCTCGATCGAGACCTACGACGGGCCGCAGCTGAAGGACTACGAGGTGGTCGTGGACGGGGTGGTGGCGTACAGCCGCTCGTGGCGACGGACGGTGGGTGGAGCCGGCACGGTCAGCTACCAGTTCGTGGTCGACCTGCCGGACGCGACCCGCGACGGGGCGGTGCGGGTGCGCTTCCGGGACACGGGTGACGGCTACGACCCGTCGGTCGCCGACGTCTGGGCTACGCCGGTCCCGGCGGCCTGACGCACCCGCGCCGCTGTCGTCCTCCCGACGCCAGACCCGTTGCCTCTCGCCGTCCCCATGCCCGGGTTGGCCCAGACGCCCTTTGCTCTGCTTCAATCGGCGCAACACCGGCGGTGCCTTGTCGTTGCGCCCGTTGAAGCAGAGCAAGGGGCGGCCAGCTCGGCCACCCGGCCAGCTCGGCCACCCGGCCAGCTCGGCCACCCGGCCAGCCCGGCTACCGGAGGCCGCCGCGCCAGCCAACTGGTGCGGTTCGGGCGGTCAGCGCCGGGCCCGCCGGGGGTGGTCGCTGGAGCGGCGGACGACCAACTCCGGCTGGAAGACCACGTGCCGGTGCCGGTGCGTGTCGCCGGGCTCGGCCTCCTCCAGCAGCAGCTGAGCCGCGGTGCGGCCGAGCTGGTCGCGGGGCTGGCGTACCGATGACAGCGGCACCGCCGCCGCGTCGGCGAACTCGATGTCGTCGTAGCCGACGATGGCCACGTCGGCCGGCACCCGCAGGCCGCGCGCGGTCAGCTCCTGGAGTACGCCGAGTGCGATCAGATCGTTGGCGCAGAAGACGGCGGTGGGGCGCTGCCGGGCCGGCAGCGTCAGCAACTCCTCGGCGGCGCGCCGGCCGGCGGCGACGGTCAGGCTGGTGGTCACCGCCACCCGGAGTTCGGCGCCGTTGCCGCGTTCCTCCAGGGCCGCTGCGGCACCGGCGTGCCGGTCGGCGACCTGGGCGAGGGAGAGCGGGCCGCCGAGGTAGGCGATGCGGTGGTGGCCCTGGTCCAGCAGGTGGTCCATGGCGAGCCGGCCGCCGAGGACGTCGTCGACCGCCACCGAGCAACGGTTCGCCCGGCCCGTGCCCCGGTCCACCAGCACCACCGGGATGCCCCGGTCGATGAGCTTGTCCAGGTTGGGCTGGGGGCCGTGGCCGACCGGGGTGATGAGGACGCCGCGGACCCGCTGTTCCTCCAGCAGCTCCAGGTGGCGGCGCTCGCGGGCGCTGTCCTCGCCGCTGTTGCAGACGACGACCATGGCGCCGGCCTCCTCGACCACCTGTTCGGCGCCGCGCACGACGTCGGTGAAGAACGGGTTGGCCACGTCCAGGACGACGATGGCGACGGTGCGGCTGTGCCCGGCGCGTAGTTGGCGCGCGGAGTCGTTGCGGACGTAGCCGAGCGTGCTGATGGCGTCGAGCACCCGCTGTCGGGTGGCGGGGGCGACCGTGTCGGGCCGGTTGAGCACGTTGCTCACCGTGCCGAGGGAGACGCCGGCGTGCCGGGCGACCTCCTTGATGTTCGCCGTTGCCATGACTCCCTCGACGTTCCGTGCGGTGGTCGCGGCCCCGAGCCCGGCGCGGGTCGCGGTCGCGGTGATCCCCGGAAAGCCCGTCGCGGGGACGGCTGGACCGGGTAGTTCCGGCAGTGTATAGCGGCTAAAACGTTTCATCCAGCCGCCCGGCGGCCCCGCGCGTCGCGTCGCCAAGCGACGGCACGGGTCGGATGGGGCCTGGAGCCCGCATCAGCAACAGGGAGGAAATCATGGCGAAACCCTTGACGCTCGCGAATGCCTCCCCCTACGGTCCATGCACGACTCATGAAACGATTCAGGAGGGATCGAATGACCGCCGACGCACCGGGCACGGACGGCGTTCCGCTGCTGGTACTCGACGGCGTGACGAAGTCCTTCGGGGCCGTCGCCGCGCTGCGTGGGGTGCACCTGGCGCTGCACGCCGGCGAGGCCCACGCCCTGGTCGGCGAGAACGGGGCGGGCAAGTCCACCCTGGTGAAGATCCTGGCCGGTGCGCACCCGCCGGACGCCGGCGAGATGACCCTGGACGGGCAACCACTGCGGCTGCGCGGTCCCGCCGACGCCCGGGCCGCCGGCATCGCCGTCATCTACCAGGAGCCGACGCTCTTTCCGGATCTGTCCGTGGCGGAGAACATCTTCATGGGCCGGCAACCGCTTCGCGGCCTGCGCCGCATCGACAGCGCGGCGATGCACCGCGACGCCGAGCGGCTGTTCCAGCGGCTCGGGGTCCGGATCGACCCGACCCGCCCCGCCCGAGGGCTCTCCATCGCCGACCAGCAGCTCGTCGAGATCGCCAAGGCGATCTCCTTCGACGCCCGCGTCCTGGTCATGGACGAACCCACCGCCGCGCTCTCCGGTGTGGAGGTCGAGCGGCTCTTCGCGGTCGCCCGGTCGCTCTGCGAACGCGGCGCGGCGGTGCTGTTCATCTCGCACCGCTTCGACGAGGTGTTCGACCTCTGCCACCGCGTCACCGTGCTGCGCGACGGCGCCTGGGTCTCCAGCGACCGGGCCGCCGACCTCACCGTCGACGAGGTGGTGCGGCGCATGGTGGGCCGGGACGTCTCCTCGCTCTACCCCAAGCAGGCCGCCGAGCCGCGCGACACGCTTCTCGAGGTCCGTGGGCTGACCCGGGCCGGCGTCTTCACCGACGTGTCGTTCTCCGTCCGGGGTGGGGAGATCGTCGCGCTCGCCGGCCTGGTCGGCGCCGGCCGCAGCGAGGTCGCCCGCGCCGTCTTCGGCGTCGACCGCTACGACGCGGGCGAGGTGCTGGTGGCCGGGCGAGGTGTCCCGGCGGGCAGGCCGGGCCGGGCGATCGCCGCCGGCATGGCGCTGGTCCCCGAGGACCGGCGGCAGCAGGGCCTGGTCATGGAGCTGTCGGTGGAGCGCAACGCGACGCTGGCCCGCCGCCGGGCGCTGAGCCGCCTCGGCCTCCTGCTCGGCGGCGCGGAGCGCGCCGAGGCCCGCAGCTGGACGCGGCGGCTGCAGGTGAAGGCCGCCCGGCTCGGCGCCCCGGTGGCGACCCTCTCCGGCGGCAACCAGCAGAAGGTCGTGCTCGCCAAGTGGCTGGCCACCGAACCACGGATCCTGATCGTCGACGAGCCCACCCGTGGCATCGACGTCGGCACCAAGGCCGAGGTGCACCGGCTGCTCTCGGAGCTGGCCGGCGAGGGCCTGGCCATCCTCATGATCAGCAGCGAACTGCCCGAGGTGCTCGGCATGGCCGACCGGGTCCTGGTCATGCACGAGGGGCGACTGGTCCGTGAGCTGTCCCGGGCCGAGGCGGACGAGACCTCCATCATGTTCGCCGCCACCGGTCAAGGAGTGCCCGCATGAGCCGCACCGACGCCGCCGCGCCCGAGCAGGTCGCCGGGAACGCCCCGACCGACCGCGGTCGGCAGCGCCGCGGCCTCGCCGAGCGGCTGCTCGCCGTACGCGAGCTGAGCCTCCTGATCGCGCTCGGGCTGCTGATCCTGGTGACCACCGTGCGCAACGACCGGTTCCTGAGCGGCCAGAGCGTCAAGGACCTGCTGCTGGGCTGCGCGATCCTGGTGATCCTGGCGGTCGGGCAGACCCTGGTCATCGTCACCCGCAACGTCGACCTCTCCGTCAGCTCGATCCTCGGTCTGGTCGCCTTCGCCACCGGCTCGCTGTTCCTCTCCGCGCCCGGCACCCCGTGGCCGGTGGCGCTCGTCCTGGGTATCGCGCTGGGCGCGTTCTGCGGCGTGGTCAACGGCGGCCTGATCGCGGTGGCCCGGGTGCCCGCCCTGGTCATCACCCTGGGCACCCTCTACGCCTTCCGCGGCGTCGACTACTACTGGGCGTCCGGGCGGCAGATCAACGCCGCCGACATGCCCTCGTCGTTCCTGCAGCTGGGCAACCAGACCGTGCTCGGCGTACCCGTGCTGTTCCTCATCGCGTTGGTCGTCGTCGCCGTCGTCGGGTTCTACCTGCGCTCCTACCGCAGCGGCCGCGAGCTCTACGCGATCGGCTCGGAACCGGCCGCCGCGCGGCTCTCCGGCATCCCGGTGGGCCGCCGGGTGTTCGCCGTCTTCGTCGCCAACGGCGCGCTCGCCGGCCTCGCCGGCGTGCTGTACGCGGCCCGGTTCGGCACCCTCGACGCGGCCGCCGGCACCGGCCTGGAACTCCAGGTCGTCGCCGCCGCCGTGGTCGGCGGGGTGGCGATCTTCGGCGGCAGCGGCAGCGCCTACGGCGCGGCGCTCGGCGCCGTGCTGCTGACCACGATCGGCAGCTCGCTCGCCGTCCTGCGCATCGACCCGTTCTGGCAGCAGGCCGTGGTCGGCGCGCTCATCCTCGCCGCCATCGGGCTGGACCGGCTCCTGGCCCTGCGGGTGGCGGCCCGCCTCCGAGGGAGAAGCGCCCATGGCGCATGACAGCCTGTACGCCGCACCACCCACCGTCGAGGCCGAGCCCGGCGCGGGCCGACTCGCCACCCTGCGCGGGCTGTTCGGCTCCTGGGACGCGGTGATCGTCGGCGCCCTCGTGGTGGCAGTGCTGGTCGCCGGGTTGACCGTGGAGAACTTCGCCACCGGCCGCAACGCCCAGTTCCTGCTGCTCGACCTGGTGCCGCTGGCGTTCATCGCGCTGCCGATGACGCTGATCGTGATCACCGGCGAGATCGACCTGTCCGTGGCCAGCATGGTGGGCCTGTGCAGCACGTTGATGGGACAGCTCTGGCTCTCCAGTGGACTGTCGCTGGAGCTGATCTGCGTCCTCGTGGTGCTGCTCGGGGCGGCGCTCGGCGCGGTGAACGGTCTCTTCGTCACCGGTTTCGGCCTGCCGTCCCTGGCGGTCACCATCGGCACGCTCGCCCTCTACCGGGGGCTGTCCTTCGTCGTGCTCGGCGACCAGGCGGTCGCGGACTTCCCGGCCGACTGGACGGCCGCCGTGGTGCGGAACATCCCCGGCACGTCGATCCCGGTCGTGCTGGTGCCGCTGCTGCTGCTCGCCCTGGTCTTCGGGGTCGTGCTGCACGCCACCCCAGCCGGCCGGGCGCTCTACGCCATGGGCAACAACGACCAGGCCGCCACGTTCACCGGCGTCTCGGTGGCCCGGACGAAGTTCTGGCTCTTCGTGGTCTCCGGCGCCGTGTGCGGGCTGGTCGGCATCTTCTGGACCCTGCGGTACGCCAGCGCCCGCGGCGACAACGCCACCGGCCTGGAGCTGACCGTCGTCACCGCTGTGCTGCTCGGCGGGGTCTCGATCTTCGGCGGCCGGGGCGCCCTGCTCGGTGTGCTGGCCGGCGTCCTGCTCCTCGGCGTCCTGCGCAACGCGTTGCAGCTCGCCGACGTCGACGCCAACGCCCTGACGATCGTCACCGGCACCCTGCTCATCGCATCCGTGGTGCTGCCCAACGCCGTCGCGGACATCCGCGCCCGGCTGCACCGTCGACGACAGCGGCACTCCGTCGCTTCGTGAGGTCCCCCGCTCACCAACCACCCCCGGAAGGATGACGATGTCCGCATACCGCAGAGGCCTCCGTGTCGGGGCCACCAGCCTCGCCCTGGCCGCACTGCTGCTCAGCGCCGCAGCGTGCGGCGGCACCACCCGTGACAACTCCGGTAACGACGCCGGCGCCGGCAACCAGGCGAGCGGCGCCGCCAACCCCGACGCCGCCATCAAGGAAGGTCTCAAGATCGCCTTCCTGCCGAAGCAGCTGAACAACCCCTACTTCACCGTCTCGGACAACGGCGGCAAGGACGCGGTCACCGAGTTCAAGGGTGAGTTCAAGGAGGTCGGCCCGTCCGAGGCGAGCGCCTCGTCGCAGGTCAGCTACATCAACACCCTGTCCCAGCAGGGCATGGACGTGATCGTCACCTCGGCCAACGACCCGAACGCCATCTGCGGCGCGCTCAACCAGGCGAAGGCGGCCGGCGCGAAGATCGTCACCTTCGACTCCGACACCAAGCCGGAGTGCCGGCAGATCTTCGTCAACCAGGTCACCGCCGAAGGCATCGCGGAGAACCAGGTCAAGCTGATCTCGCAGCAGATCGGCGGCGAGGGCGAGATCGCGATCCTCTCCGCGACCGCCAACGCGACCAACCAGAACGCCTGGATCGCGCTGATGAAGGAGGAGCTGAAGAAGCCCGAGTACAGCAAGATCAAGCTGGTCACCGTGGCGTACGGCAACGACGACGACCAGAAGTCCTTCCAGGAGACCCAGGGTCTGCTCCAGTCGTACCCGAACCTCAAGGGCATCATCTCCCCGACCACCGTCGGCGTCGCGGCTGCCGGGCGCTACCTCAGCGGATCGCAGTACAAGGGCAAGGTCAAGCTGACCGGTCTGGGCACCCCCAACCAGATGCGCCAGTACGTCAAGGACGGCACCGTCGACGCGTTCGCCCTGTGGAGCCCGGCCGACCTCGGCTACCTCGCGGCGTACGCCGGCGCGGCGCTGGCCTCCGGCCAGATCACCGGCGCCGAGGGCGACAAGTTCAAGGCCGGCAAGCTCGGCGAGTTCACCGTCGGCAAGGAGGGGGTGGTCATCCTCGGCCCGCCCACCGTCTTCGACAAGAGCAACATCGACCAGTTCCAGTTCTGATCGCCCTCCCGGTCGGTGCGGCGTACACCGCGCCGCACCGACCGGGGGAGCCGACGGGAGAACCATGCCCCGCGTCTGCTTCACCCTCCAGGTAGACCCCGACCGACTGGACGAGTACCGCGCCCGCCATGCACGGGTCTGGCCGGAGATGCTCGCCGCCCTGGCCGAGAGCGGTTGGCACGACTACTCGCTCTTCCTCCGCGACGACGGCCTGCTCGTGGGCTACCTGGTCACCGACGACTTCGCGGCGGCCCAGGCCGCCATGCAGACCAGTGACGTCAACACCCGCTGGCAGGCGGAGATGGCGCCCTACTTCGTCGGCCTCGACCACGGCGCCGCCGACCGGGCCATCCGGCCGCTGGACGAGGTCTTCAACCTTGAGGCGCAGCTCAGCGCAGAGCGTGAGACGCGGCTCGCCGCACAGACGGGAGAAACCCCATGACGCAGTTCGACGCGCAGACCCTTGAGCGGGTCCGGTCAGCCCTGCGCGCGCAGCGCATCGAGACCCCGTCCTGGGCGTACGCCAACTCCGGCACCCGGTTCAAGGTGTTCCCCCAGGAGGGCGTGCCGCGCGACTCGTACGAGAAGATCGCCGACGCGGCGGTGGTGCACCGGCTCACCGGCGTCGCGCCGACGGTCGCCCTGCACATTCCGTGGGACCGCGTCGACGACTACGCCGACCTGGCCGCGTACGCGACCGACCAGGGAGTCAGCCTGGGCGCGATCAACGCCAACGTCTTCCAGGACAACGACTACAAGCTGGGCAGCGTCACCAACCCGGATCCGGGTGTACGACGCAAGGCGATCGACCACCTGCTCGAGTGCGTGGACATCATGGACCGCACCGGCTCCCGGGACCTGAAGCTCTGGTTCTCCGACGGGACGAACTATCCCGGCCAGGACGACCTTCGCGCCCGGCAGGACCGGCTGGCGACGGCGCTGCGGGAGACCTACGACCGGCTCGGTGACGGCCAACGGCTGCTGCTGGAGTACAAGCTGTTCGAGCCGGCCTTCTACGCCACGGACGTGCCGGACTGGGGCACCGCGTACGCGCACTGCCTGGAGTTGGGCCCGAAGGCGCAGGTGGTCATCGACACCGGGCACCACGCGCCGGGCACGAACATCGAGTTCATCGTGGCGTTCCTGCTGCGCGTCGGGAAGCTCGGCGCCTTCGACTTCAACTCCCGCTTCTACGCCGACGACGACCTGATGGTCGGCTCCGCGGACCCGTTCCAGCTGTTCCGGATCATGCATGAGATCGTCCGGGGCGACGCGTTGGCGCCGGAGGCCGGCATCGCCTTCATGCTCGACCAGTGCCACAACATCGAGCCGAAGATCCCGGCCATCATCCGTTCGGTGCTCAACGTGCAGGAGGCGACGGCGAAGGCGCTGCTCGTCGACCCGGACGCGCTGGCCGCCGCGCAGCGGACCGGCGACGTGCTCGCCGCCAACGCGGTGCTGATGGACGCGTACAACACCGACGTCCGGCCGCTGCTCGCCGAGCTGCGTACGGACCTGGGCCTGGACCCGGACCCGATGGCCGCGTACGCCCGCTCCGGCTACTTCGACAAGATCCGCGCCGAACGTGCCGACGGCCAGCAGGCCGGCTGGGGCGCCTGACCACCACCGAAGAACGCAGACTGGGGACGTGAGGACGATGCAACCCGAGGTTCAGGCGCTGATCGCGCGCAGCAACCGGCTCGGCGCCGACCCGACCACCACGAACTACGCCGGGGGCAACACCTCCGCCAAGGGCGCGGACACCGATCCGGTCACCGGTGGGCCCGTCGAACTGCTGTGGGTCAAGGGTTCGGGCGGCGATCTCGGCACCCTGACCCGGTCCGGTCTGGCCGCGCTGCGGCTGGACCGGCTCCGCGCTCTCGTCGACGTGTACCCCGGGATCGAGCGCGAGGACGAGATGGTCGGCGCGTTCGACTACTGCCTGCACGGCCGCGGCGGCGCCGCACCGTCCATCGACACGGCGATGCACGGCCTGGTCGACGCGGCGCACGTCGACCACCTGCACCCCGACGCGGGCATCGCGATCGCCGCCGCCGCCGACGGGCCCGAACTGACCAAGGAGATCTTCGGCGAGCGGGTGCTGTGGGTCCCCTGGCGGCGGCCCGGCTTCCAGCTCGGTCTGGACATCGCCGCCGTGGCGCGGGCCAACCCGCAGGCGATCGGCGTGATCCTCGGTGGGCACGGCATCACCGCGTGGGGCGCGACGAGCGACGAGTGCGAGCGCAACTCGTTGGAGATCATCCGCAGTGCGCAGGCCTTCCTCGACGAGCGGGGTCGGGCCGAGCCGCTCGGCCCGGTCATCGACGGCTACGAGCCGCTGCCGGCCGACGACCGTCGACGTCGGGCGGCGGCGCTGTTCCCGGTGCTGCGGGGCCTCGCGTCCACCGACCGGCCGCAGGTCGGCCACTTCACCGACAGCGACGTGGTGCTCGACTTCGTCGCCCGGGAGAAGCACCCCGCGCTCGCGGCCCTCGGCACCTCGTGCCCGGACCACTTCCTGCGTACCAAGGTCCGCCCGATGGTGCTCGACCTGCCACCCACCGCCCCGATCGAGGCCGTGATCGCCCGCCTCAAGGAACTGCACGCCTCCTACCGCGACGACTACCGCGCCTACTACGAGCGGCACTTCGGCCCGGACAGCCCTCCGATGCGCGGCGCCGACCCGGCCGTCGTCCTGGTGCCGGGTGTGGGCATGTTCAGCTTCGGGGCCAACAAGCAGACCGCCCGTGTCGCCGGGGAGTTCTACGTCAACGCCATCAACGTGATGCGCGGCGCGGAGTCCGTCTCGCGGTACGCGCCGATCAACGAGGCCGAGAAGTTCCGGATCGAGTACTGGGCCCTGGAGGAGGCGAAGCTCCAGCGCATGCCGAAGCCGAAGGCTCTCGCCACTCGGATCGCGTTCGTCACCGGCGGTGGCTCCGGCATCGGCCGGGCGATCGCCCACCGGCTCGCCGTGGAGGGCGCCTGCGTCGTCGTCGCCGACCGTGACGCGGAGGCGGCCGCCGCCGTCGCCGCGGAGATCGGCACCACCGACGTGGCGGTCGCCGTCGCCGCCGACGTCAGTGACGGCGACGCGGTCGCCGGCGCCCTGCGCGACGCGGTGCTCGCCTTCGGCGGGGTGGACCTGGTGGTGAACAACGCCGGGCTGTCGCTGTCCAAGTCGCTGCTGGAGACGACCGAGGCGGACTGGGACATCCAGCACGACGTGATGGCCAAGGGCTCCTTCCTCGTCTCCCGCGAGGCCGCGCGGGTGCTGCTGGCACAGGGGATGGGCGGGGACATCGTCTACATCTCCAGCAAGAACTCCCTGTTCGCCGGCCCGAACAACGTGGCCTACGGCGCGGCCAAGGCCGACCAGGCGCACCAGGTCCGGCTGCTCGCCGCGGAGCTGGGCGGCCACGGCATCCGGGTCAACGGCGTCAACCCGGACGGCGTGGTCCGCGGTTCCGGCATCTTCGCCGGCGGCTGGGGCGCCAAGCGGGCCGCCGTCTACGGCGTGCCGGAGGAGAAGCTCGGCGAGTTCTACGCCCAGCGCACGCTGCTCAAGCGTGAGGTGCTGCCCGAGCACGTCGCCAACGCCGTCTTCGTGCTCACCGGCGGAGACCTGTCCCACACGACGGGTCTGCACGTGCCCGTGGACGCCGGCGTCGCCGCGGCCTTTCTCCGGTGATCCGCGGCGGTGCCGGGTGAGGACGACGATTCCCGTGGAGAATCCCGTGCTCGACGAGGCGGACCTGCGGCTGCTGCGGCTGCTCGCCACGGGCCTGCCGCTCGAGACGGTGGCCCGCCGGTCGGGCCTGTCCGAGCGGACCGTGCGGCGGCGGATCCGCGCCATCTGCGACCGCCTCGGCGTGACCGCCCCGATCCAGGCGGTCGTGTGGGCAGTCCGGCGGGGGATGCTGTGAGCCGCGTCCAGCTCGCCGCCGTGGACCTGGGCGCGTCCAGCGGCCGGGTCATGCTCGGACAGGTCGGACCGGGCCGCCTGGACCTGACCGAGGTGCACCGGTTCGCCAACGAACCCGTGCGCGTCGGGAACACCCTGCACTGGGACATCCTCGCCCTCTGGCGGGGCGTCCTCGACGGCCTGCGGGCCGCCGGGCCGGTGACCAGCATCGGCGTCGACTCATGGGCGGTCGACTACGGGCTGGTCGACGCCTCCGGGACGCTGCTCGGCAACCCGGTGCACTACCGGGACGGCCGCACCGACGGGGTCGCCGAGCGGGTCGCCAAACAGCTGGGCGAGGAGCGGCTCTACACGACCACGGGCCTGCAGCAGCTGCCGTTCAACACGCTCTACCAGCTCGCCGCGGCCGCCGGCACGCCGCAGCTGGACGTCGCCCACCGGCTGCTGCTGATCCCGGACCTCATCGCGTACTGGCTCACCGGCCAGCTCGGCGCCGAGCTCACCAACGCCTCCACGACCCAGCTGTACGACCTACGGCGGCGGGCCTGGGCCACCGGCCTGATGGCCGACGCGGGCATCCGCAGCGAGCTGTTCCCGCCGCTGCGCGAGCCGGGCACCCGGATCGGCCCGGTCCGGCCCGACCTGGCCCTGCCGGGCTCACCGCAGGTGGTGGCCGTCGGCTCGCACGACACGGCATCGGCGGTGGTGGGCGTGCCGGCGGCGGGGCACCACTTCGCCTACATCTCGTGCGGAACCTGGTCTCTCGTGGGCGTCGAACTCGACGCCCCGGTACTCAGCGAGGCGAGCCGCCGGGCCAACTTCACCAACGAGTCTGGCGTCGACGGCACGTTCCGATACCTGCGCAACGTGATGGGCCTGTGGCTGCTGCAGGAAGCGCTGCGCGCCTGGGGCGGCGGTGACCTGACCGACCTGCTGCGCCGGGCGGCCCGTGAACCGGCCTTCCGCTCCGTCGTGGACCCGGACGACCCGGCGTTCCTGCCGCCCGGCGACATGCCCACGCGTATCGCCGACGCCTGCCGGCGCGCCGGCGAGCCGGTGCCCGCAGGCCCAGCGGCTACCGTCCGCTGCATCATGGACAGCCTCGCGCTGGCGCACCGGCGGGCCGTCCGACAGGCCCAGCAGCTCTCCGGCCGGCACGTCGACGCCGTGCACATCGTCGGCGGCGGCGCCCGCAACGAACTGCTGTGCCAGCTCACCGCCGACGCCTGCGGACTGCCGGTGCTCGCCGGTCCCGTCGAGGCCACCGCGCTGGGCAACATCCTGGTACAGGCCCGCGCCGCCGGTGTGATCAACGGTGACCTGGCTGCCCTGCGGACCGTTCTGCGCGAAACTGAGCAGATCGTGAGGTACGAGCCGTGCGGTGACGAGGTGGCCTGGCGGGCCGCCGAGGACCGGATGGGTGGTTGAAGATGCGCGTCGCGCTGTTCGTCACCTGCCTTGCCGACACGCTCTTTCCCGAGGCGGCGAAGGCGATCGTACGGCTGTTGGAGCGCCTCGGCCACGAGGTGGTGTTCCCCGCCGACCAGACCTGCTGCGGGCAGATGCACGTGAACACCGGCTACCCGGACGAGGCGGTGCGGCTGGTACGCCGGCACGTGCGCGTCTTCGCCCCGTACGACGTGGTGGCCCCGTCCGGCTCATGCGTCGGGTCGGTGCGGCACCAGCGTGGTGCAGGATCTTCCATACGGTGCTGGCCGCGATCTGGTAGCCCAGACGAGCCAGCTCGCCCTGCACGCGGCGGTGGCCCAAGGTCGGATTCTCAGCTGCCGGGCGCAGCACCAACTCACGAAGACCCTTACCGACCGGTGGCCGGCCGGGTCGCGTGTTCGGATAGGTCCAATGTCGGGCGATCAACTGCCGGTGCCAGCGCAGCAGGGTCGCGGGGGTGACGAAGAACGCCGTCCAGCGTTGCCGGGGCAGCAGCCGCGACAGCGCCGCCAACACCACCTGGTCAGCGGGCTGCAGGTCGGGGCGGTGCACCTGCCGGCGCAGCACGGCCACCTGATGCCGTAGCACCAGCAGCTCGACGTCCTTTGCGCCACCGTCCCGGCGAGCTGTGTCAACATCGGCAGAATCTGACGCAGGAGCAGGTACACCAGCGACGCACTCATGGTCCGGACTTTCGTCGACGTCGTTTGGTGGACCTCGTACAAAACCGCACGTCACAGCCTACGGACCAGATTTACGAGCCCCACACGTCGAGGTTGAACACAGGCTCGTCCTCGAACGGGGCACTGGATCATGAAGTTGGAAAAGGCTCAATGCTTAACCGAGTATTCGAGCCCTTCACGCCTGGCGACTCGGCGCGTGTGACCGGATCCGGCCACTCGCCACGTCTTCACCGGCATGATCCCGGCACGTAACATGCATGAAACGATTCAGGCCGATGCAAGAGGTCACCGGAGGAGGCGCCGCGCCACGGGGTAGCCATCCGTACCACCTGCCCACAGCGATCGCGGTTGTCACGGCCGCCCATCGGGTGAACGGCGGGCTCGCCGACTGGGCCGCCGTCGACTTGCGTACCAGCGGACTTCTCACGGAATGGCCGGCTACTACACCATGGCCGACAAGCTGGCCGGGCTCGCGGAGGCGTTGGGCAAGCATGAGGATGCGGCCGAGTTGCGAGAGTTCGCTGATGCCAGCAGGGATGCGTTGAACGCACGGTTCTTCAACCCGACCCTGCACCGCTACACCAACGGTGGGGGCAGCCGAGCAACGCCCACCCACTGACCGGCTCCTAACAGGACCCAAGAATGAATCCATTCAACTCAGTTCAACCACAATCCGAGCCGGTGGGAGATCGACCCTGCAGCTCCGTGCGGCGAACTTCCAGCCGTCTCAAGGGAGAGAAAACATGCGATCGAACAGCAAGTCGACTCGACCAACGGTCGAGCGGCCACCCTCGACAGGTATTCGCTTCGGGCGTCTGTGCACCGCGGGAACCGTTGCCGCGGCCATGGCGTTCACGACGCTCGCCGCTCTGCCGGCACACGCAGCCGACGCTCTGCCGGCACACGCAGCCGAGGAGCCAGAATGGCAAGGCGAGGTCCTCGGTACCGGGGAGACCGATCTCCGACCCGAAGTCGTCGCCGGCGCGTTCGGAGATGTGGCCAACGCTGAGGCGCTCACCGCCGGAGGAAGCGGCTCCGCGACCCTGACCTGGGATGGCACCGGCGTCGCCCCGTACGTCATCCTCGACTACGGGCCGGTCGTCGGCGGGTTGCCGTACTTCACGGTCGAATCGACGTCGGGCGACGTCGGCGTTCGCACCGCGTACAGCGAGAGCCTCAAATACGTGATTCGCAAGAACGAATCACAGTTGGTGAAGGCCGCCTCCGCAGGAGCGGAGACGGTCTACGTGACCAACACCACCCAGATGACCGTCGGCCAGTCGCTCCTGATCGGCACTGGCGAGAACCAAGAGTCTGCGACGGTTCTCGCCGTCGGACAGGCCGCCGTCACGACGACGGCATTCGCGCCGATCGCTGCAGGTGCGACCAACGTCGAGGTGACCACAACGGCCAACCTCCCGGTGGGGGCCGAGCTGCTCATCGGCACCGGCGCTGCCCAGCAGTCGGTCACCATCACGGCAGTGGGCCGGACTTCGAGCCAGACCACGCTGGTCGCGGATGCCTCGGCTGGCGCGACCAACATCAAGGTTGCATCGGTTGTCGGCCGTCAGGTCGGCGACGTCCTGGATGTGGGCGGAGAGAACGTGACGGTCACCAGTGTGGGGACCGCCGGTGCCGCAGGCACCGGGCTCGGGGTGACCGCGCTGACCGCGAACCACGTCGCCACGTCACCGGTCATCTTCCACGGCTCGGGCCTCTCGTTCACCCCTGCCGTCACTGCGGCGTTCGACGCCGGCACCACGCTCCGGAACCCGCGGACCGGCGTCACGGTCAGCCCGCTCACCAAAGACCACGCCACGGACAGCGCGGTGACCAGTTCGCCCGGGAACGTCGTCGGCGACAACGCCGGCTATCTCGGCGCCGGAGTGGGGTCGCCGCGCAACCGCGTCACGCAGGTGTCGGGTGCAGGGACCTACACGACACCGGCGAACGCGCTTCAGGGCGGCATCCGCTTCCACGCCGTGACGCTGACGACGCCCGGCACGGTGTCGATCTCTGACGTCGGCGTGGTCTCGAAGTTCCCGAATTACGGACCGGACGACTACAAGGGATGGTTCCTCTCCAGCGACGAGGTCCTGAACGACATCTGGTACACGGGCGCGTACACGGTCGACACCAACATGGTGCCGGCGGGCGCGCAGAACAACAGCACCCTCCCCGTGATCCTTGATGGCGCGAAGCGGGACCGGCGCATCTGGGCCGGCGACCTTTTCAACGCAGGGCGGTCGACCTACACGGCATTCGGGTACGGTCCTCAGGGATCGGAGTACATCAGCAACTCGATCGGGGTCCTCGGATCGCGCCAGGCGGCGAACGGATCGGTGCCGGGTGAGTCGGCCAACTGGACCTCGGTCCCGGCGGTCGCACAGTTCTACTCGACGGCCTACTCGATCTACTTCCCGGTCGGACTCGTCGACAACTACCGCTACACGGGAGATCTCGACTTCGCGATCTCCCAGTACGGCAGGCTCAGGGCGCAGATGGATTACAACCTGAGCCTGACGAACGCGGATGGTCTCATCGTCACAACCTCGGGCAGCGACGGTCGCGATTGGGACTTCTACGACGGCGGTCGTGCGGGAACGGTGACCGCGACGAACGTGCTGTACTACCGCGCGCTCTCGGAGGCGGCATGGCTTGCCGGTCACATGATCGAGGACGTTCCGACGAACGCCGAAGCAGCCACTTGGGCAGCTGACAAGGCCGCCTGGGAAGCGCGTGCGAATCAGGTGAAGGCCTCGATCAATGCGACCCTCTTCGATGCCGAACGCGGCGTTTACAGGATGTCCAACGTCAATACGGGTAACAGGTCGGGGAACGCAGTGCCGCAGGACGCGAACTCTATGGCCGTGCTCTGGGGCGTCGCGCCCGAGGAGAAGGTCTCGGGCATCCTCGACTACCTCAAGAACAACCTGTGGGGTGAGCAGGGTCCGCAACCGTTCTCACCGGATGCGAACAACTCGACCTTAATCAGCACCCACATCTCCGGGTTCGAGCTCGCCGCGCGCTACGAGGCCGGGAACACTGAGGACGCCCTGGCGCTGACCAAGACGCTCTGGGCGCGGATGGCGAATCCGAGCGACCCGTTCTACACCGGCGCCTTCTGGGAGAACCACCAGCAGAACGGCGACCTGACCGATGCGAACAAGAGCCTCGCGCACAGCTGGGCGAGCGGCCCGACCTGGAACATGTCGGCGTACCTTCTCGGCGTGAAGCCGGTCGAGCCCGGGTTCGCGACTTGGACGGTCAAGCCGCATCTCTCGGACCTCGAGTGGAGCGAAGGCCAGGTGCCCACGCCGAGTGGCGACATCAAGGTCAAGTGGTCTCAGGACGACGACGAAGTAGTCGAGCTCGACGTCACCGTTCCCGACGGGACGAGCGGAGAGATCTGGGTGCCGTTGGCGGCCGAGAACAGCGTCAGCGTGGGTTCCGAAGGCGCGACCTTCAAGGGCCGTGAGGGCGGATATGACGTCTACGAGGTCGCGCACGGCGGAGACTACTCGTTCACGTCGGCGGTCACGATCAAGGCCGACACGCCCGTGATCGAGGGTGACCTCAAGGTCGGAGGCACCTTGACCGTGACAGGTGACTGGTCGCCGAACAGCACCCAGCTCACCTACGACTGGTACCGGATCGGCGCGCCGACTCCGATCCAGTCGGGTACGTCGGACAGCTACGTGCTCACCGACCGGGACAAGAACCGCCGGATCTACGTCGAAGTCACCGGTTCCTTCGGGACCCGTCCGCCGCTGACGGTCCAGACCGACACGACGGGCAAGGTGGCCAAGGAGTAGGAACATCCTCGTCCATGTAAGAGGTGGGCCCGTCCTCGGGGAGGGACCCACCTCTTGCATCTCCTCAGCCACCGAGGTCATCACATGCTTGATTGCCGCGGCCGACGCGACATGCCCGCGCACATCGCCGACGCCTGCCGCCGCACCGCAGAGCCGGTGCCGGCCACCCCGGAGGCCACCGTGCGGTGCATCCTCGACAGCCTCGCGCTGGCGCACCGGCGCGCCGTCAACCAGGCGCAACTGCTCGCCGGTCGGCACGTCGACGCCGTGCACGTCGTCGGCGGCGGCGCGCGCAACGACCTGCTGTGCCAGCTCACCGCCGATGCCTGCGGACTGCCCGTGCTCGCGGGGCCCGTCGAGGCCACCGCGCTGGGTAACGTTCTGGTGCAGGCCCGCGCCCTCGGCGTGGTCGGCGGCGACCTGGCGGCGTTGCGGGCCGTGCTTCGCGACACCCAACAGATCGTCCGGTACGAGCCACGCGCCACCCAGGCGGCCTGGCGGGCCGCTGCCCGGCGCCTCGGATGGGAGGACTGAGTATGCGAATAGCCCTGTTCGTCACCTGTCTGGCCGACACCCTGTTCCCCGAGGCGGCCAAGGCGACGGTGCGGCTGCTGGAACGGCTCGGTCACGAGGTCGTCTTTCCGCAGGATCAGACCTGCTGCGGGCAGATGCACATCAACACCGGCTATCCGGATGACGCGCTGCGCCTGGTTCGCCGGCACGTACGGACCTTCGCGCCGTACGACGTGGTGGTGGCCCCGTCCGGCTCGTGCGTAGGTTCCGTGCGGCACCAGCACGCCATGGTGGCCCGGGGGGCCGGCGACGAGCGCCTGGCCAGCCGCGCCGAGGAGGTCGCCCGACGCACGTACGAGCTGTCGGAGCTGCTCGTCGACGTGCTCGGGGTGACCGACGTGGGCGCCTTCTATCCGCACCGCGTGACGTACCACCCGACCTGCCACTCACTGCGGATGATCCGGGTGGGGGACAGGCCGCTGCGGCTGCTGCGCCAGGTGCGCGGCCTGGACCTGGTGGAGCTGCCGCAGGCCGAGCAGTGCTGCGGCTTCGGCGGCACGTTCGCCGTGAAGAACGCGGACACGTCGACGGCGATGCTGGCCGACAAGATGCGCCACGTGCTGTCCACCCGGGCCGACGTCTGCACCGCCGGGGACGCCTCCTGCCTGATGCACATCGGCGGTGGACTGTCCCGGCTCCGGGCCGGCGTACGGACCGTGCACCTCGCGGAGATCCTGGCCAGCACCGAGCCCGCCGGCAACGCGGCCGAGCAGGCGCAGCGGGACGGGGTGACGGCGTGAGCGAGATCTTCCTCGGCATGCCGGCCACCGCGCCGCGCGGCGTCGGGCATCTGCGCGGAGACGAGCCCTTCCCCGTCGCGGCCCGGCGCAGCCTCGCCGACGCCCAACTGCGCCGCAACCTCGGCCACGCCACCGCCACGATCCGCGCGAAGTCGGCGGCGGTGATCGACGAGGTCCCCGACTGGCAGGAGCTGCGCGAGGCCGGCCGGGCCATCAAGACCGACGTGATGGCCCGCCTGCCCGAGCTGCTCGAACAACTGGAGGCGGCGGTCACCGCCGCCGGTGGCACCGTGCACTGGGCCGCCGACGCCGTCGAGGCCAACCGGATCGTCACCGACCTGGTCCGGGCCACCGGCAGCGACCGGGTCATGAAGGTCAAGTCGATGGCCACCCAGGAGATCGGCCTCAACGAGGCGCTGGAGGCCGCCGGCATCGAACCGGTGGAGACCGACCTCGCCGAGCTGATCGTCCAGCTCGGGCGGGACAAGCCCAGCCACATTCTGGTACCGGCGATCCACCGCAACCGGGCGGAGATCCGGGAGATCTTCCTGCGCGAGATGCCCGGCGTCGACCCGGCGCTGACCGACGAGCCGGCGATCCTGGCGGCGGCCGCCCGGCGTCACCTGCGCCGCACGTTCCTCAGCACCCGGGTCGCCGTCTCCGGTGCGAACTTCGCGGTAGCCGAGACCGGCACCCTCGCGGTGGTCGAATCGGAGGGCAACGGCCGGATGTGCCTCACCCTGCCGGACACCCTGATCACGGTGATGGGCATCGAGAAGGTCATCCCCACCTGGGCGGACCTTGAAGTGTTCCTGCAACTGCTGCCCCGGGCCTCCACCGGGGAGCGGATGAACCCGTACACCTCCATGTGGACCGGTGTCACGCCCGGCGACGGGCCGCAGGCGTTCCACCTCGTGCTGCTGGACAACGGCCGCAGCGCGGTCCTCGCCGACGAGGTCGGCCGTCAGGCGCTGCACTGCATCCGCTGCTCCGCCTGCCTGAACGTCTGTCCCGTCTACGAGCGCACCGGCGGGCACGCGTACGGTTCGGTCTATCCCGGGCCGATCGGCGCCGTGCTCTCACCGCAGCTGACCGGCGTGGAGGACAACGCCTCCCTGCCCTTCGCCTCCTCGCTCTGCGGCGCGTGCTTCGACGCCTGCCCCGTGATGATCGACATCCCGTCGATCCTGGTGCACCTTCGTGCCCAGCACACGGCGGCCTACCGGAGCGAGCACCGCCTGCCGAGCGCCGAGGCGGTCACCATGGCCGCGGCCGCGTACACCATGGACCACCTGCCGTTGTACGAGGCTGCCCAGCGCGCCGCGCGGGTCAGCCGCTTCGCCGGCCGGCGAGGTGGCGGCCTTCCCCCGCCGCTGTCCGGCTGGACCATCGGCCGGGACCTACCGCAGCCGCCGCCGCAGACCTTCCGGGAATGGTGGGCCCAACGATGACCTCCCGCGAGTTGATCCTCGGCCGCCTCCGCGCCACTCTCGGCCCTTCCCCGACCACCCCTGCCGAGGTGGCGCGGGACTACCGGCCGGCCGGCGGCGCGGTCGACCTCGACGTCCTGGTGCACCGGCTCACCGACTACCGGGCCACCGTGCACCGGTGTTCCGACGACGAGGTGGCTCAGGTCGTCGACGCGGTCCTCGGCGGCCGACGTGTCGTGGTTCCGCCGGGGCTGCCCCGGCACTGGCTGCCCGACACCGTCGAGGTGCTGACCGACGACGATCTTCCGAGGGACCAGGTCGACGCGGCCGACGGGGTGGTCACCGCGGCGGCGGTGGCCGTCGCCGAGACCGGGACCGTCATCCTCGACGCAGGTCCGGCCCAGGGGAGGCGGGTCATCACGCTCCTGCCCGACGTGCACATCTGCGTGCTCCGTACCGATCAGGTCGTCGCCGGGGTGCCGGACGCCCTCGCGCGTCTGGACCCGGACCGCCCGCTCACCTGGGTCAGCGGCCCGTCCGCCACCAGCGACATCGAACTCAACCGGGTCGAGGGCGTCCACGGCCCCCGGCGCCTGCACGTGGTCATCGTTCCCGGCTGACCAGTCACCGTGGGTGGCGGATCCGGCACCGCCGTCCCGTTACGGACCGACTGTCGGGTGTACTGACCGTGACGGGTGCCGCACTGCTCACAACGGCTCGACGTGATCTAGGTACGGCTTGGCCGATCAGGTAGCGTCGCCTGTCACACCGTCTTCGCACCAACCCTGGCTGCCCGCCCGCACGGGGAGCCGAACCGGAGGGACACAGCCGTGAGGTTTCACAGCGCAGCCCGCAAGGCCGGCCTCGTCGCGGCGATTGCCGCCCTGTCGCTGAGCGCTGGATGCGCCAAGAAGGACGAGGGCCAGGTCCAGGCGAACGGGGTCAAGCTCGTCCAGGCCGGCAAGCTGACCGTCTGCACCCACCTGCCGTACCCGCCGTTCCAGTCGAAGGACGCCAGCAGCAAGGTCGTCGGGTTCGACGTCGACCTGATGGACCTGGTCGCCAAGGAACTGGGCGTCGAGCAGACGATCGTCGACACCCCGTTCGAGGGGATCAAGTCCGGCCAGGACCTCAACACGGGCAAGTGCGACGCTGCCGCCGCCGGCATGACGATCACCGAGGAACGGCAGAAGGTCATGAACTTCTCCGATCCCTACTTCGACGCCACGCAGGCGATGCTGGTCAAGACCGGCAAGCCCTACAAGTCGCTCGACGACCTCAGGGGTAAGAAGCTCGGCGTCCAGGCGGCGACCACCGGCCGTGACTACGCCCGCAAGTTCGAGAAGGAGAAGGGCCTCCAACTCGTCGAGTTCGAGGACCTCGCCGCCCTGCAGCAGGCCGTCTCCAACGGTCAGGTCGAGGCCGCCATCAACGACCTGCCGGTCTGGACCGAGTACCTCAAGGAGAACCCGGGCGGCTTCGCGGTCGCGGCCGAGTTCGACACCGGCGAGCAGTACGGGTTCTCGGTGAAGAAGGACGAGAACCCGGAACTGCTCAAGAAGATCAACGAGGCGCTGAGCAAGGCCAAGCAGGACGGCACGTACGACACGATCTACGAGAAGTGGATCGGCAAGCGGCCGAGCGCGTGATCGAAGCTGATGGCAGGAGGGCGCGCGACTCGCGCGCCCTCCGTGTAGGCACCCCCCGGGAACGCAAGGAGCGAACGTGAAGCTGCGACGCCGCCAGCGAGAGCGGCTGTCCCTCTGGCTCCAGTACCTGGCCTTCATCGCCGTCATCGCCGTGGCGATCTACGCCGCGGACTGGGGCAGGCTCAGAGCGGCGTTCTTCCGCGTCGACATCATCGAGTCGATGTTCCCGACGATCATCACCGTCGCGCTGCGCAACACGATCCTCTACACGCTGGGCGCCTTCGCCTTCGGCCTCGTGTTCGGCACGATCCTCGCGTTGATGCGGCTGTCCCGGGTGGCTCCGTACCGGTGGGTGGCGACGGCGTACATCGAGCTGTTCCGGGGTCTGCCCGCCCTGCTGGTGCTCTTCCTCGTCGGGTACGGCATCCCCATCGCCTTCCCCGAGCGGGAGATTCCCGGTGGCGTGTTCGGTTCGATCGCGATCGGTCTCGGGTTGACCGCCGCGGCGTACATGGCCGAGACCATCCGGGCGGGCATCCAGGCGGTGCCGAAGGGACAGATGGAGGCGGCGCGCACCCTCGGCATGTCGCACTTCACCGCGATGCGCACCATCGTCATTCCGCAGGCGTTCCGGATCGTCATCCCGCCGCTGACGAACGAGCTCATCCTGCTGACCAAGGACTCGTCGCTCGCCTACGTGCTCGGCGTGACGGCGCAGACCATCGAGGTCACCAAGTTCGGCCGGGACATGCTGAACGACCGGGTCAACGCCACCCCGCTGCTGGTGGCCGGCCTCGCCTACCTGGCCATCACCCTGCCCCTGTCCCAGGTGGTACGACGCCTCGAACTCCGCTACGCCAAGGCCCGGTGACCCGCATGACGACCACTCAACCCCGGCCCGCCGTCGAGATCCGCGACCTGCACAAGTCGTTCGGGCCGCTCGAAGTGCTCAAGGGCATCGACTTCGAGGTCGGCCACGGCGAGGTGGTCTGCGTCATCGGGCCGTCCGGGTCCGGCAAGTCGACGCTGCTGCGCTGCGTCAACCTGCTGGAGGAGCCGACCGCCGGCAAGATCTGGGTGAACGGTGTCGAGATGACCGACCCGGATGTCGAGATCGACACCGTACGCCGCGGCATCGGCATGGTCTTCCAGTCGTTCAACCTCTTCCCGCACCTGACCGTGCTGGACAACCTCACCATCGCCCAACGCCGGGTCCTGCGCCGCGGCCGTGGCGAGGCCGAGCGGATCGCGCGGGACAACCTCGAGCGGGTCGGCCTGACCGACAAGGCCGCCGCGTTCCCCGCCCAGCTCTCCGGCGGGCAGCAGCAGCGCGCGGCGATCGCCCGGTCGCTGTCGATGGAGCCCAAGCTGATGCTCTTCGACGAGCCGACCTCCGCCCTCGACCCGGAACTGGTCGGCGACGTGCTCACCGTCATGCGCAAGCTGGCCGAGGACGGCATGACGATGTTGGTGGTCACCCACGAGATGGCGTTCGCCCGGGACGTCGCCGACCGGGTCGTGTTCATGGACGGCGGCGTGGTGGTCGAGCAGGGGCCGCCGCGGGAGGTGCTCGGCGCGCCGCAGCACGAACGCACCCGCTCGTTCCTCTCCCGGGTCCTCGATCCGACCCACGTCGCGCAGCTTGGTCAGCCCGACCAGGCCCCGGAGCCCCCGGAGCCGCCACACCTGCCGGCTGACGACCGTCACAACGTGTGACCGCCGTTTGGTCGACGGTCGGCGGTGCCCGCTCCCTACCGTCGGCCGGCTTCCTGCCGCACACCCCTGCGCCGCCACGGGGCCGCCAGGAACAGGACGGCCAGCACGACGGCAGCGCCGACACCGAGCCCGGTGTGCAGCGGGATTGAGGATCCGCCGGTCGAGGCGGGGCGCTCGCCCTTGACGGGAACGACGGGGCTGTCGTGCTTCTTCTCCTCGGGCGTGACCAGGCGGCCGACGGAGGCGTCACGAGGCAGGGCGAAGCCCCAGTTGAGCAGCGCCGCGGCCTCTCCCAAGCTCCCCAGCGGCGCGGTCTCCGCGCCGAGCAGGGTCACTGCGAGCCGTCGACCGTCGCGTTCGGCCACACCGACGTACGTCTGGCGGGCCAGGTCGGTGAAGCCCGTCTTCCCCCCGAGCGTCCCGGGATAGTGGCCCAGCAGCGTGTTGTCGTGAGTGATGGCGAATGCCGGGTTTCCCGGCTGCGCCGGTATCTGGGCCACCGTGGTGGCGATGTACCGCCGGAAGTCCTCCCTGGCGAAGGTGGCCCGTGCGATCAGCGCGAGGTCGTACGCGCTGGTGTACTGACCGGGGCCGTCCAGGCCCGAGGGCGTCGCGGCGTGGGTCTGGTTGGCGCGCATCCGGCGTGCCTCGTCGTTCATCGCCTCGACTCCGCCCGGCCTGCCCGCACTGCCGCCGCCGACCCGAGCCAGCACGTTGGCCGCGTCGTTTCCGGACTTGAGCAGCAGCCCCAGCCACAGGCTCTCGACGGAGTAACGGCCACCCGCGACCGCGCCCATCAGCGAACTGGCCGGGTCGAGATCGCGCAGATCGGCCCTGGTCACCTCAACCATCTGGGTCGGGTCCAGGCGGGGCATCAGGGACGCCGCCAGCAGCAGCTTCTGGACGCTCGCCGGCGTTCGGCGCTCGTGGGGGCCGCACCCGCCCAAGACCTCGCCACTGTTGAGGTCCGCCACGAGCCAGGAGGTGGCGGTCACTGCCGGCGCCGTCGGCGCGCGCGCCGGAATGGCCAGACCTGTCGTCGCCAGCGCCGCCCCGCCGATCGCCCGGTCAGCGGGGTCGACCGGTGGCGGGGACGGCATGGCGGGCGGTGGAGTCGGCGGCTTCACGGCCGGGCACGGCACGTACGGCGCGGCTGAGGCCCGCACTGGTAGTGGTATCGCCACAGCGGGCATGACCAGCATGGCGCTGAGCGTCACGGCGGCAAACCGAAAGTCGGTCACGTCAACGAACGTAATCGTCAGCAGGGCTGGCGCCGGTCAGATTGGCGAAAGCACGTCGGGTCCTCGCGTTCGGGCAGGCTGTCTGCGCCGTTAGCGTCCTCGGTGACTCGTCTACGTGTCTTTTCGCGAGACGGTATCGGTTGTTCACAAAAGTGCCATCGCTGCTTGGAATGGGAGAGAGTGCCGCCGTTGGTCGACGGCGCCAACAACTGGGGGCAACGGCGGGTGGCCAAGGTCGTCGCGACGCTGCTCGACCTGGATGCCCAGCGCGGCGGCTAGCTGGACGAGCAGCAGGGCTGACCGGACTCGTGGTTCGGTCAACCGAGCAGATCGCCGGTCGGCAGTGGCAGCGGCAGTGGCAGTCCGGGTAGCGACGGCAGCACCGACGGGAGCGGCACCGACGGCAGCGGAAGTCGGGGCAGCGTCGGGTTGGCGCCGGATGTCGGCGAGTCCGTCGGCGCGGGACGCTGTGGCGCTGGTGCCGTCCCGCCCGGTGGCGCGGCGCCGGAGGGCTCGGTGGCGGCGGCCGTCGACATCGCGGGCGACGGCGCCGGAGCCACCGGGGACGTCGCACAGCGAGGCCAGCCGGGGCACAGGTGCGCGGCCAGGTCTCGCAGGACGGCATCGATGTCGGCGCGCAGGCGAGTGGCGTCGGCTGGATCGGTGACTCGGCCCAGGTCCCGCTGGGCCTGGTCGATCAGCTCCCGGGCCTCGTCGTACCGTCCCGCCGCGACGGCCGCGCGGGCACGGGCGGTGCTGTGTTCGACGCCGAGCACCTCGGCCCGCTCAGGATGGAGCACCTTGGTCAGCGACCACAGAGGACTGGTCGGCCCGGCGTCGTGGCTGGCCACCCCCAGCCCCGTCGCCAGCATGAGCACGGCGAGCACGGCGGCGGCCAACCCGAGGGCTCGCCGTCCGGACGCTTCCCACCGGGGTGGGCCGGGAACGGGGGCGGTGGGGGCGCCGGTCCGGAGCGTGCGGGCCCAACCTTCGGGACGTGGCGGGACGACGTGGAGTTCGCCGTCGACCACGGTGTCCGGCTGGTCCGGGGTGACGTCGGCACGCCAGGCGGCCAGCATCGCCGTGAGGCCGTCGGCGTCGGCCTCCTGCTCGCCGCGGCCGAGCGCGTCGAGGAGCAGGTCGTCGCGGTCGATCGCGGCGAGGTCCAGGTCCTCGCCACCGTCCGGTCGGGGCTCGCTCATGCCGCCACCTCGTCAAGTCCGTCGCCGGCAAGGGTACGGAGCCGGGCCAGGGCGCGGGACTGGGCCACCCGTACGGCCGGCGCCGACATTCCGAGGATCGAGCCGACCTCCTCGGCGGTGAGACCAACCGCCACGCGGAGGGTGATTATCTCCCGCTGGACGTCGGGGAGGCGGTGCAGCAGCACCGAGAGACGTCGGGCCAGATCGGTGGCGACGGCCTGCTGCTCCGGCCCGGGTGTGGTGTCCACCTGCTCCAGGTCGGCGTCGGTGACGGCCGCGCCGCGGACCGCCGCGCGCTGGGCGTCGGCCACCTTGTTCGCCGCAATTGCGTAGACGAACGCGGAGAACGGCCGGCCCTGGTCGCGATAGCGGGGAAGCGCCTTCAACACCGCCAGGCAGACCTCCTGGGCTACGTCGTCGGCGGTGGTGTACGCCCCACCGACGCGGCCCAGCCGCGCCCGGCAGTACCGGACCAGCCCCGGCCGCACACTGGTGAGCAGGGCAGCGACCGCCGCCCGGTCGCCGTTGGCGGCCAGGTGGACGAGCTCTGGCTCGATCGCTGTGGTCATGGGGGATGCAGGCACCTTCGTTACCGGCCGGTTAACCGCACGCTATCGAGACGTACGCCACTTTGCCTAGTTCACCTTGTGTGCCGAAGAGGTAGCCCAAAGAAGTTGTTACGCCCGGCCGGATCGCCGCGATGTCACAGGTAGCGAGGCGAGAGGGGGGTGGATGGGCGTCGAGGTGGCGGTGCAGGGTCTGACCAAGTCCTTCGGTGGCCAGCCGGTCTGGTCGGACGTCAACCTGACCCTGCCGGCCGGCGAGATATCCGTGCTGCTGGGTCCGTCCGGCACCGGCAAGTCGGTGTTCCTCAAGACACTGGTGGGCCTGCTCCGCCCGGATGCCGGGTCGATCTGGATCGAGGACAAGGATCTGCCCCGGCTCTCCGAGCGGGAGTTGTACGAGGTGCGCAAGCTGTTCGGGGTGCTGTTCCAGGACGGCGCGCTGTTCGGCTCGATGACGATCTACGACAACGTCGCCTTCCCGCTGCGGGAGCACACCCGCAAGTCCGAGTCCCAGATTCGCGAGGTCGTCACCGAGAAGCTCGACATGGTCGGCATGGTCGGTGCCGAGCGGAAACTGCCGGGGGAGATCTCCGGTGGGATGCGCAAACGAGCCGGCCTGGCCCGCGCGCTCGTGCTCGACCCCCGCATCGTGCTCTTCGACGAGCCCGATTCCGGGCTGGACCCGGTGCGCACCGCGTACCTGAATCAGCTGATCATCGACCTCAACCAGCGGACCGGGGCGACCTTCCTGATCGTCACGCACGACATCAACACCGCGCGCACGGTGCCGGACAACATCGGCCTGATCTACCACGGGCACCTGGCCATGTTCGGGTCGCGGGAGTTGCTGCTGTCCAGCACGGAGCCGGTGGTGCGGCAGTTCCTCAACGCCCAGCGCTTCGGACCGATCGGCATGGCCGAGGAGAAGGACGCCGAGGAATTGCAGGCCGAGGCGGACGCCGGCGTGGAGCTGCCACCGCTGCCGCCCATCCCGCTGCAACTGCCGCCGTCGGACGGGTTGCCCCGCGCCGCCGAGCGGCCCCCGGGGCAGTGGTGCCGGGAGCACGGCGTCACGCCGCCCCCCGGCTCGTTCGCTCGGCTGGCCGACACCGGGGCGCCCACCGTCACGCCGGCCGGAAACGGGCGGCGGTGACCCCGATGAGCGGACCCGTCACCGCCGTACGCCACACCGGCGAGTTCTTCGCGTTCTGCCTGGACACCCTGCGCGGCCTCGGCCGGCGACCGGTGCAGGTCCGCGAGTTCGTCCAGCAGGCCTGGTTCATCAGCTCGGTGTCGATCCTGCCCGCCGCGCTCGTCTCCATCCCCTTCGGCGCGGTCATCGCGTTGCAGCTCGGCTCGCTGGTGCGCCAGCTCGGCGCGCAGTCGTTCACCGGCGCGGCGTCGGTGCTCGCGGTGGTCCGCGAGGCGGGGCCGATCGTCACCGCGCTGATCATCGCCGGCGCGGGTGGCTCGGCGATCTGCGCCGATCTCGGCGCCCGGAAGATCCGCGAGGAGCTCGACGCCATGCAGGTGCTGGGCATCGACCCCATCCACCGCCTCGTGGTGCCCCGCGTACTCGCCTCGATGCTGGTCGCCGTGCTGCTCAACGGCCTGGTCAGTGTGGTCGGGGTGACCGGTGGCTACCTGTTCAACGTGGTCCTGCAGGGCGGCACACCCGGCGCGTACCTGGCCAGCTTTCAGGCCCTGGGACAACTGCCCGACCTGCTGGTCGGCGAGGTCAAGGCGCTGCTCTTCGGCGCCGCCGCCGCGCTGGTCGCGTCGTACAAGGGGATGACCGCCAAGGGCGGGCCGAAGGGGGTCGGCGACGCGGTCAACCAGAGCGTGGTGATCACCTTCATGCTGCTGTTCGCGCTGAACTTCATCGTCACGGCCGTGTACTTCCAGGTCGTACCGCAGAAGGGAAGCTGACGTGCCGGCGCTGCGCCACCTCGACAACCTGGGCGGACAGCTCGCCTTCTACCTGCGGGCGTTCGCCTGGGCGCCGCGCACCGTAAGCCGCTACAAGCGCGAGGTGATCCGCCTCCTGGCGGAGGTGAGCTTCGGCTCCGGCGCGCTCGCCGTGCTCGGCGGCACCGTCGGTGTCATCTGCTTCCTGACCTTCTTCACCGGCACCGAGGTCGGCCTCCAGGGCTACCAGGCGCTCAACCAGCTCGGCAGCAGCGCGTTCACCGGTTTCGTCTCGGCGTACTTCAACACCCGGGAGATCTCTCCGCTGGTCGCGGCTCTGGCCCTGTCGGCCACCGTCGGCTGCGGGTTCACCGCCCAGCTCGGGGCGATGCGGATCTCCGAGGAGGTGGACGCCCTTGAGGTGATGGGGATCCCCTCGCTGCCGTTCCTGGTCACCACCCGCATGATCGCCGGGTTCGTCGCGGTCATCCCGCTGTACGTGGTGGGGCTGCTCGCCAGCTACCTGGCCACCCGCACTATCGCGGTCTTCTACTTCGGACAGTCTGCCGGCACGTACGACTACTACTTTCACCTGTTCCTGCCGCCGGAGGACGTGCTGTGGTCCTTCGGCAAGGTGCTGGTGTTCAGCGTGATCGTGGTGCTGGTGCACTGCTACTACGGCTACACCGCCAGTGGTGGGCCCGCCGGCGTCGGCGTCGCGGTCGGACGGGCCGTGCGGCTCGCCATCGTCGCGGTCAACATCGTCGACTTCTTCCTGTCGCTGGCCATCTGGGGCGCCACCACCACCGTCCGGATCGCGGGGTGACCATGAGACATCGCATTCTCGGCATCGTCTTCATCGCCGTGCTGACCGCGGCGTTGACCGCCTCCGTGCTGCAGTACCGCAAGGCGTTCACGCCGGTCACCTGGGTCACCCTGCAGGCCGGCCGGTCCGGCCTGCAGCTCAGCCCGGGCGCCGACGTCAAGGTCCGCGGGGTCGTCGTCGGCGAGGTGCGCTCGGTCGGCAGCGAGGGCGCGGGCGCGAGCATCCGGCTGGCCCTGGACCCGGCCACCACGCCGCGGATCCCCGCCGATGTCAGTGCGCGGCTGCTGCCCAAGACGCTCTTCGGCGAGCGGTACGTCGAACTCGTGCCGCCGGCCGGCGGCAACGGCGTACCGATCCGTGACGGCGCGGTCATCACCCAGGACCGCAGCCGCACCGCCGTCGAGCTGGAACGCGTCCTCGACGAGGCGCTGCCGCTGCTCCAGGCGGTGCGGCCCGAACAGCTCGCCGCGACGCTGGGCGCGATCGCCACCGCCCTCGACGGACGCGGCGAGCAGCTCGGCGCGAACATCGAGCGGCTCGGTGCGTACCTGCGGCAGCTGAACTCGGCGATGCCGGCCATCGCCGAGGACGTCCGCAAGCTCGCCGTCGTGCTGGACAGCTACGACGCCGCCCTGCCCGACCTGCTCGCCCTGCTGCGGGACGTCACCGTCACCGCCCGCACCGTCACCGACCAACGTGCACAGCTGGCGGCGTTCCTCGCCGACACCACCGACACCGCCGACGCCACCCGCGGCTTCCTCGACCGACACGGCGATCAGATCATCGAGCTCGGCCAGGTGAGCCGCCCGGTGCTGGAACTGCTCGCCACGTACGCCCCCGAGTACCCGTGCCTGATGAGCGGGCTGGTCGCCCTGCAACCCCAGGTCGAGGAGGTCTTCGCCGGCGGGCGGATGCACGTCACCCTGGAGGTCACCCGCGACGGCGGCAGGTACGAGAAGGGCCGCGACGAGCCCGTCTACGGCGCGCACGACGGGCCGCAGTGCCGTGGCCTGCCCCAACCGGGGCGGCCGGCGCCCAGCGTGCCGGTCGCCGACGGTTACGACCACGGCGGCGCCCGCCCGCATGACCCCTTGCCGGTCGGCCTGGCGGCGGCCGTGCCCGCCGCCGGTTCCCCGGCGATGGGCCGGGCCGCCACCGGCGAGGAGCGCGCGCTGGTCAAGCCGCTGGTCGGTGCCGTCACCGGCATCCTGCCCGCGGAGGTCCCCGACATCGCGGTCCTGCTCTGGGGGCCGTTGCTGAGAGGAGGGGTGGTGAACGCGCGATGAGTAACAAGGCCATGGCTCCCCTGCTGAAGCTGGTGGTCTTCGCCGCGGTGACCCTGCTGCTGACGGCGCTGCTCGCGCAGACCCTCGGTGCCTTCCCACCGGGCGGGGTCACCTACCGGGCCCGGTTCACCGACGTCACCGGCCTGCTCCCCGGCGACGACGTCCGCGTCGCCGGTGTGCAGGTCGGTCGGGTCCGCGGCATCACGGTGGTCGACGACACGCTCGCCGAGGTGGCCTTCACGGTCACCTCCGACGTTCCGGTGGCCACCAGCGTCCGCGCCAAGATCCGCTACCGCAACCTGGTGGGCCAGCGGTACGTGGCGCTGAGCGAGGGGCCGGGGGAGGGGCGTCCACTGCGGCCTGACGGCCTCATCCCCCTCGGCCAGACGACACCGGCCCTGGACCTCACGGTGCTGTTCAACGGGTTCCGGCCCCTGTTCACGGCGCTCAGTCCCGAGGACGTCAACAAACTCGCCTACGAGATCATCCAGGTGCTGCAGGGCGAGGGCGGCACGGTCAGCAGCCTGCTGCAACGCACCGCGTCGCTGACCAACACCCTCGCCGACCGGGACGCCGTCATCGGGCGGGTCATCACCAACCTCAACGGCGTCCTGGGCACGCTGGCCGACCGGGACCAGAACCTGGACCAGAGCATCAGCCAGCTCCAGCAGTTCGTCTCCGGGCTGTCCGCCGACCGCACGGCCATCGGCGAGTCCCTGGTCAGCATCGGTGAGCTCACCACCGCGACGTCGTCGCTGCTGCGCGACGTACGACCACCGCTCGCCGCGGACGTGCGCGCCCTGGACGAGCTCTCCGGCACCCTCAACCGCAACGCGGCCGTCATCGACGGCACCCTCGGGCGGCTGCCGGAGCGGTACGAGTCCCTGACCCGCGTCGCGTCCTCCGGCTCGTGGTTCAACTTCTACCTCTGCGACTTCGACGGCAACGTGGCGGTGTCGGGCCGGGCACCGCTCGACCTGCCCACCTTCAGCGCCCCGGCCGCCCGATGCGCCGGAGGCAGCCAGTGACACCGTTTCGGGAACGCAACCCGGTGATCGTCGGCACGCTCGGGCTGGCGCTGATCGTCGCCGTGCTGCTGGGCGCCTTCCAGCTCGACCGGCTGGCCGACCTCACCGGACGCGGCTACCAGGCGGCCTTCCACGACGCCAGCGGCCTCGTCACCGGCAACGAGGTGCGGGTCGCCGGGGTGCGGGTCGGCAAGGTGACCGCCGTGGAACTCGCCCGCGACAGCGCGGCGTACGTACGGGTCGGGTTCCGGGTGGACGACGACAGCGTGCGGCTCGGCACCGACACCGGCGCCACGATCAGGATCAAGACGGTGCTCGGCCAGAAGTATCTGGCCCTCTCGCCCGCCGGACCGGGTCGGCTGCGCGAGGGCGGGCAGATCCCCCTCGCCCGCACCGCGGCGCCGTTCGACGTGGTGCAGGCGGTCACCGGGCTGGCCGACACGCTCGACCGGGTCGACACCGACCAGCTCGCCGCCGCCTTCACCACCCTGTCCGAGACCTTCGCCGACACCCCCGGGAGCGTCAACGCCTCCCTGGTCGGCCTTTCCCGGCTCTCCCGGACCGTCGCCGGGCGCGACGCCGAACTGCGGGCGCTGCTCGACCGTGCCCGCCAGGTGACCGCCGTGCTCGCCACCCGGGACGAGGAGTTCCGCGAACTGGTCACCGACGGCGAGGCGCTGCTGAGCGAGGTGAGTCGGCGTCGGGACGCCATCCACAAGCTGCTCGTCGGCACCGACGAACTGGCCACCCAACTGTCCGGCCTGGTCAGCGACAACCGCGCCCAGCTCGCCCCCGCGCTGCACAAGCTGCGGGAGGTCGTCGCCATCCTGCAACGCAACCGGGACGACCTGGAGAAGACCATCCAGCGGATGGGGCCGTTCGTGACCGCGTTCGCCAACGTGGTGGGCAACGGCCGCTGGTTCGACTCGTACGTCTCCGGTCTGCTCCAGCCGTACCAGCCCACGGGAGGCCGCTGATGCCCGGTCCCATCCAGCGGCGGCGACGGCCGATCGCCGTCACCACCGCCCTCCTGGTAGCCGTCGCCGGCGGCGTGGTCGTTCTCCGCGACGGCACACCCACACGGCGGGTCGTCGCCCACTTCACCCGCGCCGTCGGCGTGTACCCCGGATCGGACGTCCGGGTGCTGGGCGTCCGCGTCGGGGAAGTGGTCGCGGTGACCCCGCAGGGCCGCACCGTCCAGGTGACCATGTCCTACGACCCGGGGATCACGGTTCCCGCCGACGCGCAGGCGCTCATCGTGCCGCCCAGCGTGGTCAGCGACCGCTACGTCCAGCTCACTCCCGCCTACGCTGGCGGCGCAGCCCTGGCCGACAGGGCCGAGATCCCGCTGGAGCGGACCGCCGCTCCGATGGAGATCGACGACATCTACCAGGCGCTCGACGACTTCAACCGCACCCTCGGCCCGGAGGGCGCCAACCGCGACGGCGCTCTGTCCGACCTGGTCGCCACCGGCCGCGCCAACCTTGAGGGCAACGGCCAGAACCTGCACGACACCCTCGACGGCCTGTCCCGGGCACTGGCCACCCTCTCTGACGGGCGGCAGGACCTCTTCGGTTCGGTCGCCAACCTGCAGCGCTTCACCACCGCGCTGGCCCGCAGCGACCGGGAGGTGCGCACCTTCAACCAGCAGTTGGCCGACGTCGCCCAACAACTGGCCGGGGAGCGTGACGAACTGGCCGCCGCGCTGCGCAACCTCTCCACCGCGCTGGCCGACGTGACCACGTTCGTGCGGCAGAACCGCGACGCGTTGACGTCCAACGTCGCCGCGCTGGCGGACATCACCGGCATCCTGGTCCGCCAGCAACAGGCCGTCATCGACATCCTCGACGTCGCCCCGCTGGCCCTGAACAACCTCAACCTGGCCTACAACCCGCGTTCCGGCACCCTGGACACCCGCGACAACGTGATGGGTCCCTACGACCCCGCCGGTTTCGCCTGCTCGCTGATAGTGGACCAGCTCCCCGGGGCGCAGGTGCCCGCCAAGTGCCGGGCACTCGCGCAGACCCTGCACTCCCGCGGGCTGCCCATGACCGACCAACTCCGCAAGCTCCTCAAGCTGCCGCCCGGCGCCCCGGCGACCGGCGGGTCCTCACCGGGGAAACCTCCCCTCAGTTCCCCCGGTGCGCCGATCCCCGACCAGGCGCCGGGCGGCCCCGGCATCACCAGCGACCCCACCCTCGGCGGCATCCTGCGGGGTGTGTCATGAGCGCACGCATCCTGCGGACCCTGGCGTGCGCGATCGTGGTGGTGATCCTGCCGGCCGGGTGCGGCCTGCCCGACCTCGCCGACCTGCCGCTGCCCGGCGGCGCCCCCAGGGGCGACGGGTACGCCGTCACCGCCGAGTTCAGCGACGTGCTCGACCTGGTGCCGCAGGCCGCCGTGAAGGTCGACGACGTGACGGTCGGCAGCGTGGAGAAGATCTCCCTGGCCGGCTGGACCGCCCGGGTCACCCTGCGCATCGGCGCAGACGTCCATCTGCCGTCCAACGCGACAGCCGCCGTCCGGCAGAGCAGTCTGCTGGGCGAGAAGTACGTGACGGTCGCGCCGCCGCCCACCGGCGCCGCCGCCGGTCGACTCGCCGACGGTGACCTCATCCCGCTGTCGCGGACCGCTCGCGGTGCCGAGGTGGAGGAGGTCCTCGCCGCCCTCGGGCTGCTGCTCAACGGAGGTGGTCTGGCGCAGCTGAGAACCATCAACCAGGAGCTCGGCGCCGCACTCGACGGACGGGAGCCCGCCGTCCGGGACGCGCTGGACGAGCTGGACACGTTCATTGGCGGGCTGGACAAGCAGAAGGCCGACCTGGTCCGCGCCCTCGACGCCCTGGACCGGCTCAGCGGCCGGCTCGATCGTCAGAAGCAGGTGCTCGGCGATGCCGTGGACTCCCTCGCCCCGGGCCTGACCGTGCTGGCCGGGCAGCGCGCCCAACTGACCCGGGCGCTGACCGCACTGGACCGGTTGGGCGACGTCGGCACCCGGGTGGTCAACCGGAGCCGCGACGACACGCTGGCCGACGTACGGGCGCTGCAACCGATCCTGGAGCAGCTGACACGTGCCGGGAACGACCTGCCGAAGTCGCTGGACTTCATGCTGTCGTTCCCGTTCCCACCCAATGTCACCGGCGCGATCGTCGGCGACTTCGTCAATCTCTCCATGACCGCCGACCTCGACTCGGCGTCGATCCTGGCGAACCTGGTCGCCGCCGCCCCCACCGCGCCGGCCCGTTCGCGCACACCGGCAAAGGGGGCCACCCACGGCGGGGCACCGGCTGCCGGTGGCGCCGCACCGACCGTGCCGCGGCCCGGCGGCGGGTCCCGCCCGCTGCCCGACCTGCCGATCCTCAAGTGCCTGCCCGACCCGCTCAACTTCCCCGCGACCTGGACGCCGCCGAAGGACTGTCTGCTGCCGGAGGGCTGCGTCCTGCTCAAGCCCGGCTCGAAGGTGCCCATCGGCGGGCTGATCCTGCCGAAGGGCCTCGTGCCACCGGGCACGGTCTTTCCCGTCGGGACCGAACTGCCCGCCGGCACGGTCCTGGCGGCACAGTGCATCCTGCCGCTGACCGGCGCGGTGATCGGACAGATCGGTACCCTGCCGGACCTGCTGTCCGAAGGGTTGAAGCCATGATCGGACGTACCGCGAAGGTGCAGGTGCTGGCGTTCCTGCTGGTGAGCGTGCTCGGCGTCAGCTACGTCGGCGTCGGCTACGTCGGGCTGGGCGACCGACTGCTCGGCGGAAGCTACGTCGTCCACCTGGACCTCGCCCGGGCGGGCGGCATCTTCCCCAACGCCCCGGTCACCTACCGTGGCGTGCCCGTCGGCCGGGTCGCCGCGGTCGCCCTGCGCGGTGACGGGGTCCGGGCCGACCTACGGTTGCAGCGCGACGTCCGGGTACCGGACGACCTGCGGGCCGTGGTGGCGCACCGCTCCGCCGTCGGCGAGCAGTACGTGGACCTGCGTCCGGAGCGCGACAGCGGGCCGTACCTCACCGACGGCGCGGTGATCCCGGTCGAGCGGACCGGTGTCCCGCTCGCGCCGGAGGTCCTGCTGAGCAACCTCGACGCCCTGGTGCGCTCCGTCGGGCCGGAGGATCTCACCGTCCTGATCACCGAACTCGGCGCCGCGTTCGAGGGCAACGAGCTGGCCCTGGCCCGGATCCTGAACGACGGGGACGCGCTGCTGACCGATGCGACCACCCGCCTGCCAGAGACCCTCGCGCTGATCAACGACGGGCGAACCGTGCTCACCACCCAGGCCGAGTCGGCGCAGGCGCTGCGCCGGTGGGCGGCGGGCCTTGCCCAGTTGGCGGCCACCGTCCGCGCCGCCGACCCCGACCTGCGGCGGCTGCTCGCCGCCGGGCCTCCCGCCGGTCGGGAACTGGTCGCGTTGCTGCGGGGGCTGGAACCGACGGTCGGCGCCCTGCTCGGCAACCTGGTGACCGTCAACGGCATCGCCGCCCGGCGGCTGCCCGGCATCGAGCAACTGCTGGTGGTGTACCCGATCGCCGTCGCCGGCGGTTTCACCGTCACCCCGGGCGACGGCACCGCCCACCTCGGCCTGGTCCTCAACGTCGACGATCCGCCGTCCTGCGTTTACGGGGGGCGAACCACCTGCGACGCGGGGGAGCGGGCGGCCGGCGCCAGCGTGCGCGGCGCGGCCAACGCCCCCCGACCGGGCGGCCGGGAGCCAGCTCCCGACCCGGGGCGGTCCGGCGGCGCCCCGACCGCCGGGGCCGCGACCGCCGGGTACGACCCGACGACCGGCCTGGTGCTCGGCTCGGACGGCCGGCCGTTGCAGTTCGGCGGCACCGGGGGCCAGTCCCGGACGGCCGGGGACCAGTCGTGGAAGCAGTTGCTGCTGGCCGGGGTGACGCCGTGAGCGACGCGAAGAAGGAGGCGCAGATGCGGGCCCGGAGGGACCACACGCTGAAAGTCATCAAGGGGGCGAAGCCCGGGGTGCCCGGCCGCGCGTCGCAGCGCCGGATCGTGCCCCGCCAGTTCCCCCGACCGGTCGAGCCGATCGAGGACCTGCTGAAGCGGCTCGACCAGGAGCCGGTCGAGGACCCGGCGGATGCCGCGGACCCGGCGAGAGGAGACGACCCCGCGAGCGCGGACAGCTCGCCGGAGGACAGCTCGGGCGACCGTCGCACGGGCGAGCGGGCTCCGTCGGCGCCCCGGCGACGGTCGCTGATCATCCTGCTCGTGGCCGTGCTCGCCGCCACGGTCGTGGCCGGCGGCGTGACCGGGCACCGCTGGTACGTCGACCGGGCGACGGACCAGGCCCGGCAGCAGGCCCTCGCCGCCGCCAAACAGGCCAGCGTCAACTTTGTCTCGGTCAGCGCGGCCAGCGTCGACCGGGACATCCAGCGGATCACCGCCGGAGCCACCGGCGACTTCAAGGACGAGTTCACCCGAGGTCAGTCGCAGGTCCGCGCCGCGGTCGTGGAGAACAAGGTCGACTCGCGCGGAACGGTGCTGCGGGCCGGGCTGGTCTCTGGAGATCGCCGTCGAGCGGTCGTACTGGTCGCCGTCGACGCCACCGTCAAGAACATCAAGGCACCCGAGGGACGGCCGTCGCACTACCGGATCCAGCTGGACATCGTCCACGACAAGGCCTCCGGGCGGTGGCTCGTGTCGCGGCTGCAGTTCGTCGGATGAGAGAGGGAGGACACGTGCGTACCCTGGTCCGATTCCCGCGACGGCCGCGCGTTCCTCGGCTGCGCCCCACCCGGATCCGGCTCGTCCCGGCGCTGGTCGTCGCGATCGTGCTCGCGGCCGCCGTCGCCGGCGCCGGCTGGTGGGGCGACCACCGCGCCGAGCGGCGGGACAGCGCCGTACGCCAGGCGCTGGCCACGGCGCCCGCCGCCGCCAAAGCGATCTTCTCCTACGACTACCGCACGTTCGACGACAGCGTCACCAACGGCCGCGCCTTCGCCACCGGACAGTTCGGCACGGAGTACGAGCAGACCACGACGGCGTTGAAGCAGACCGCGGCCACCCAGCAGGCGATCGTGGCGGCGGAGGTGTCCGCGACGGGCGTGGTGACCGCGACCGCCGAACGGGTCGAGTTGCTCGTCTACCTCAACCAGTACCGGCGCAACGTGAACACGGCCGGGGAGAAGGTCGACCAGAACCGGGTGGTGCTCACCCTGGTCCCGGTGGACGGGGAGTGGAAGGTGGCCAAGGCAGCGGCCATCTGACGTGCGCCGGTGCGGCTGACGTGGGCCGGGGCGGCTCTCGGCGTACCAGGCATCGGTCAAAAACGGTGAAAAGCGTCAAATGGTCGTGATGATCGACCCGGTGGGTCAGTTCCGTCTCCCAGGGTGACTGATGGGCGCTCGACGGGCCGGACCGATACGGGACGTCCTCATGACCTGCTCCTGGCCGGGCAAGGGTTAGGCTTCCTGCCGTGATTGACGTGCAGGGGAGCGGGAGCGACGAGCGGCTGCGTCGCATCGAGGCGGTTACCGACGCCGCGCTGTCCCAGCTCGACGTCAACGACCTTCTGGAAGAGCTGGTTGATCGTATCCGCGAGGTGCTGGGCGTTGACACCGCGGCCATCCTGCTGCTGGACCTGCACGCCCAGCAGTTGGTGACCACCGCGACGAAGGGCCTGGGGGACGACGTCCGCGAAGGTGCGCGGATCCCCGTCGGCAGCGGCTTCGCCGGCCGGATCGCCCAGGAGAAGCAGCCCGTCCTGGTGGAGAACGTCACCGCCGCGGACGACCCGGCTCTGTTCGGTCGCGGAGTCCGCTCGTTGTTGGGTGTGCCGATGTTCGCCGGCGGCGAGCTGATCGGCGTCCTGCATGTCGGCTGCCTGCGGCGGCACCAATTCACCGGTGACGACGTGCAGTTGCTGCAACTCACCGCCGACCGGGCGAGCCTCGCCAGCCGGACCCGGGCCAGTGGCCTCGACCGCAGCGCCGCCCTCGCACTGCAACGAAGCCTGCTACCCACCCACCTGCCCGACGCGCCAGGTGTGGACATGGCAGCCCGCTACGTGCCCGGCCACGACGCCGGCGTCGGCGGCGACTGGTACGACGTGTTCACCCTGCCCTCCGGTTGGCTGGGTGTCGTCATCGGCGACGTGTCCGGGCACGGCCTGCGCTCGGCGGTCGTCATGGGGCGTCTCCGCAGCGCACTGCGCGCCTACGCGCTGGTCTGCGACGACCCGGCCACTGCGTTGACCCTGCTCGACCGCAAGATCCAGCATTTCGAGACCGGCAACCTCGCCACGGTCCTCTACGCCATGATTTCCCCGGACCGCACCGTCATCCGGGTTTCCCTCGCCGGCCACCTGCAACCCGTCCTGGCCGGGCCAGGACACCCCGCCGAGACGCTGCAGATTCCCGTCGATCTTCCCCTGGGTGTCGGCTCACGTCAGCCGGCCCGCCGGTGCACCGACGTCGCGTTCCCCTCCGACGCCCTGCTGATCTGCTACACCGATGGGCTCGTCGAACGCCGCGGCGAGGTCATCGACGTCGGCATCGACCGGCTCTGTGCAGCCGTTGAACCAGGTCTCGCCGAGGAAGTCTGCGCCCGTGTCATGACCACACTCGCCGGCGAGCAGGCCACCGACGACATCGCCCTGCTCGCCATCCACTCGGCCAACAGACGTGTCCCGTGAACGACTCTGACCGGCTGTTCCAGAGCTGTCGCCCATACAGTGCACCTGACCGGTGCCACGCAGGTCCCCGGACTGATCCTGCCGGAGCCGACGCGGCGGCCGGATCACGCACCTCGGAGGCCGCAGCTTGAGTATCTCCGTCGCCACCAGGACCGACAGCTTCGCGCACCCCGCTCTCTTCTACGCCTACCGCGATGACTACCTGGCCGGCACGCTGCCGTTCATCCAGGCCGGCCTCGCCGCCGACGAGCCGGTCATGGTCGCCGTCCCGGGGGACAACCTCGACCACATCCGCGCCGCGCTCGGCACCGACGCGGGCAGGGTGCAGCTGCACGACATGAGCGTGGCCGGGCGCAACCCGGGCCGGATCATTCCGGGTGTCCTGCTCGCCTTCGCCGCCGCCCACGCCGGGAAGCGGGTGCGCATCATCGGCGAACCGATCTGGGCCGGCCGTACCGCGACCGAGTACCCCGCCTGCGCCCAGCACGAGGCACTGATCAACGCCGCGTTCGCCGGCCGGCCGGCCACCATCCTCTGCCCCTACGACACCCGTCACCTGGACCGACGCTGGCTCGACGACGCCCACCGCACCCATCCCGTCGTCCAGCTGGGCAGCGTGGTGCGGGAGAGCCCGCACTACGCCGACCCGGTCGCGGTGGCCGCGGGGTTCAATCTGCCGCTGCAGGACCCGCCCGCCCAGGCGACCACCATCACCATCGACCTGCACGCCCTCTCGGCCATCCGTCGGGTGGTGACCGCCGAGGCCACCGCGGCCGGCCTGCCCCCCGACCGGGTCTCCGACCTCACCCTGGCGGTCAGCGAACTGGCCGCGAACACGATCAAGCACACCGCCGGCGGCGGCACCCTCGCGGTCTGGACCGACGACACCCGGCTGGTCTGCCAGCTCACCGACACCGGGCACATCACGAATCCACTCGCCGGCCGGATCCCGGTGCCGCCGCAGCAGCCCGGCAGCCGCGGGCTCCTCCTGGTCAACCAGCTCTGCGATCTCGTGCGCGTCCACACCGTGCCGGGTGCCACCACGATCCGCCTGCACATGCACCGCTGACGGCCGAGCGACCCGGCAGCCGGAGACCTCAGCCGCGCAGGGTCGTGGACGGCGACTCGCCGAAGCGCACCCGGTAGTCGCCGGCAAAGCGGCCAAGATGGACGAACCCGTGGTGCAGGGCAACGGTCGTCACGGACGCGCCGGGGCCGGCCGCGCGCAGCGCACGGTGGACCGCATCGAGCCGGCATGCGCGCAGGTACGCCGTCGGCGTCGTCTGCAACTCGCGGCGGAAGCAGTCCTGCAGCGTTCGTACGCTCACCCGGAGCGCCTCCGCGACATCCCCGACCGTCAGCGCCTCGCCGTGGTGGTCCGCGATCAGGGCGCAGGCCCGGCGCACGAGGCGCCCGGCGGCCGTGTGGTGTGCCGGCTCGGCGAGCTGGTCGGAATGGGTGTGCCGGTGGGCCAGCAACAACTTGCCGATGAGTCCCTGCTGGAACCGAGCGGCGACCTGAGGGTGGTCGAGCAGGGAGGCGTCCATCGGCTGCGACAGCTCGTCGGCGAGGAAGTCCACACCGCGTGCCCACGCCATCGCGGCGGCCGTGGTCATGGTCATGCCGATGTCGAAGCGGACCGGGCCGTCCACCGGCCGGCCCAGCAGGCGGGCGAGTTCCCGGTCGACGGTGCGCCGGTCGGCGTAGAAGATCCGGTGCGGCGAACCCGCGGACCAGTGCATGTCGGACGCGTCGTAGGGGGAGAGGACGGAGGCGACGTCGGGCGTCGAGGTCACGCTATGGCCGGCGTGCCGCACCATCGTGCTGCCGCTGCGGGGGATCTGCACGAGGTAGAAGGTCTCCAGCGGGCCGGGTTGGATCCGGACCGCCTGGCCGTAGTCGAGGTCGATGACGCCCACGCCTCCCGCGCGACGGGCCGCCATCCGCAGTCGAACGTCGCGGACACCCGCCTGTGGTGTGAGCCGGTGCGGGCAGAAGACGCGACCCACCTCGGCACGAGCGTGCTCGACGTCGTCGGTCCTGACCGTCACGGCATCCATCCGACACCTCCCGGGCGTCCCGCTGCGCTGACCCTAGGACGCGACCCGGGCGGGCAGCACGGGAAAGCCGCCGACCCGACAAGGAACGGCTCGGGTGCCGGCTGCGCGCGGCGGACACACCTCGCGCACGGCGGATAGCGGCCCGTCCGCCGTGCCCGTTAGCGTGCTGACACCGCCAGCGCCTCTGCTGCCGCGGTACCTCGCCAGCGGGTCACACACACTCTCCGGAGGCTGCCATGAGGATCGCCGTCGTCGGCGCTGGATTCGCCGGCCTGAGCGCAGCGAAGGTGCTGCGGCAGAGTGGCTTCGACGTCACCGTGTTCGAGAAGGCGCCCGACGTCGGCGGAGTGTGGAGCCGTACCCGTCGGTATCCCGGCCTTCGTACCCAGAACGACAAGGGCACCTACCACCTCTCCGACCTCCCCATGCCCGCGCACTACCCGCAGTGGCCGACGGGCGAGCAGGTCCAGCAGTACCTGGAAAGCTACGTGGAGATGTTCGGGCTCGACGCTGTCCTGCGTCTCTCCACGGAGGTCGTCTCCGCGGCACTCCTGGACGACGAGACCGGGTGGCTGCTCGCGTCGCGCCCGACGGGTCAGGACCCGGTGACCGTGGAGCGGTACGACCACCTCATCGTCGCCAACGGCATCTTCTCCGATCCTCTCGTCCCGTCCTTCGACGGACGCGAGGACTTCACCGCCGCCGGAGGACGGGTCCTGGCCGCGGGCGATTTCCACGACCTCGCGGCGGCCCGGGGAAAGAACGTCCTCGTCGTCGGCTACGGCAAGTCCTCCTGCGACGTGGCGGTCCCGCTGAGCGACGTCGCCGCCCAGACCCACCTCGTCGCCCGCGAGCTGCTCTGGAAGATGCCCAGGAAGCTCGGCAACTTACTCAACTACAAGTACCTCCTGCTCACCAGGATGGGTGAGGCGCTGTTCCGCTACCTCAGCCTGAAGGGCGTCGAGCGGTTCCTGCACGGTCCGGGAGACGGTCTGCGCCGTACCATGCTCGACAGCGTCGGGTCGGTCGCGACCAGGCAGCTCAAGCTGCGCGAGCTGGGCCTCGTGCCGAACGGCACCTTCCAGGACATCGCCCGCAGCACCGTCAGCCTCGCGACGGAGGGCTTCTTCGAGCGCGTCGCGGACGGCCACATCACCGTCCACCGGGACCGGACGATCAGAGAACTCCTGGTCGACGACGGTCGACCGGCCGCCCGCCTCGACGACGGCACGGTGCTCGCCGCGGACCTGGTGATCTGTGGCACCGGTTTCCGGCAGCACGTTCCGTTCTTCGATGACGCGCTGCACGCCCGGCTCCAGGACGCCGCCGGCAACTTCATGCTCTACCGGCAGATCCTGCCGATCGACGTCCCACGCCTGACCTTCGCCGGCTACAACTCCTCGTTCTTCAGTCCGCTGAGCGCGGAGATGGCCGCGGTCTGGACCGCCGCCCACCTGCGGGGCGGGATCGCACTGCCGCCCCGGGAGCGGATGCGCGAGGAGGTTCGCACGCGGGTGGCCTGGATGGCGGCGCGGACCAGCGGGCGGCACGCCCGGGGCACGAACGTCATCCCGTTCTCGATGCACAACATCGACGAGGTGCTCGATGAGCTGGGGCTCAACCTCGGCCGGTTGGCACGGGCCCGACAGTGGCTGTTGCCCGTCGACCCGCGCTCCTACCGGAGGGTGACGACCCGCATGATCCGGCGTACCGCCGAGGGCCGCGCGACGGACCGGGTCGAACCGACCCCGGCCCCTCGCGCAGCGCGGTGAGGGGGCTGGACCGTCACCGAAGGCGTATTCGCGATAACCGTCAAGGCGGGGTAAATACCGGGATAAAATGCCTCATCACAGATGAGGCTGGACCGGTCGGCGAGGAGGCGCGGGGGCGATGGCGGCGGGGCAGAGCACCGAGCATCGCCACCAGGCTTGGAAGCTGGACGTCCCGGTGCCCGTGCCGGCGGCCCTGGCCGGTAGCTGAACCCCTCCGTGCTGACGGGCGCGGCGTTCCGAGGGCTCGGGGACAGCAGGAGCCCGCAACGGGCAACCGTCCTGGAGTTGCTCTTCGACATCGTCTACGTCTTCGCGCTCGCCCGTCTCGCCGGACGGGTCGCCGACGACCTGACCATCGTCCGGCACTCGCTGCTGTCGGAGGCGGGTCAGACGCTGCTGTTCTTCGCGGCGATGTGGATGATCTGGTCGCTGAACGCCCTGATGGCGAGCACCTACGACCCGCGCCGAACCGACATCCAGATCCTCCTGCTCGCGACGATGTTCGGCACGCTGGTGTTGTCGGTCACCCTGCCCCAGGCGTTCGGGCAGCGCGGTGTGATCTTCGCGTGCGCGTACGTCCTCATTCAGGTCGGCCGCCCGCTCTACCTGACGTGGGCCCTGCGAGGCCATCCGATACGGGAGGTCTCGGCCCGGGTGCTGAGCTGGCACGCGGTGTCCGGCGTGCTGTGGATCGGCGGCGGCATCAGCGGAGGGCTCGGCCGCGGCGTCTTCTGGACCGTCGCCCTCTCCATCGAGGTCGTCGGGGCGGCCACCAACTGGCCCGCCCTCGGGATTGCCGGGGCACGCCGCAACGCCCTGTCCGGGGTCTCCTACATGCACCTCGCCGAGCGGTACAACCAGTTCTTCATGATCGCGCTCGCCGAGGTGGTGCTCGAAGCCGGCCTCACCATCAGTTTCCCGGGCTTCTCGACCCTGCGGACCATCACCCTTGTCGCCGCGTTCGTGGCGGTGGTGGCGTTCTGGCGGATCTACTTCTACCACGCGGGCCCGGGTCGGGACACGACCGCCAGCTCGGCCGGGGAGGGGATGCAACTGTCCCGGTGGGCGAGCTTCAGCCTGCTGCTCATCGTCGGCGGCATCATCTGCCTCGCGGTCGGCTTCGGACAGATCATGGAGGACCCGGATCCGCCGATCGACTGGGCCCTGGTGGTCGTCATCTTCGGCGGCCCGGCGCTGTTCCTGATCGGGCGGACCTACCTGGAGCAACTGTCCCGCACCGGGGCGCGCTGCCGGGTGCTGTTGCTCGGGGCGCTGGCGCTGGTCGTGGCCGCGCCGCCGATGGTGTTCCTTCCGCCGATCGCGGCGGTTGTCACCGCCGGGTCGATCCTGGCCGGGATCGCCATCTCCGACGGGTTCGCCCACCGGCGCGGACCGGAAACCAATCCGCAGCTGTAGCCGGCCTCGGGGTACACCTCTCCGCGCGGGCACGGCAGCCCGAGCGCGTCTTGCCGCCGGCGAGAACCTCGGATAGGTTCTGGGGCACGCCGTCGAGCCGGGAGGAGGTCAGAACAATGTCCGATGTTCTGCGCCCCCTCCGCGCCCCGGCGTCCACGCGGATCTGACCCGGGGCGCTCGCTTTCCGGAGGATCAACCTATGACCGACCTGGTCATCCGTCCGCTCGTCGCGGGCGAGGAACACATGTTCGACTCCATGCCCGATCCGCTGCCCCAACTGCGCAAGGTCGGCTACGCCGACGGGATCGCCGGCGGCGGCTACCGACCCGAGACCACCTGGGTCGCCCTCCGAAGCGGCCGGGTGGTCGCCCGGGCGGCCTGGCTCCTTCCGCCGGGTGCCGTCGGTGCGCCCTGGTTGGAGCGGTTCGACCTGGACGCCGAGCCGGAGGTGGGCGCGGCACTGCTGCGCGCCGCCCACGAGGCGCTGGGCGGTCCCGGCCTGTACTTCGCCGCCATGCCGGCGCACTGGCGGCGGCGGCCCGAGGTGCTGGCCGTGGTGGAGGCGCCGATGGCGGCGGCTCGGCTCGCCGGGCTGGTCGAGCGGGGGGAGCGGCTGAGATGCTCCTGGACGGGCACGCCGTTGCCGGCCACCTCCGGGCGGTACGCCTTCCGCCCGGCCGCCGACCCGACCGAGATCAACGCACTGGTCGCCCGGATCGCCGAGCCGGACGTGCTGACCGGTGTGGAGATAGCGCGGGCGGTCGGCGGCGTCGACCTGGCCACCGACCCGCTGGCCTGGCTGCGGGGTCCGGCGGGGGACTGGCGGGTCGCGCTGGACGACGGCGTGCCGGTCGGGCTTGTCGGACCAGCGGGCGACGCCTGTTACCCGCTCATCGCCTACCTCGGTCTGCTCGACGAGGCCGTCCGGAGTGAGCTGCTGGTCGAGGCGGTCCGGGTGCTGGCAGCCGGTGGCGCGCGGGAGGTGATCGCCGACGTGGACGCCCACCGGGTGGCGGTGCTGGCGGAGTTGGAACGGACCGGGTTCCGACAGCTGCGCTCGCGGGTCCTCTTCGCGCCGGCGACCGGCACGCCGCCCGATCCGGCGGTCGCCGCCGCCGGCCGCCTGGGCTGACCGACCGGGGGTACGCCCTGGCGCCACCAGGGCGTACCCCTACCCACCGCCGCATCGACCGAACGGCCGGTGGGAGGATCTGGCCGTGTCCAAGATCGTTGTCAACCCCTGCCACCAGGCCTGACGTCGATGGACCTGTTCGGTGGGCACCACACCTTCCTCGACTACTGGGTCGCGCTCATCGGCGACGGGCTGACGCTCGTCGTGGCGGCAGTCGTCGGGCGCCTTCTCTGGCCGTCGCGCCGCCGTGAGCCGCGTAGCGCGCCCGCGGACGCGCTCGACTTCGCCGCCGCCACCCGCGTCGCCGAGACCATCGTCTCGGCCGAGGCCGCGGATCCGCTGCTCCGGCCGGAGTCGCGCAGCCGGTTGCTGAGCCACGGCTCCCGTACCGACCGGGCGGTGCTGCTGCTGCACGGATACACCCACGCGCCGGACCAGTTCGACGAGATGGCCGAGGAGTTCTTCGCCCGTGGTTACAACGTCTGGGTTCCGCGCGCTCCCCACCACGGCACGGTGGACCGGCGGGCCCATCATCAGGTCGAGGCCGGTGACCTGACCGCGTACGCCGCCGAGGCGCTGACCGTCGCGGCGGGTCTCGGGGACGAGGTCGGTGTCGTGGGGATCTCCGGCGGCGGGGTTCTGGCCGCCTGGTTGGCCCAGGTCCGCGGCGACGTCGTGCGGCGTCTGCTGCTGCTGTCGCCGTTCTTCGGCCCTGACCCGCGTCAGGCGCCGGCGTTCGCCGTCAAGCCGCTCATCCTGCTGTACGGGCGCCGCATCCTGCCCGACCGTGTCACCTCGCGCGGCTACTCCCTGTCCGCGGTCGCGCAGTACCTGGCGATCGCGCGCGATTTCCCGCGCCCACCACGACGGACCGGTCTGCTGACCGCGGCGGTCGCGATCAGTCCCCTCGACGGGGTGGTGGACCGGCGTGCGGCGGTGACGGTGCCGGCCCGGATCGCCGAGGCGAACGCGATCCCACTGCGGGTCTGCGAACTGCCGGAGTCGTTGGGCGTCCGCCACGACGTGCTGGACCTCGGCGCGCTCGGCACCGACGGATCCGACCTGCGCCGGCGGTACGTCGCGCTGTACGAGGGAGACCCGGTGCCGACGTCCGGACTCGCCCGGACGACCGGCGCGGCCGAGTAGCCGTCGGACGACGGCGGCACTGGGCGCCTGCTGGCCCACGGTCGTGGGGACACGCTGGAAAAACCGGCCGGCGAGGTCGCGTCTGGGCCTTGTTCAACTCCCAGCCCGTTGCCGCTCCAGGCCGTCGAGGAGGGCCTGGAGACCGAACTCGAAGGCCCGGTCGGGAGCGGCGGCATAGGTGGCCGCCGCCGGGGTCTCCAGGCGCGCGCGCAGGCGGGGATAGCGCATGGCGATCTCCTGGGCCCTGGTCATGGCGTCCTGGAACTGTTCCTCGGCGGTGGTGTCGTCCCGGGCGAGTTTCCGGGTGAGCGAGGCGGTCGCGGCGGCGCCGGCCGCGTTGCCGAGGGCGTAGGTGAAGACCGTGGAGGCGGCCTGGTCGGCCTGGGCGCCGCGGAAGCCGGCGGCCTCGTAGACGGCGAGCGTGTGGTCGTCGTGCCGTGCCTTGCCCTCCCCGTAGAGGACGTGTGCGGCGAAGGCCTGCACCAGCCAGGGGTGCCGGGTGAACATTTCGTACAGGTCGACGGCCATGGCGGTGGCCGCGGTCCGCCAGTCGACCGCGTCCAGGTCGGGCAGCGTGAGCTCGCCCCACACCCGGTCGGTGGCGAGAAGCACGAGGTTGTCCTTGTTCTTGACGTGCCAGTACATGGCCGTGGCAGCCGAGTCGAGGCGTTTGCCCAGGGCGCGCATGTTCAGGCCTTCGAGGCCCTCGTCGTCGAGGAGTTCGACGGCGGTGCGGACGATCTGGTCTCGGGTGAGGGTGTCGCGTGCCATGCCCCTCACGGTACGCACTCGCTTGCACAAAGTTCAACGACCGTCTTGCACATTGTTCAAGTCGTCCGCTACCGTCATCACCGCCAGCTACTTGAACAATGTGCAACTCAAGGGAGGCCCCCGTGAACACCCTCGCCGCCGTGATGCAACTGCTCGTCGCCGCAGCCTTCGTCAGCATCCCGCTGGTCCGTCACCGCTTCGGCCCGGTCGCGAAGGCCGCCGCGGAGGCCGAGCTCCGCCGCCAGAACGTCCGCCCGGGGATCCTGGAGGAGAACAGGCTCCGGTTCGACGCCGGTGGCCACGAGACCGCCGCCCCGGTGGCCGTCGCCGCGGTGATGACCGCCACCGCGGCCCTGAACCTCGCCGGCGCCGACCCGGCCCAGCTGCTGACCTGGATCTTCTCCTCGCTGGTCATGCTGATGAACGTGGTGATCGTCTACAGCAACCGCACCGCCGTGAAGTCCGTCCAGGCCGCCTTCCGCCGCAAGGGCGACCCGGAGCTGACCCGCATCCAGGTCGAGCCCTTCCTCGCGGCCGCCGAGGGCGCCTTCCCGCGCTGGGTGCGCGCCCAGACCTACCTCCGCAACACGGTGGTGTTCGCCGGATCCGCCGTCGCCCTGGTCGCCGTCTCCGTCGTCTGACCCTTCGCTCCCGATCCTGCGGCGGCGAGCCGGCGGGTGCACGCAACAGGGCCTTCGCGGCGATGCTGTCGCCGCGAAGGCCCTGCGCCATTGTCGTGCTCCGTCAGTTGACGGGCGGGGTGGCGCCGTTGAACACCGGCGGGGCATATCCCGCTGGCTTGTCGCCGATGCCGAGGCCGGGGCTCACGACCCAGGACTGGTACTGCGGGGTGAACATCCCGTAGGGCATCCCGACCTGCGGTGCGCTGGCCTCCTCGAGCCGGCGACGCGCGTCCGCCGGGATCTCGAAGTCGAGCGCGCCGAGGTTGCTGTCCAGCTGCTCCGGGCTGCTCGCCCCGATGACCACCGAGGCGACCGCCGGCTGGGTCGCCACCCAGTTGATCGCGACCTGGGCCATGCTGCGGCCCAGCTCCGCCGCCACGCCCTCGAGCGCCTCGATCACCTGCCAGTCCCTGGGGTTGATCTCTCGACCCGGGGCGTCGGGATTGGTCAACCGGCCGGTCCCGCTCATGCCCTCGCCGGTCCGCCGGTACTTGCCGCTGAGCAGACCGCCGCCGATCGGGCTCCACGCCGTGAGGCCCATGCCGAGGGTCTGGGCCATCGACACGTACTCCGCCTCGATGTCGCGCGCGACCAGGGAGTACGGAAGCTGCACGGTGATCATCGGGGCCAGCCCGTGCGCCTCGGCGTAGCTCTGCGCCCGTGCCGCGTACCAGGCCGGTACGTCGGAGAGCCCGGCGTACCGGATCTTGCCGGCGCGTACCAGGTCGTCGAGGGTGTGCACGACCTCCTCGACCGGTGTGATCCGGTCCCAGGTGTGCAGCAGGTGCAGGTCGATGTAGTCGGTGCCGAGCCGGCGCAGCGAGGCCTCCACGGCCCGCACGATGTGCTTGCGACCGTTGCCGCTGGCGTTCGGGTCGGTCGGGTCGATGGTGTTGGTGGCCTTGCTGGTGAGCACGAGCCGATCCCGGACACCGGCCCGGTCGATCAGGCGGCCGAGGATGCGTTCGCTCTCACCGGCGGTGTAGAAGTCCGCCGTGTCGATGAGGTTCCCGCCCGCCTCCAGGTAACGGCGGAAGATCGGTTCCGCCTCCTCCTCGGTCCTGCCGTACGCGGCGTGGAACCCATCCACGCCGAAGTTCATCGTGCCCAGCGCCAGTCGGCTCACCCGCAGACCGGACCGCCCGAGCAGGTAGTACTGGTTCATCGTTGCGTCCTCCCGATCGCTCGCCGGCCCGGAGCGGACCGCGCGGCCCAGACTTTTGCTCGGCAAAAATGGACCCGCAAGTCCAAAGAGCGAGCTACGGTTGAACCGCCAGGTCCAGACGAGGAGGCGGTGACGGAGGTTTCATGACGCGCGCGTTGACCCGCAAGGGCGAGGCGACCCGGGCGCGGATCGTCGCCGGCGCCGCCGCCGAGATCCGCGAGCGCGGCGTCGACGAGACACGCCTCGAGGACGTGATGGCCCGCACCGGCACCAGCAAGGGCCAGCTCTTCCACTACTTCCCGGAGGGCAAGGACGAGCTGCTGCTCGCCGTGGCCCAGCACGAGGCCGACCAGGTGCTCATCGACCAGGAGCCGATGCTCAGCAACCTGACGTCCTGGCCGGCGTGGCTGGCATGGCGCGACCGGCTCATCGAGCGCTACCTCGCGCAGGGCGTGAAGTGCCCGCTCAACGGTCTGCTCGGCCAGGCGGGCCGGCGTGGGCCGGGCGCGCAGGCGGTGGTGGCCGGGCTCATGCGGCGCTGGCAGAAGGCGATCACCGAGGGCATCCGGCACATGCAGTCGACCGGGGACATCGCCCCCGAGGTCGACGCCGACCGTGCCGCCGCGGCGCTGCTGGCCGGCATCCAGGGCGGCGTCCTGCTGCTGCTCGCCACCGGGAAGATCGACCACCTTGAGGCCGCCCTGGACCTCACCATCGACTCCCTGCGGGCGGGTTCCCGCACCGCCTGACCGTGTCAGGATCTCCTTTCCGGCCGCACGGGAGCTGGCCCGGAGAAGGGTGGTCGACCATGTCGGTGGGAATGATCGCAACGCTGCTGGGCGGTTCGATCCTGCTCTTCGCCGCGCTGCTGCTGACGATCATCAGCGTGCTGGGACGCCGTGCGCGGTCTGGGCGGCGGGCGGGCCGGTACACGTCGAGGCCGGGCAACTCGTCGGACAACAGCTCGTCGAGCATCGGCGCAGGGTGAGGTCGTGCCGCGCCACACCGAGAGCTGAGCGTCCGCGCTGAGCTATCCTTTCGCCCGAGTTGTTGGAGATCGGAGCAAGCGTGGCAGGTGACGACGACATCTCCGGGTGAGAGCCCGGACCGGCCGCCGACGGGCGCGTGATCGCGCTGCCGTCGCCGCGGCCTCTGTCGTCATGCCCTGCTCCCGCCGGGCCACCTGTGTGCGCCCGGATCTTCCTTCTCCGAGGTCTTCATGTCTGCTCGACCCGCCCTCATCGCCCATGACCTTCTCCGTATCCGGGGTACGCGCCGGGTGCTCGACGGTGTCTCCCTAACCGCCGCGCCCGGCGACCGGATCGGCCTGATCGGTGAGAACGGCACCGGCAAGACCACCCTGTTGCGGGTCCTGGCCGGCGTCGACGAACCGGACTCCGGCACCGTCGCGCGCCCACCGGATCTCGGCTTCCTGCACCAGGAGATGCCCTACGCCGCGTCCGCGACGGTCGCCACGGTCCTGGACGACGCGCTGCGCGAGGCCCGGGCGGACCTCGCCGAGCTGGACCGGCTCGGCGCCGCGCTGGCCGACGCACCGGAGGGCGCCGAGCGGCACGCCGAGCTGCTGGCGGCGTACGGTGCGGCCCTGCAGCGGGCGCAGGACCGGGACGCCTGGGACGCCGACCGGCGTGCCGAGACCGTGCTCGCCGGCCTCGGCCTCGGCGGGATCGCGCACGATCGGCGGCTCGCGGAGCTGTCCGGCGGGCAGCGGGGCCGCCTCGCGCTGGCCGCGATGCTGGTCCGCCGGCCGGATGCGCTGCTGCTCGACGAGCCCACCAACCACCTCGACGACGCGGCGGCGGCGTTCTGCGAGGACCAACTCCGCGCGATGCCCGGGGTGGTCGTGCTGGCGAGCCACGACCGGGCGTTTCTGGACGCGGTGTGTACCGACGTCATCGATCTGGACCCGGCGGTCGAGGGCCCGGTCCGCTACGGCGGTGGCTACAGCGCATACCTGGCGGCCAAGCGGGCCGAGGCCGACCGTTGGCGCCGGCGCTACGACGACGAGCAGGCGCTCCTCGCCGAACTGCGCGAGGCCGCCGCGGTGACCGGGCACCAGGTCGCCCACGGCCGTGGCCCCCGCGACAGCGAGAAGATGGGGTACGGGCACACCGCCGGCCGGGTGCAGAACCAGATCTCCCGCCGTGTCCGCGACGCCACCCGCCGACTGGAGACACTGGAGCGTCACCAGGTCGCCGCGCCACCGGAGCCGCTGCGCTTCCAGGCACCCGTTCTCGCCACCGGCGCCGGCGATGACATCGTCGCCACGATGCGCCAGGTGCGGATACCCGATCGGCTGTGGATGGCGCACCTCGAGGTCGCCGCCAGCGACCGGCTGTTGGTGAGCGGCCCGAACGGTGCGGGCAAGTCCACTCTGCTCGCCGTCCTCGCCGGACGCGTCAGTGGCACCGGAGCCGTCTGGAGGCGGCCGGACCTGCGCGTCGGTCTGCTCACCCAGGACACCACCTTCGAGGATCCGTCGCGGACCGCCCGGGACGTCTTCGGTCGTGCCGTCGGTGCCGAGCGCGCCGAAGCGGTGCCGCTGTCGTCACTCGGGCTGCTCGTGCCCAGGGATCTCGACCGATCGGCGGCGGACCTGTCGGTCGGCCAGCGCCGTCGGCTCGCTCTCGCGGTGCTCGTCGCCAACCCGCCGGACCTGCTCCTGCTGGACGAGCCGACCAACCATCTCTCCCCACGGCTCTGCGACGAGCTGGAGGACGCCCTGGGCACCGGACCGGGCGCCATCATCGTCGCCAGCCACGACCGACGCCTCCGCTCCCGGTGGCCGGGCCGCGAGATCACCCTCACCGTCGGGCCGTCCACCCGCCGTTGACCAAGAGGTTTGCGTCAGGACACGCCGGGCGGGATGACGCAAATCTCTTGATCAACGAGGCGGGTCCGCCCGTCGACTGTTGGAAACGTTTTCGTAACGAGCCCTTGACCTCTCCGCCAAGGGCGGCGCAGACTCCCGGAAACGTTTACAGCAACCGGCTGGAGGTGTCGAACGTGGGTCGTAAACGTTTACAGGAACCGGCTGACGGCCGGCCCACGGTGCACACGGTCGCCGCCCGCGCCGGTGTCTCCATCGCGTCCGCCTCGCGCGTGCTCAACGGCGTCGGCGGCAGCCCGGAGACGATCCGCAAGGTACGCGCCGCGGCGGCCGAGGTGGGCTACGTGCCGAACGCGATCGCCCGGTCGCTGCAGTCCCAGCGCACCGGCCTCGTCGCGCTCGCCGTCGAGGACATCGGCAACCCGGTCTACGTCGAGATGATGCGCGCCATCGAGTCCGTGGTCGCCTCCTCCGGGCGGCAGCTGCTGGTGCACGCCACCGGCGGACGGATCGACAACGAGACCGCCCTGCTGCGCCGGCTGGCCAACCGCTACGTGGACGGGATGATCGTCTCGCCGATCCGGGTCACCGACGACCACCTGACCGCGCTGTTGGACAGCCCGGTGCCGGTGGTGGTGGTCGGCCAGCTCGGCGCGGACGCCGCGGTCGACAACGTGCGTACCGACTCCCGGCAGGGTGTGGCGCTGGCCGTGGACCACCTCATCGCCAGCGGCCGGCGCCGGATCGGCTTCGTCAACGGCCCGCTCGACACCGTCCCGGGCACCGCGCGCGACGCCGGCTTCCGGGCAGCGCTGGCGCGACACGACATCCGGCTCGACGAGGACCTGATCGAGGTCGGCGACTTCCAGTACGCCGCCGGCCGGGCCGCCACCGAGCGGCTGCTCGCCCGTGCCGACCCGGACGCCCTGGTCTGCGCCAACGACCTCATCGCGGTCGGGGCGCTGCACGCCCTGCTCGCCGCCGGGCGCCAGGTGCCGCAGGACGTCGCCGTCGTCGGCATGGACGACACCGAGCTGGCCCGGATGATGTTTCCCCAGCTCTCCAGCGTCTCGCTCGGCTCGGCCGAGCGCGGTCGCCGGGCCGCCGAGCTGCTCCTGCAACGCATCGCCGACCCGACCCTGCCGCCCCGGCGCGAGCAGGTGCCACCCAGCCTCGCCATCCGGGCGTCCAGTGGCACGCCGCTGCCGGCACCCCGGCTGGCCGCCCCGCCGACCACCCACCCGACCAGCGAAGGGGTGACCTCATGACCACGCTGGCCGAGCGGCCGGACGTCGAACGGGCCGGACCGGCCCGCCGGCCGAGCCGGTTCCGTTCCGACCGGACCACCATCTACCTGCTGCTCCTGCCGTCGCTGCTGCCGATCCTGGTGCTGTCGGTGTTTCCGCTGCTGCGCGGCATCTACCTCGGCTTCACCGACGCCCGGGCCGGGCGCAACGTCGAGGTGTCCTTCACCGGCCTGGCCAACTACCGCGAACTCCTCGGCGACGAGCTGTTCTGGAACTCGTTCAAGATCGGGCTGCTCTGGGCGGTCGGGGTGACGGTGCTCCAGTTCCTGCTCGCCCTCGGGCTGGCCCTGCTGCTCAACCAGCAGCTGCGGTTCCGGGGCGTGGCCCGGGTGCTGGCCGTGGTGCCGTGGGCGATGCCGCCGGTCGTGGTCGGCATCCTCTGGAAGCTCGTCTACCACCCGGACGCCGGCCTGCTCAACGAGTTCTTCCACCGGATCGGCGCCGACGGGCTGCGGACCAACTGGCTCGGCGACTTCAGCACGGCACTGCCCGCCGTGATCCTCGTCGGGGTCTGGGCCGGCATGCCACAGACCACCGTCGTCCTGCTCGCCGGCCTCCAGGGGGTGGGCCGCGAGCTGCACGAGGCGGCCGCGGTGGACGGGGCCAGCACGTGGCACCGGTTCCGGCACGTCACGCTGCCCGCCCTGGCGCCGGTGATCGTGGCGATCACGTCGCTGGACTTCATCTGGAACTTCAACTCGTTCGGGCTGGTGTACGTGCTGACCGCGGGCGGGCCGGGCGGCAAGACCATGCTGCCGATGCTCTTCGCCTACGAGGAGGCGTTCCGTTACGGCAACTACGGCTACGCCGCCGCGCTCGGCAACGTGATGGTCGTGCTCATCATCGCGCTGCTCGCGGTCTATCTCCGGCGCCGGCTGAGGGAGGCGAACTGACATGTTCGGAAAGCCGAGCCGTACCGGGCGGGCGCTGCAGTACCTGGCGCTCCTCGGCTACCTGATCTTCCTCGGGTTCCCGCTGATCTGGCTGCTCTCGACGGCCTTCAAGCCGCCGCGGGAGCTGGTGCGGCTGCACCCCACGCTGATCCCGAGCGACCCGACCGTGCAGAACTTCGTCCAGGCCTTCACCGAGCAGGAGCTGGGCAGGGCGGCACTGAACAGCCTCCAGGTCTCGCTGGCCTCGGCGGTGCTGACCGTGCTGGTCGCCATGCCGGCCTCGTACGCGCTGGCCCGGTTCCGCTCCAAGCTCGGCACCGCGGCGTTGGGCTGGGTGTTGCTGTCGCAGCTCTTCCCGTTCGTGCTGCTGATCATCCCGATCTTCCTGGTGCTGCGGCAGGTCGGACTGGCCAACACACACGCCGGGCTGGTGCTGATCTACGTGGTCTGGGCGCTGCCGTTCGCTCTCTGGATGCTCCAGGGCTTCGTCCGCAACATTCCTCGCGAGCTGGAGGAGGCCGCCTCGGTGGACGGGGCGAGCCGGGTGCAGGTCCTGCGCCGGGTGGTCTTCCCGTTGCTGGCCCCGGGCCTGGTCGCGACCGCGCTCTTCTCCTTCATCTCGGCCTGGAACGAGTTCTTCTTCGCCCTGGTGCTGATCAAGACGCCCGAGCTGGCCACCCTGCCGGTGGCGCTGGCCCGTTTCGTCGGCATCGAGGGCACCGCCCGACTCGGGCCGCTCGCGGCCGGCTCGCTGCTGGCCACGCTGCCCAGCCTGATCTTTTTCGCGTTCATGCAACGCCGGCTCTCGTCCGGGTCGCTCGCCGGCGCGGTCAAGGGCTGAACCGTCCCCCACCCACCACCAAGGAGGTACCCCCATGCTCCGTACCCGATTCCGTCGACTGGCCGCGGCCACCGCGGTCGCGGTCGTCGGCCTCGGCGCGCTCGCCGCGTGCGGTGACGGCGGCGGCGACGAGGCCACGTCCGGCCCGGTCAAGCTGCGTTTCCTGAGCCTCGCCTGGCAGAAGGAGTCGTTGCAGGTCAACAAGGACCTCGTCGCCAAGTGGAACGCCGAGCACCCCGACATCCAGGTCGAGTACGTCCAGGGTGACTGGAACTCGGTGCACGACCAGTTGCTGACCTCCTTCGAGGGCGGCGACGCACCGGACATCGTGCACTACGAGGCGTCCTCGATCGGCGAGTTCAGCAAGCAGGGCTACCTGGCCGATCTCTCCGGGCTCGTCTCCGACGACCTGAAGGGCCAGATCGACAAGGGCGTCTGGGACACCGCGACGTTCGACGGCAAGGTCGCCGGTGTGCCGTTCCTGCTGGAGTCGCAGGTCGTCATCGCCAACAAGAAGCTGCTCGACGCCGCCGGCGTCGCGGTGCCGCCGGCCGACGGCGGCTGGACCTGGGACGAGTTCCAGGGCAACGCGCAGAAGCTCACCAAGCCGGGCCAGTACGGCGTGGCCTGGGCGTTGAAGTCGCCGACCAACCGGGTGCTCAACCTGGCGCTCAACTACGACGGGAAGTTCTTCTACACCGACGGCGGGCGCACCGAGGTCCGGGTCGGTGACGCGGAGAAGGAGATCCCGAAGCGGATCCACGACATGATCTACGCGACGAAGTCCGCGTCCCCGGAGGCGCTCGGCATGAGCGGCGCGGACACCCTGCCCGGCTTCTTCGGTGGCAAGTACGCCATGCTGCCCGGCTCGGTGTCGCTGCGGCAGCAGATGGTCGAGCAGGCGCCGGCCGGCTTCGAGTGGGTCACCCTGCCGCCAGTCAAGGGGCTCTCCACCAAGCAGGCGGCCAACCCGCAGACGCTGTCGGTCTCCGAGGACTCCAAGCACAAGAAGCAGGCCGCGCAGTTCCTCGAGTACTTCCTGAACCCGACCAACATGTCCGCCCTGGCCAAGGGTGACTGGCTGGTTCCGACCGGCAAGCAGGCCAACGAGGAGCTGGTCAAGGTCACCACCGGCAAGCAGGGCTGGGACGTCGCCGCGGACAGCGCCGCGGACCTGACCGTCGCCCCGTTCCAGCAGGCCGACGGCTACCCGGAGTGGAAGACCAAGTACGCCACCCCGGCTCTCCAGCAGTACTTCGCCAACAAGATCACCCTCGATCAGCTCGGCACGCAGCTGGTCGACGGTGGCAAGCAGGTTCTGAGGTAGACATGTCACTCTTGCTCGACACATCGGTCGGCTGCCTGGTCGGCGCCGCGGTCGGAGACGCCCTCGGGGGCGCCACCGAGACGGCACTACCGGAGCAGATTCGCGCACGGTTCGGCGGTTGGGTCGAGGGCATCGTGCCCCCGTACCACGCCGACTGGGCCACCGCGCGACCGCTCGCGCCGTACCACAAGGGCGACGGGCACATCACCGACGACACGTTGATGACCCACGCCCTGGTCCGCGCCTACGCGGCCAAACGCGACCACCTCGACGCGTACGACGTGGTGGAGCTGCTGGTCCCCGACCTGATCGAGCGGGTGGTCTACATACCCGACCTGGAGCGGGAGGGGGTGACCTTCCACCGGCTCGCGGCCGCCGAGCGGTGGCTGGTCACCCGCCTGCACCACGCCCACGCGGACCCGCGCGAGGCAGGGGTCGGCAACATCGTCAACTGTGGAGCGGCCATGTACATGGCTCCGGTCGGCATCGTCAACGCGGGCGATCCGGCCGGGGCGTACGCCGAGGCGGTCGAGATCGCCGGGGCGCACCAGCACAGCTACGGGCGGGAGGCCGCCGCCGTCTTCGCGGCGGCGGTCGCCGCGGCGGCCACCCCCGGCGCGGGCGTCGAGGATGTCGTCACCGCGGCGCTGGACCTGGCCCGCGACGGCACCCGGGCGGCCATCGACGCGGTGGTCAAGGAGGCCCGGAGCCACCACGACTGGAAGCAGGCGATCCCGGCGCTGCGCGCCGCGGTCGCCCCCTATGACACGGTGGGGGAGGAGTACCGGAGCCCGGGCCTCGGTGCGCGGCGGCCCAGCCGGCTGCACGCCATCGAGGAGCTACCGGTGGCCATCGGCATGCTCGTGGTGGCCGGCGGCGAGTTCCGCCCGGCGGTGCTCGGCGCGGTCAACTACGGCCGGGACGCCGACTCGACCGCGACCATGGCCGCTGCCATCGCCGGGGCGCTCGGCGGTGCCGCCGCGGTGCCCACGGAGTGGTCCGAGGTGGTCGGGACCGCCTCCCAGACCGACCTGGTGGAGCCGGCCCGGATCCTCGCGGCGGTGGCTGGCGAGGTGTTCGAGCGGGACCGGGCCCGGTTCACCCGGCGTGCGGAGCGCTTCGCCGGCCTGGCCGGTGGCGCCGGTCGGGCCGTGCCGGACGCACCGGACGGGGAGCCGACCCGGTGAGGATCACCTGGGTCCAGCCGGAGGACCTGCTGCCCCACGAGTTGGCGGCCAGCCGGGACGAGGGCCGCGACGTGGCGGCCCTCGCCCGGCGGTGGACGGAGGCCGGCGGCGACCTGACTCCGCCTGTCAGCGGAGCGTCGCCCACCCCGGCCTCGCCCGCGCTGCGGGCGCTCGCGGTCGAACTGCTGGACGCCGCCGACGCGCTGCCCGCCGTCGCTGTCGCCGCCGCCGACGAGCCGGACGACCTGGCCGCGCTCCGGGCCGAATGGCCGGCCGCCTGGTCGCTGCCGACCGACGTGACGTACGACCGGCTGCACGGCGCGTGGCTCGGCCGGGCGGCCGGCTGCCTGCTCGGCAAGCCGGTGGAGAAGATCCCCCGGGAGGGGATCCGGGAGATCCTCACCGCCACCGGCCGGTGGCCGCTGCGCGACTGGTTCACCGCGAAGGGACTGCCGGCCGACGTCGCCGCCCGCTGGCCCTGGAACCGGCGCAGCGCGCCGACCAGCCTCGCCGAGAACATCGACGGTATGCCCGAGGACGACGATCTGAACTACGCGCTGCTGGCCCTGCGGGTGCTGGAGACCCACGGACGGGACTTCACCAGCGCCGACGTGGCGCAGGCGTGGCTGGACTGGCTGCCCGGTGGGCGGGTCTTCACCGCCGAACGGGTGGCGTACCGGAACCTGCTGCTCGGGCTCGCGCCACCGCAGAGCGCCCGCCGGCACAACCCGTTCCGCGAGTGGATCGGCGCGCAGATCCGCACCGACGTGTACGGCTGGGTCAACCCCGGCCGGCCGGACCGGGCCGCCGAGCTGGCCCTGCGGGACGCCACCGTCAGCCACGTCCGGGGTGGCGTGCACGGCGCGCTCTGGGCCGCCGCCCTGGCCGCCGCCGCGCCGGTCGCCGACACCGTCGACGAGGTGCTGGACGCGGCCGAGGCGGTGCTGCCGCCGCGCAGTCGGTTCGCGGCCACGGTGCGCGAGGCGCGCGCCCTCGGCGTGGGCACCGACGACTGGGAACGCGTGGTCGACGAGCTGTACGCCCGCCACGGTCACCTGCACTGGGTGCACGTGCGCAACAACGCCGCGCTGGTGGCCGCCGCGCTGGCGTACGGCCGTGGCGACCTGGAACGGTCCATCACCGCGGTGGTCAGCGGCGGCTGGGACACCGATTCGACCGGCGCGACGGTCGGTGCGGTGACCGGGGCGCTCGCCGGGGCATCCGGGCTGCCGGCGCGCTGGGTCGCCCCGCTGCGCAACCGGCTGGCCAGCAGCATCGGCGGTTTCGACGGGATCGGCTTCGACGAGCTGGCCGAGCGGACCCGGGCCCTGGCCCAGGCGGGGAGCGGGTCATGACGCGGCACGGGTGGACGGAAAGGAGCACGGCATGAGCGCGCGCGTGGCGGTGGTGGGCAGCAGCAACCTGGATCTGGTGGTGACCGCGTCGCGGCTGCCCCGCCCCGGCGAGACGGTGCTGGGCGAGAACTTCCGGACCGTGCCGGGCGGCAAGGGCGCCAACCAGGCGGTCGCCGCCGCGCGGGCCGGTGCCGCCTGCGACTTCGTGGGCGCGGTCGGCGACGACGAGTTCGGTACGCAGATGCGGGCCAGCCTGGTCGGCGCGGGGGTGGGCGTCGACGGCCTGCGGACCGTCGCCGGTGCCTCCGGCATCGCGCTGATCGCCGTCGACCGGGACGCGGAGAACTTCATCGTCGTCGCGCCCGGCGCCAACGGCACGTTGACCGAGCTGGACGCCGACGACCGGGCGAGGATCGCCGTGGCGGACGTGCTGCTGCTCCAGCTGGAGGTGCCGCTGGCCGCGGTGCTCCAGGCGGCCGACTGGGCCCGGACGGAGGGCACCACCGTCGTGTTGAACGCCGCACCGGCCGCGGTCCTGCCGACGGAGCTGCTCGACCTGGTCGACGTGCTGGTCGTCAACGAACACGAGGCGGCGGTCGTGGCCGGGGTCTTCTCCGGTGATCCGTCGGTGCTGCTCGACGCCCTGCTGGAGCTGGTGCCCCGGGTGGTGCTGACCCGCGGCGCGCGCGGTGCCGCGTACGCCGACCGGCGCGGTCTGCGCCTGGCGGTCCCCGCCCCGAGCATCGACGCGGTGGACACCACCGCCGCGGGCGACGCCTTCACCGGGGCGCTCGCCGTTGGCTGGGCCGAGCGTGGCGGCGCCACCACCGACGACACCGTCATGGCGAGCCTGCGCTGGGCGTGCGCCGCCGGCGCGGCCTGCGCCCAGCGGCACGGCGCCTCCACCGCCCTGCCCGAGCGGTCCGCCATCGACGCCCTCTACGACGCGACCTACCGAGGTACCCCGTGAGCTTCAACCCGAACGTCCCGCGCCCGATCGACCGGCCGACCGAGGTGCCGCTCGGCGGGCACGCCGACCTGACCACCCTGGACGAGGCGAAGATCTTCGCCGCGCCGACCGAGCCGGCCGACTGGCCGGCCTGGCGGGAGCAGCTCACCCGCTGGCGGGCCGACGCCCGCGAGCGCATCGGCTACAGCGGCGCGCACTACGACGAGATCGGCGGCGACTGCTTCAGCGTCTGCCTGGCGTGGCTCTGGGACGAGGCGCTCTACGACCACGAGCGCGGTGTCTTCACCGTCGACGAGTTCCTCGACGCGGCCGGACGGGACTTCGGCGGCTTCGACGGGGTGGTGCTCTGGCACGCGTACCCGGTCATCGGCCTGGACGACCGCAACCAGTTCGACTGGTACCGGGACGTGCCGGAGCTGCCCGAGGTGGTGCGGGCGTTCCAGGAGCGGGGGGTGCGGGTCTTCATCGACTACAACCCGTGGGACACCGGCACCCGCCGGGAGCCGGGTAGCGACGCCGAGGAGGTCGCGGCCCTGGCCGGCAAGCTCGGCGTCGACGGGGTCTTCCTGGACACCCTGAAGGAGGGCGCCGGGGAGCTGCGCGCCGCGTTGGACGCCGTCCGCCCCGGCATGGTCCTCGAAGGCGAGAGCCGGGTCCCGCTGGCCCGGATCGCCGACCACGCGATGTCGTGGGCGCAGTGGTTCGCCGACTCCGAGGTCCCCGGAGTGCTGCGGGCGAAGTGGTTCGAGCGGCGGCACGTGCTGCACCACACCCGGCGCTGGCACCGCGACCACCTCGACGAGCTGCACTCCGCGTGGCTCAACGGCGTCGGGCTGCTGGTGTGGGAGAGCGTCTTCGGTGTCTGGGTCGGCTGGAACGTCCGGGACCGGGCGGTGCTGCGCGCGATGCGCCGGGTGCAGACCAGCCACGCCGCGTGGTTGCGCGCCGAGGACTGGGTCCCGCTCGCCGACCATCCCGGCACGGGCCAGGTGTACGCGTCCCGCTGGACGCACGAGGACAAGCCACTGTGGACAGTGGTGAACCGGGGCGCGGACCACGACGGACCGTGGCTGATCACCGAGGCCCGGACCGGCCGGCGCTTCGTGGACCTGATCACCGGCGCCGAGCTGAGCGTCACCGAGACCGGTGACGGGCGGCTGGCGGTGGGCGGCCCGCTGCCCGCCGGCGCCATCGCCGCCGTGGCGGTGACCGACGCCGCCGTGCGGCGGCACGAGCCACCCACCGGCGACCCGTCCTTCCCCGCCCGCGCCGCGGTGCGCGTGCGGACCCCGTGGGCGCCCCGGCAGCACCTGCCGCAAGGCATGGCGGCCGTCGAGGCCGGCCGGCGGGACCTCGTCGTCCGGCACCGGGTACGGGAGACCGGACTGTACGGCGAGGCGCCCTACGTCGACGAGTGGAAGCCACTGCCGCCCCGGCTGCACCACACCGGCACGCTGCGGCGCAGTGTCCGGCTCGGCCGGTACGCCATCGCCACCCACGAGGTCACCCACGGTGAGTACGCCGAGTTCCTGCGGGCCACCGGCTACCGACCGGTGCGCCCCGAGCGGTTCACCGCGGGGCAGGGCCCGGTCGACGCCCCGGTCACCGGGGTGGAGTTGGCCGACGCCCGGGCGTACGCGACGTGGGCCGGGCTGCGGCTGCCCACCGAGGACGAGTGGCAGGTGGCCGCCGAGGCGGGACTGCTCGTACGCCGGGAACCGCTGGTGTGGAACCTGACCGAGAGCGAGCACTCCGACGGGCGCACCCGGTTCGCCATCCTCAAGGGCGGCGCGGACCACCGGGCGGACGGCTCCGACTGGTACCTCGACGGCGGCCCCCAGCCGGCGGACGTCTCGGTGAAACTGCTGCTGACCGGCGCCGGGCTCACCCGCTCCGACCAGGTGGGCTTCCGCTGCGCCGCGGACCTGGTGCCCGACCCTGCTGTGGCGCCCGACGCGGCGGAGGTGACCCGGTGACCGCGCCCCTGGACGGGATCAAGGTCGTCGACCTGGCCACCCTCTTCGCCGGACCGCTCGCCGCCGCGTTCCTCGGTGACTTCGGCGCCGACGTCGTCAAGGTGGAGCATCCCGCCAAGCCAGACCCGTCGCGGGGGCACGGCCCGGCCAGGGACGGCGTCGGCCTGTGGTGGAAGGTGCTCGGCCGCAACAAGCGGACCGTCACCCTCAACCTGTCCGACCCGGACGGCGCCGCGCTGCTGCGCCGGCTGCTCGCCGACGCCGACGTGCTGGTGGAGAACTTCCGCCCCGGCACGCTGGAGCGGTGGGGGCTCGGCCCGGCCGAACTGCACGCGGTCAACCCCCGGCTGGTCATCACCCGGATCAGCGGCTTCGGGCAGATCGGCCCGTACGCCCGCCGGCCCGGCTTCGGCACCCTCGCCGAGGCGATGAGCGGCTTCGCCGCGGCCACCGGGGAACCGGACGGCCCACCGACCCTGCCCCCGTTCGGCCTGGCCGACTCGGTGACCGCGCTCGCCGCCGCGTACGCGGTGATGCTGGCCCTGCGGGCCCGGGACGCCACCGGCACCGGGCAGGTGGTGGACCTCGCCATCATCGAGCCGATCATGGCGATGCTCGGCCCGCAGATCACCTGGTACGACCAGCTCGGCTACATCCAGCCCCGGCTCGGCAACCGGTCCAACAACAACGCCCCGCGCAACACGTACCGGTGCACGGACGGGCGCTGGGTGGCCGTCTCCACCAGCGCGCAGAGCATCGCCGAGCGGGTGCTGCGGCTGGTCGGCCGACCCGAGCTGATCGACGAGCCGTGGTTCGCCACCGGCAGCGGCCGGGCCGCCCACGCCGACGAACTGGACGCCGCGGTGAGCGCCTGGGTGGCGAAGCGGGACCGCGACGAGGTGGTGGCCGCGTTCGAGGCGGCGCAGGCGGCGGTCGCGCCGGTCTACGACGTCCGGGACATCCTCGCCGACCCGCAGTACGCGGCGCTGGGCACCGTGCGCAGCGTCCCGGACGAGGAGTTGGGCGAGGTACGGATGCAGAACGTGCCGTTCCGGCTCGTCGACACCCCGGGGGAGATCCGGCACGCCGGCCGGCGGCACGGCCAGGACACCGACGCGGTCTTCGGCGCGCTCGGCCTGAGCGCCGACGAGCTGGCAGCGCTGCGCGAGCGGGGAGTGCTCTGATGCTGCTCAGCTGGCTCTACGTGCCCGGCGACCGCCCGGACCGGTTCGCCAAGGCGGTCGCCTCGGGCGCCGACGCGGTCATCCTCGACCTTGAGGACGCCGTGGTGGCCGGGCGCAAGGCGTACGCCCGGGACGCGGTCGCGGAGTTCCTCGCCGAGACGCACCCGGTGCCGGTGCAGGTCCGGGTCAACGAGCTGACCGGGCCGGACGTCGACGCCGACCTGGCCGCGGTCTCCGGTCGGCCGGGGCTGGCCGGGCTGCGGCTGCCCAAGGTGGAGTCGGCCGAGACGGTGGCGGCGCTCGCCGACCGGGTCGACGTGCCGCTGCACCCGCTGGTCGAGTCGGCGCTCGGGCTGGAGGCCGCGTACCCGATCGCGTCCGCCCACCCCGCGGTGGCCTCGATCGGTCTCGGCGAGGCCGACCTGCGTTCCGACCTCGGGGTGAGCGACGACGAGGGGCTGCTCTGGGCGCGCGGCCGGGTGGTGGTGGCGGCCCGGGCCGCCGGCCTGGCCCCGCCGGCGATGTCGGTGTTCGCCGACGTCACCGACGTCGCCGGTCTGGCCGCCTCCTGCGCCGTCGGGCGGCGGCTCGGCTTCCTCGGCCGTGCGGCGATCCACCCGCGCCAGCTGCCGGTGATCGTCGAGGCGTTCCGGCCCGCCGACCGGGAGGTGGCCCGCGCCGCGGAGCTGTTGGCCGCTGTGGCCGAGGCGCAGCGACGGGATTCGGGAACGGCGGTGCTGCCCGACGGCCGCTTCGCCGACCGGGCGATGGTCGCCGCCGCCCGGCGCACCGTGGACCTGGCTGCCCGCTACGCCGCCTGACCCGCACGCCGCCCATCTGGCCCCGCCGGGTCGAGCCGGTCGAGCCGCGCGAGGTCGGCGGTGCCGCCCCGGACCACGGCCGCGGCCAACGCGATGGTCGCCGGGTGGACGCCGCCCCGCTGCTCCGCGGCGGCGATCCGGACCGCCTGCGTCAGGTGCGCACGCAGGTGCCCGGCGAGCAGCCGGTGGAACGCCTTCCCGGTGGCCGACCGCAGCGCGGCCAGCTCGTCGGGGCTGATCATGCCCGGCATGTCGTGGCCCTCGTGCGGGTTGGTCGCCGGCGCACCGGAGTCGCCCAGCAGCCGGCACGACACGACCAGGTCGGCGCGGTGGGTCGCCTCGATCTGGGCGGCCAGGCGCCGCCAGGCCGGGTCGGTGGTCCGGGCCGGCACCAGTTCGAGCACCGGCAGCACCCGTTCGGCCATCGCCACCGTGAGCTGGAGCCAGGCGGTGTCGGTCGGGCTGAACGGTCCGGCCGTACCCGTGGGTGCCGCGACGCTCGGCGGTGCGACTGCCGTCGGCGCATCCGCGGCCGGCGCGGTGGTACCGGGCGGGTCCGATGACCCGGCAGCGCAGCCGGCGACGAGCAGGACGGCGATGAGCAGCGTGGGCGGCGCGGCGACGACGGCCCGCATCCGACCTCCTTTCCGCGCGGGTGGGCGGGCCCGGCACGACCAGGCCCGCCCTCTGGTTGACCGTCTCGACTCAGATCGGTCGACCGTCGTGCCCGCATTTGATCACCGGACGGATGCAGTCCTGGACGCGGCGTGCCATCTCCGTCACCGGCCAGGCGTTGAAGAAGTCGCCGTGCATGGTGTAGCCCGGCCCGGAGGCCAACCGGAACTGCGCGGGGTTGCCGTTGACCGGGTATCGCAGCACCTGGCGCAGCTTCGGCACGTGCACCGGGTGCGTCGCCGGGCAGGCCTGATTCACCGGGTACGCCATGTGGCTCTTGTGGTCGGGCGAGTCCAGGTCGCGGCCGTTCCAGCACTGCGGGAAGTCCAGGTACGACTCCATCATCGTCCCAGCCGGGCAGGTGACGAAGTTCTTCGACGGCGGCACCTGCCCCGCGTGCAGACAGGACCAGCGGGCGATGCTCTCGTTCGGCCCGGCCGCCTTGGCGTTGCCCGCCACGATCCGCAGCCCCTGCGGGATGGGCTGGGTGGCCGCGACGACGTCGGCGCGGACGCCCTCACCCAGGTAGTAGAACGTGGAGATGGCCGGCTCGACCGGAACGTTGTTGTTGTACAGGGTGGGCACCCAGTACGACGAGACGTCCGTCCGCGGATTGCAGGTGGTCGGAGAGTTGACCAGGTCGGGGAGCGTGGTGTGGGCGTTCGTCACCGTGCTGCCGAAGAAGCTGTGCATGTGCGACGCCCCGGGCAGCCCGGGGAAGATGATCGGGTCGTCCGGCAGCCGGTGGCTGTACGTGCAGTCGGCCGGGAACTCCGCGACCCGGATGACGTTGACGCCCGGGGCGGCGTCGGCCCGGACCGTGGTGGAGACCATGTACGTGCCGAGTAGCGCCAGCAGGGCACCGATCGCCGTGGCGAGGCGCAGCCGGCGGTGGATGCCGGAGAGGGGGTGCGGCCCTGTCCATCTCGTGACTCCTGTCGGGGACGGGTCAGGGACAGCTCCGGCGCCGCCGCCGAAGACATCGGAGTTTCCCGGGCCAGACTGGTGGTGGTCTGTTGAGCCGGGACGCGAGAGAGCGCTCTCACAGATCCAGCCTCACCCTGGAGTCGACGCTTGTCAATACGTTCCGCAGTTGGCGGCAATGACGACGCGAAAGGGCCGGACCCCTGGTTGGGGTCCGGCCCTTGTCGTGGTGTTGCTTGCGTCAGCTGGTGGCGTAGCCGCGGGTGGCGATCCAGTCGGCGAGGTGCTCGACGGTGACCTCGTAGGAGGCGGTGTTCGCATCGGCGGAGTCGGCGATCTTCACCACGTTCCCGCCGTCGCGGTACCCGACCACGCTGATGTAGTGCCCACCCTCGAAGGAGTGCATCCCACCGTCGGTGTCGACGCTGGTGCCGGCGATGTTCGCGACCACGGCCCGACCGTCGTCGACGGTGCGCACGACGTCGGCGCGCAGCTTGTCGGTCTGCTTGCCGTCAGCGTTCGGGCTGCTGATCTCGACCGAGTGGTAGGCGTCGGTCTTGCC